>DASXYT010000088.1:0-29996 GCA_036502345.1 Pseudonocardiaceae bacterium | reverse complement strand
CGTCGCGGATGCCCTGGACAGAGCGGTCGTCGCCGCGAGGAAGACACAAAACGCTGAGGCCGAGGGCGCGACTCTCAACGACATCGGCCTCCTTGCCCTCGAGGCAGGCGAGATCGAGGTCGCCAGGCGACATTTCCACCTTGCCACGTATCTCGCCCAGAGTGCGCGCAGTGCCCAGGGTGAGGAGACTTCGCTGTGCAACATGGCGCGGCTGGAAATCATGGCCGGCGACATCAATTCGGGTATAGCCCATTATCAAACGGTCCTACGTATGACCACCGAATCCGGACACGTGCACCTGCGAGCATCGGTCATGCAAAGGTTGGCCGACATATTTCGTGGCCGACGAGACTACGACAAGGCGATCAGCAATTATCATTCAGCATTGCTGATGGATGAGGAAATTGGGCATCGCAATGGTCAGGTTGCGGCGATGGTCGGCCTGTCGGTTACCTATTTGATGCGCGATTCACGAGACGACTGCCTTGTCGCCGAGGATTACGGCCGGCGAGCAGTCGAGTCGATTCCTCCGGTCGCCGATCCTGATCTTGAACGGCGCGCCCGGCTGGCGTGCGCCGAAGCGTTGCTCCGAGTCGCGAAGCCCGACGAGGCCGTGCCGCAGACCGCTCGCGCGGTCGCCGTCGCCCGCGAGTCGCGGGCCGCCGAGGGCGAGGCGGCAGCCCTCGACCTGCACGCCCGTGCGCTGCTGGCATCCGGTCGCAGGCCGGACGCCGCCGAGGCGTGGGAGCAGTGCGCCGCGATCCATCGTGATCGGTCCGACGCCCAGCGGCTGGCTCTGGTCGAGGACCGGCTCGCCCACCTGGCCGCGATGCCCGACGACGTCCCGGCGGCCCGCGAAGGCGCGCAGCCACACCTCCGGCGGGGCGCAAAGAATCCTGCGGAATCGGGTGCCGAATCGCACTGAGCTAGATCAAGTGCCCTCTCGACAATCGGCTCCCGATGGGGTGGTAGGGTCCCCCCATGGTACGAGGAACAACTCGCCAGAAGCGACATTACGCAAGGCGTGCACTCGATTGGGTGACACTCGATCGAGTTAACTTGGGCAGGCACGCGTACACCACGTAGCCGCCCCGTCTGTCGAGATATCCGAATGTGGTTCGGATTCTGCCGCTTGTGTCGGGGGAGAGCGGAACGAACGGTCCCGTGATCCGAAAAAGGAGTGAGCTGGTGGCGATCCTTGTCGCCGTTCTAGCAGATGTCCAGGCATTTACGGTCCACTTGGTCGGGACTCTCAAGAATGCTTGGTGGGATTTTGAGGCGCTCAGGCAGATAGCAGGCGTGAGCAGCTCGACCCTCGTCTGACAACGTTGCGCCGGGGTGGCCCGCTGGGCCACCCCGGACGCGTGTCCGGCCACTGTGACCCGAGGAACATCCAACACCGAAAGGATCTGATACAGATATAATCTGGGTACGACAGGTTGGAGGTGGGCCACGTGAGCTGGCAGGTGCTGCTCCGTGAACCCGCTCGACCGCGTCGGATCGCCACCGCGGGCTGGGCTCCCGCGCTGGTCGTGGCCACGGTGTGCATCGGCGCGTTCATAGGTCAGTTGGACGCCAGCATCGTGTCGCTCGCGCTGCCCGCCATCGGCCACGACCTGCACGCCGGCAGCGCGCAGACCGAGTGGGTCGCGCTGTGCTACCTGTTGACGCTGGTCAGCCTCGTGGCACCGGTCGGCAGGCTGGCCGACACGATCGGCAGGAAACTCCTCTACACGTACGGCTTCGGCGTGTTCGCGCTGGCGTCGCTGGCCTGCGGCCTGGCTCCGAACCTGCTCTGGCTGGACGTGTTCCGGGTGGTGCAGGCGGTCGGTGCCGCGATGCTCCAGGCGAACAGCGTCGCCCTGATCGCCACCGCCGTGCCACGGCGGATGCTCGGCCGCGCGGTCGGCATCCAGGGCGCCGCGCAGGCCGTCGGTCTCGCGCTCGGCCCGGCTGCCGGTGGGCTGCTGCTGCAACTGGGCAGTTGGCGGCTGCTGTTCCTGCTCACCGTGCCGGCAGGCGTGCTCGGCGTGGTCACCGGCTGGTTCTTCCTGCCGCGCAGCCGCGACCTGGCGGCCAGGCAACCCGTGGACTGGCGTGGCCTTGCCCTGTTCGTGCCGTCGATCGCGCTGCTGATGCTGGCGCTGTCCCTGGCCACGAGATCGGAACCCGCCGCGTTGTTGGCCGGCCTGGCTGCCGCCGCCGTGCTGCTCGGCGCCCTCTTCGTGCGGCACGCCCGGCGGGCCGGGGCTCCACTGTTGGACCTGAAGTTGTTTCGCCGCAGGGCATTCAGCGCCAGCCTGGCCAGCGGCCTGCTGTCCTACACCGCCATGTTCGGCCTGCTGTTCACCGCGCCGCTCGCGCTGGCCACCCACTACCGGCTCACCGAGGGCCGCGCGGGCCTCGTGCTGACGCTGCTCCCCGTCGCGCTCGGCGTGACGGCCCCGTTCGCCGGCAGGCTGGCCGACCGCTGGGGCGCCCGCGCGGTCACCGTGGCAGGCATGGCGGTAGCCACCGTCGGCCTGGCCGGCATCGCGCTCACCCGGCCGACACTGGGCCTGCTCGCCGCGCTGCTCGTGGTCACCGGGGTCGGGCTCGGCCTGTTCACCCCGGCCAACAACGCGGCGGTGATGGCGGCCGTGCCGCGCTGTGATTCCGGCTCGGCGGCCGGCATTCTCAACATGACCCGTGGTCTCGGCACGGCGCTGGGCATCGCGGCGGCAACCCTCGTCTACAGCGCCGACGGCATCACGGCCGTCGCGTGGTTCCTCGCCGGCCTGACAGTGCTCGGGGCCGGCCTGATGGCTACGCGATCGACCTGACGATCTCGATCGCCCTGCCCAAGGTCGTGAGCCGGGCATCCAGCGTCTCGCCCGCCGGGTAGAGGCGCACTGTGTCCACACCGGCCTCCGCCCACGTGCGCAAGCGTTCGCGCACCATCGGTTCGGTGCCGATCAGCGTGGTGGCCAGCACCATGCCGTCGGTCACCAGCGCGGTCGCCGCGTCCCGGTCACCGGCCAGCCACAGCGCCCGGATCTCGGCGGCCACGTCCGCCCAGCCCTGCCTGCTGTAGGCGTCGTTGTAGTAGTTGGTGGTGGCCGAACCCATGCCGCCGAGGCTGAACGCCAACTCCCGCTTGCGGCCGGCCACCATCCGGCGCAGGTCGTCATCGTCGGCCGCGAACGCCACCTCCGCGCCCTGGCACACGTCGAGATCGGCGACCGTCCGCCCGGTCCGGGCAGCGCCTTCGCGCAGATAGCTGAAGTACGCGTCGGCACCCTCCGGCACGAAGCTGGTGCCCAGCCAGCCGTCCGCGGTCTCGCCGGTCAGGCGCAGCATGTTGGGCGCCAGCGCGGCGAGGTAGATCGGAATCGACTCGTTGGGCGCCATGGTCAACCGCATCGGCCGCGCGTCGCCACCCGGCAGCGGCACCCGCACGACATCGCCTTGGTGGTCCACCTTCTCGCCTGCGAACACCTGCCGGATGACCGCCAGTGTCTCGCGCATCCTGGTCACCGGCTTGGCGAACGGCACCCCGTGCAGGCCCTCGATGACCTGTGGCCCGGAACTGCCCAGCCCGAGCAGGAACCGTCCCTCGCTCAACTCGGCCAGCGTCAGCGCGGTCATGGCGATCGCCGTCGGGGTCCGGGTGCCCAACTGGAGCACGCCGGAGCCGAGCAACAGCCGACTGGTCCGTGCGGCGAGATAGCCCAGCGGCGACGGCGCGTCCGAGCCCCACGCCTCGGCCACCCAGCACACGTCCAGGCCCAGCAGTTCTGCCTCGACGACGAAGTCCACCGTCTCCCGCCACCCACGCGCGAACTCGACCGTGGTCGCGGTCCGCATCACGCCCTCGCGGCTTCGCCGAGTTCCTTGATCCTGGCCAGGTTCGCGGTCATGCCGGCACGGAACTCGACCAGCCGCCGGGCGATGATCCGCTCCTCCTTGTCCGGCATCGCGTCGATCGCGTAGTTCAATCCGGACCGACCGGGACCGATCTGCGCCCACTGGTTGAGTACTGTGCCGGCACCGTCGGGACGCAGCGTGAACCGCCAGATCGACGACGGATTGGCCACGTCCGTCACCGCCCACGCGAACACCCGGGGCCGGTCGCACTCGATCACGAAGGACGTGGTCCGCCACTCGCCCATGGCGGTGTGGAAGTTGTGGCCGACGAACACGGCACCGACACAGGGACTGTCGGTCCCGTCCTGCCATTCCACCCTGGTCAGCTCGCTGCTGATCTCGGCGATCAACTCGATGTCGGTGACGAGGTCCCACACCCGGTCCGGCCGCGCCTCGATGTAGCTCTCCACGTCGGTCGTCGGGAGTTCCGCATAGCGCATGACCAGTAGGGTTGTGGATCCGAACCCCTGTAGTCAATGCCCCGATCAGCGTGGCCGGGCCCGCTGTCGGAGCAGTACCTCGAAGCCGTCGAGCAGCCTGCGCAGGCCGAACTCGAACAGCTTGTCCAGGTCCAGGTCGAACTCCTGGGTGGTGATGTACTCGAACGCCGGATAGCGGCCGGACACCAGCAGCGTGCGCAGTTCGGGTTCCAGCGTCTCGATCCACTCGTCCGCGGTCAGCCCGGTGTCCTGCTCGGCCTGTGTCTCGGCGTGCAGGTTCATCGCTGTGCTGCGCACGTGGCCGAACAGCGTGAGGTGGAAGCAGAGCACGGTGTCGTTGTCCAGGCCGAGCGCGGTCAGCGGGCCCAAGGTCCACTCGGTGTAGTCGAGCAGGTTCGGCAGCAGTTGCGGCCGGGTCAGGGACAGCAGCTCGGCTGCCCATGGGTGCCGCCGGAACACCGTCCACATCAGACGTCCGGCGTACTCGACGGACGCCCGCCAGTTGGTCGGCCGTCGCTCCGGGAACGGGAAGTCGCCGAACGCGGTGTCCACCATCAGCATGGTGAGCTCCTCCTTGCCGGGCACGTGCCGGTAGAGCGACATCGTGGCCACGCCGAGAGCTGTGGCGACCCTGCGCATGGACAGGGCCGCGATGCTCTCGGTGTCGGCCACCTCGATCGCGGCGCGCACGATCCGGTCCCTGGACAGCTCGGGTTGAGCGGTAGTGCGCTGGGATAGTGCACTCGCTGATCGAACCACCGTTCCCGAGCCGGGCACGGTCTCCACGAGGCCTTGATCGCGCAGGGCGGTGATGACCTTCGTGGCGGTCGCCATGGCAACACCCCACTGTCGGGTTATCTGCCTGGTCGACGGCACTTTATCGCCTGGCTGGAGCGTGCCGTCGGCGATGCTTTCGCCGATCTCGCCCGCGATCCGCAGGTAGGGCGCTTCGGTGCTCATCCGGCCTCCATCGCACTAGTGCGCTCGTCATCCTGCTTGCACTGTACGCCGCCCTATGTACGGTGTACGCAAGACACCAACCAAACCGGGGAGAACATCATGCGAGGCAACATCCTCATCTCGGGAGCGGGCATCGCGGGTCCGGCACTGGCGTACTGGCTGCGCAGGCACGGCTACACGCCCACGATCGTGGAGCGCGCCGCGGTACCGCGCAGCGGCGGGCAGGCGGTGGACATCCGGGGCACCGCTCGGGAGGCCGTGGCCAGGATGGGCATCATCGACGAGATCCGCGCGCACCACACCGGCACCCACGGCATGGCCTACGTCGACGCGGACAACAAGCGACTGGCCACGATGCGCGCCGACGACTTCGGCGACTCGGGTGGCATCATCGCCGAGATCGAGATCCTGCGCGGCGATCTGGTGCGGATCCTGCACGGCGCGACCGACGGCGTCGAGTACATCTACGACGACGTGATCACCGGCATGGTGGACGGCGACGACGGCGTCGACGTGACGTTCGCCCGATCCCCGGGCCGCAGGTTCGACCTGGTCGTCGGCGCCGACGGGCTGCGGTCCGGCGTGCGGGAACTGGCCTTCGCCGACGGCGCCGCGGTCGTCCGCGATCTGGGCTACTACTCGGCCTACTTCGCCGCCCGCACGGACCTGAAGCTCGACGGCTGGGAACTGATGCACAGCATGCCGGCCGGCAACGGCGTCGGCGGCAGGCTGGCGATGCTCTACCCGATCCGGGACACCGGTGAGATCAGGGCGATGTTCGCGTTCGCGTCGCCGGAACTCCGGTACGACCGGCGGAACATGGCTGCCCAGCAGGCATTGCTGGCCCAGGTGTTCGACGGTGCCGGCTGGGAGGTGCCCGGCCTGCTGCGTCAGATGTGGACGACCGACGACCTGTACTTCGCCAGGGTCGGCGAGGTGCGGGTGGAGAAGTGGGCATGCGGCCGTGTCGTCCTGCTCGGCGACTCGGTGTTCGGCGGCTCGATCGGCATGGGCACCAGCATGGCGCTGGTCGGGGCGTACGTCCTGGCGGGCGAGTTGGCCGCGGCCGACGGTGACCACACGGTCGCGTTCGCCGCCTACCAGCGGGAGATGAGCGAGTACGTGGCCATGGGCCAGCAGCGGCCGCCGGGTGGTGTGAGCGGGTTCCTGCCGGCCACCAGGCGGGGGATCTGGGCCCGTAACCTGGTGATGCGGGCGCTGCCGCACCTGCCGGGCAAGGGCAAGATCATGGGCGGCATCGACAAGGCGTCCTCCGCGATCACCCTGCGCGACTACGGCTTGCCGGTCACCACCGGTTGATCCTGTTAGCGTCGTGCCGTGACATCCACCGTCCGGCTCGGCACGTGGCCGACGCCGTTGGAACCGGCGCCCCGGCTGGCCGAGCGCATCGGCCTGCTGTCCGGCGACCTGTGGCTCAAGCGGGACGATCTGACCAGTCTCGGTGGCGGCGGCAACAAGGTCCGCAAGCTGGAACACACGGCGGGCGCGGCAGTCGCGGACGGCGCCGACCTCCTGGTCACCACAGGGGCGGCACAGAGCAACCATGCGCGGGCCACCGCCGCGGCGGCGAGCAGGCTCGGGCTGGCCTGCCTGCTGGTGTTGGCAGGCGAGCGGCCTGCCACGTCGAGCGGCAATCTCAGCCTGGACCACCTGCTCGGCGCCGACGTGCACTGGGCGGGTGACGTGGACGACGTGGCGCTGGAGGCGCTGGCCGCCGAACTGGCAGCGCAGCGGCGGGCAGCGGGTGCCCGGCCCTACGTCGTGCCCTTCGGCGGCTCCGGTCCGATCGGCGCTCGCGGCTACGTCGACTGTGCCAGGGAACTGGAGCAGCAGGCGCCGTACGCCAAGCACGTCGTGGTGGCGGTCGGTTCCGGCGGCACGATGGCGGGCCTGGTCGCCGGACTCGGCGCGGACCGGGTGCTCGGCGTGCCGACCGGTGCGGTGGCCGATCCGGAGCAGCGGATACGCGGGATGCTGGCCGCGTTCGGCGCGCCGAACGACGGCCTGCGGCTGCGGAACGACCAGGTCGGTGCCGGCTACGGCGTGCTGACCGACGCCGCTCGAACGGCGCTGACCGACGTGGCCCGGACCGAGGGGGTCGTGCTGGACCCGGTGTACACGGCGAAGGCGTTCGCCGGGTTGCACGCCGCCGTGCGGGACGGTGAGATCCGCAAGGGGGACCGCACGGTGTTCGTGCACACCGGCGGACTGCCCGGCCTGTTCGGCCACACCTACGCGACCGAAGTGGCACAACCGAAGGAGTCCCGATGACCCAGAGCACTGGCCGGGTGGCACTGGTCACCGGCGGATCACGCGGCATCGGCCTTGCGACCTCGAAGCGGCTGGCCGCGGACGGGTTCACCGTGGTGGTCAACTTCGCCGGCAACAAGACCGAGGCCGACAAGGCGGTGGCCGAGATCGGTGGCGGCGCCATCGCGATCCAGGCCGACGTGGCCGACGAGACGGCCGTGGCGCAGATGTTCGACCGGATCGAGGCCGAGTTCGGCGGGGTCGACGTCGTCGTCAACGCCGCCGGGATCATGATCCTGGCCCCGGTGCTCGACTACGACCTGGCCGCGCTGGACCGGATGCACCGGGTGAACATCCGGGGCGCGTTCGTGATCAGCCAGGAGGCGGCCCGCCGGGTGCGCTCCGGTGGCGCGATCATCCACCTGTCCAGCACGGTCACGAAGCTGTCCATGCCCAACTACGCCGCCTACACGATGAGCAAGAGCGCCGTCGACGGGCTCACTCTGATCCTGGCCCGCGAACTGCGTGGCCGGGACATCACGGTGAACGCCGTGGCGCCCGGCCCGACGGCGACAGCGCTGTTCCTGGACGGCAAGGACGAGGAGACCATCGCGCGCATGGCGGCCCAGCCGCCACTGGAGCGCCTTGGCAGGCCGGAGGACCCCGCCGAGGTCATCGCTTTCCTGGCCGGCCCCGGGCGCTGGGTGAACGGTCAGATCGTCTACGTCAACGGCGGCATCGCATAGGCCGGGTTCGGTGCCCGCGCTGGACCCTGTCAGCAGCGAAGTCCCACAATGTGGGTATGACCAGCCTCGCTCCCACTCGCCAGCAGCGCGACGCAGACGGTTCCGGCGCTCTCGGTGAGATCGAACGCCGTGTGCTGTGGCTGTCCACGGCGGTCATCCACCACGCGAACCGGGTCCGGCCGAACCCGTCCGGCCTGAAGGTCGGCGGTCACCAGGCGTCCAGCGCGTCGATGGTGTCGATCATGACGTCGCTGTGGTTCCGGCACCTGCGGCCGGAGGACCGCGTGTCGGTGAAGCCGCACGCGTCGCCGGTACTGCACGCCATCAACTACCTGCTCGGCGAGTTGGGCGAGGAGTACCTGCCGACGCTGCGCGCGTTCGGCGGCCTGCAGAGCTACCCGAGTCGGTCAAAGGACCCGGATCCGGTCGACTACTCCACCGGGAGTGTCGGCATCGGTGCCACCGCGCCGATCTGGGGAGCGCTGGCCCGCAGGTACGTCGAGAACAAGTTCGAGGGCGCGGGCACCGGCCGGCAGTTCTCGCTGCTCGGCGACGCCGAACTGGACGAGGGCGCGGTGTGGGAGGCGATTCTCGATCCCGGTGTCGCGGAACTCGGCGAGGTCGTGTGGATCGTGGACCTGAGCCGCCAGTCGCTGGACCGGGTGGTGCCCAACATCGCCGCCGAGCGCTTGCAGGGCATGTTCGCCAGCGCCGGCTGGCAGGTCGTGACACTGAAGTACGGCAAGCTGCTGTCCGACCTGTTCGAGTTGCCGGGTGGCGACGAGCTGCGCGCGCGGATCGACACCATGTCCAACCCGGAGTACCAGCGGCTGCTGCGCTGCACCCCGGAGCAGTTGCGGGACCGGCTGCCGGGCGAGATCGAGCCGATTGCGAAACTGGTGGCCGAGCTGGACGACGAGACGCTGATGGCGGCCGTCCGCAACCTGGGCGGTCACGACCTGGACGCGCTGGACAACGCCTTCCAGTCCATTGAGGACACCAGGCCGACGGTCATCTTCGCCTACACCATCAAGGGTTACGGCCTGCCGGTCGAAGGCCACCCGCAGAACCACTCGTCACTGCTGACCACGGAGCAACTCGGCGTACTCGCCGGTCGGCTCGGTGTCACGGTCGACCAGCCCTGGCAGCGGTTCGCCGAGGACAGCGAGCCTGGCAGGCTGTGCGCGGACACAGCGCTGCGGCTGCGCAGGCCGGACCTGCCGACACACACCCCGCCCGCGCTGCCCGAGGACATCGGCCGCACTCCGTCGGGTGTCACCACGACCCAGGCCGCGCTGGGCAGGGTGCTGCTGGACCTGACCAGGGAGGCGCCGGAGGCCGCCAGCAGGGTGGTCACGGTGAGCCCGGACGTCAGCTCCACCACCAACCTCGGCGGCTGGGTGAACAAGGTCGGCGTGTGGTCGGCGCGGGAGCGGGTGGACTGGTTCGCCGACGACGCCGAGACGATCCTGCACTGGCGGGAGAAGCCGACAGGGCAGCACATCGAACTGGGCATCGCGGAGACCAACCTCGTCGGCCTGCTCGGTGAGTTGGGCGCGACGTGGAGCAGGTGGGGACAGCCGCTGCTGCCGATCGGCGTGATGTACGACCCGTTCGTCGAGCGCGCGCTGGAGCCGTGGTCGTTCGGCATCTACGCGGGCGGCCAGTCGATCCTGGTCGGCACGCCGTCCGGGGTCACGCTCGCGCCGGAGGGCGGGGCGCACCAGTCGATCACCACGCCGTCCATCGGGATCGAGCAGCCCGGCTGCGTGAGCTACGAGCCCGCGTTCGCGATCGACGTGGAATGGACGCTGCTGGCCAGCCTGGCCCGGCTGGGCAGGCCGGACGGTTCGTCGGCGTACCTGCGGCTGTCCACCCGGCCGGTCGACCAGCACCTCTCCGCCATGCCGACCGACCCGGCCGCGCGGGACCGCCGTCGGCGGCAGGTGGTGGCGGGCGCGTATCCGCTGGTCCGCACCGACCAGCCCGTGGTCACCATCGCCGTGATGGGCGCCATGGTCACCGAGGCACTGGCCGCCGCCGACCGGCTGACCGCCCAGGGCACCCCGGCCGACGTGGTGTGCGTGACCAGCCCCGGCCTGCTGTTCGAGGCGCTGCGGGCGAGGCAGGGCAGTGCCGAGGGGTCGAGCTGGATCCTGGACCAGGCATTCCCGGCCGCACGGGCGACCCCGCTGGTCACCGTGCTGGACGGCCACCCGCACACACTGGCGTTCCTCGGCACGATCAACCAGGTGCCCACCGTGCCGCTCGGCGTGACCCGGTTCGGCCAGGCAGGTTCGGTCGAGGACGTGTACCGCTACCACGGCATCGACGCGGACAGCATCGTCCGGGCCGGCCTGGACGCGGTCGCGCGTTAGATTCCACCCCAGATCGCTGACCAGGTATCGGAGCCGCGGAGCCGTTCCAGCAGCTTCAGGAAGTCGACGAACGAACCGGCGTAGCACTTCAGCGTCGCCAGGGCGGCGCTGGCCAGGAAGATCCGCCGGATGTCGGCCCGCGTACCGGCAGGCTGTCGGTACGCGGCCGCCCAGAGCCCGTAGGCCATGGCACCACGCACGGTGTCGCCTGCCGCCAGGGTGTTGCGCCGGATCGGGTCCGTCGGCCCGAGTCGCTCGACCGAGCCGTCGACCGCCAGCACGAGTTCACGGCGGCTGACCCGGAGTTCGACCGGCGCCAGCGGCTGCTGACCAGCAGCGCAGCTCACCTCGCAGGTGACCGTGAGCTGCTCGTGGTCGTGCTCGGCAGCGGTCGTGTCGATGGTGACCACGACGCTCTCCGTGCTCCCGTCGGGCCACTGCCAGTACGCCATCAGGCCACCCTCGTGGATGGTGGTCAGCACACCGCGCCCGATCTGGTCGTGCTGCTTCTTCAGGACGCTGTCGGTGCCGGTCCGCAGCAGCCGCCACATGGCCGGGGCCAGGTCCACCCAGCGATCGCGTAGCCAGCAGCCGTAGTCCAGTTCGTCCTGGTAGGTGAAGCCGTCGACGCCGCCGTGGTCCCAGATGCCTGGGCGACCAAAGCCGACCATCTTGGCCAGATAGCGTTCCCGCAGGTCACCGCAGTCCGCCAGCGCTTCGATGCTGGCGTCCTCGCTCAGGTGGTCCAGCACCCCGCGCGGGCCACGACCGTAGGCGGCTTCGTCGGGGGTCCGGCCGGCCAGCGCGACCATCGTGCGCACGAAGGAGCCGACCCCGGCCGTCCAGATGGTCGGCTTCGCGTTCGCGGGCTTCAGCAGCCGGACCATTTCGTCACCGCTGGCGCCGGTCTCGTACACCGTCGGGCCGACCCATTCCGCGACGATCTTCGGATCGGATTCCTTGTCGATGAAAAGGAAATCCTCTTCGTCGGGCGTCTGGAACTCGTCGTGCAGCCTGGCCGGTGGGACCACCAGCTTCGACCAGTCGGCGACCTGCGGCGCGTGGTCCGCGTTGGCGAGTGCCTGCACGTCCATGATGAATCGCTGCCGGGGCAACTGGGACATGCCGTCCGCCCTTGCCGGGTCGAAGAAGATGACGTGGCTGGTGCGGCCGACGGAGTTCGTCTCGGGTTCGTTCTCCGCAGGCTGCCACGAGTGCACGCCGATCCCGGCGGACAGGCAGAGGTCCTCGATGGCCTCCCAGCCGCTCCACTGTGTTGGCACGTTGGAGAAGTAGGTCAGCGCGCCGACGGCACTCGGCCCCGCTGTCGCCGCGGCCACCATCACCGGCACCAGGCCGGAACCGCCGGGCACCCCGGCGTCCACCGAGATGAGCCGGGCCGACACGCGCCGCTGGATCGGGAAGTCCGGTGCGTTGGTGAGCGCGAAGCCGTGCCAGATGGAGCCGAGGCCCGCGACGACGAGCCGCTGTCGCTTGACCGGCAGCGACGTGGCGGGTGCCACCTGCGGTGCCAGCGAGCGGAGCGCCGCGAGTTGGGGTTCCAACCATGCCTGGGCGGAGACCCGTTCCAGCGACCGCCGCCAGTCCCGCTCGGGTGGGATCGTCAGCGGATCTTCGGTGGTCTGCCGCCACTCGTGTCGTCGGGCCGCGCGGAGTTTGCCCGGCATGGCGGCGAATCCGATCGGTGAGACGTGGAACGACCACGGATCGATCCCCATCTGCCGTAGCCGCTCCTTGTTGCCGACGCCGAGGTCCCGCTCGGCCAGCAGTTGCCATCGCTTCGTGTCCCCGCGCTGCCGGTACCGCTGCAGCGCGTAGACGACATCCACGTCGACCTCGGGGATGCCGTAGCCGACGAAGATCAGCGGCCGGGTCTCCAGCAACGTCCGGAAGTCGGCCGAGTGGTGATCAGTGGTCTGTCCGGCCAGCACCAGGAGGTTCTCGAAGTACTCGCTCTGCGAGAAGACGCCGCTGAAACTCCGGGTCGACGTGCTCGGCTCGGCGATCTGCGACCAGCCGGGCAGACGGTCGGCGAGGGTGTCCGTCGGCACCTGGCCGCACAGCCCGATCTCCTTGTCACCGGCCAGATCGAGCACGTTCCTGGTCATGGCGCGGTCGCGGGACAGTTCGATCTTCAGGTCCCGGAGGCAGCCGTGCACCTTCCAGACGCGAACCCGGAACTCCGGCCCGGAATCCGCGACGGAACGAACCCAACGGGCGGAAAGCCGGAAGTCGACAATGGTGTCGATCGTCACCCGGCCGACCGTTGTGGCATCGTGCTGCCACAATGTCTCGAATTCGCTCGCGATGTTCTGTTCGAGGGCGCAGTCGACATTGGTCGTGATGACGTCGACACCGCTGATCGGCTGTTGTTCGTCGGTCGCCGGCAACACGATCAATCTGGCGAGTTCGGCCAGTAACGGATTCGTCAGAATGTCGCTGCTGCTGTGCAGGATCTTACCGAGCAGGTGTAGTCGGAGCGCGGCCACGTTGGCGTTGGTGTGGTTCGCCGCCCGGAACTCACGGTCGAACCATTCGGCCTGGCGGGGCGCTGGTAGGCCTGCGAAGTCGGCCAGTTCCATGGTGCCGGACTTGGTGAATGACCACAAAATGTCCATGTAGTCGGCCCACGACGGGCTGAGTTTCTGCTCGCCCGATTCGCCGGTGCCGATGGGCGCGACGCGGAGTACGCCATTTCCGACGAAGAAGACAGAATCCGATGTCAGGTCGGGCCGGCCGGCCGCCGTTAATGGTGCCATGGCCACAGCATGACACCATTAACGGGTCAGTCGGCTGTCCTTACCGACAGCATTATCAGATTGGTCCAGCGCGGATGGCGGTCCACGTGGACCTCGGTGGCGTAGCAGGCCGAAGCGAGCAGCCTGCGCTGTTGCCGGATGCGATCCACGCCCACCCCCGCGGGGCAGGCGAGAAACACCTGGATCTCGCCGTTCCTCGGCCGTGTCCACAGGATGGCCGGCCGCTTGCCGTCCAGCGTGCACACCCTGGCCCTGGCGAACGCGGTGCGCAGCCGGTGCTGCACCAGCACCGCCCTGCAGCGCGTGATCACCAACCGGCGGGCCGTCGGCCAGTGCCACACCATGCTGACCACCCCGGCCAGCGCCACCGCCAGCCAGATCGGGCCGATCGCCCTGTCGGTCTCGATCAGCGCGAGTGGGACGAGTGCCGCGGCGGCGATCTCGTAGCGCCACCGGTAGAGGGCGAGCACCGGGTTGGGCCTGCGTGGCCGGCTCAACTCCAGGGCCAGTTCGGCCATCTGGTCCCTGGCCTCCCGGCGGCTCATCGCCGGGCCTCCGTCTCGGCCACCGCCGGCACCGACCGGATGACTCCGGTCCCGCCGCACGGTTCGCACCCCGCCCATGCGTTGACCGCCAGTCCGGTGCCGCCGCAGAACTCGCAACACCGGATGGTGTCCCAGCGTGGGTCCCGGTACACCCGGCCCCCGCCGCGCTTGCGGCGGATCTCCCAGCCGTGGCCGACTGCGTTCGCGTCCTCTGCCGCGAACAACCGGTCAATCCAACGGTCGAACAAGCGTCCTATTCGACCGAAAACTCGTGCCTCCGAAGATTCAGGCTGTTTCATCGCGTATGCCCCCATAGCTCCGAAACCTGGACTCAACTGGGCGCTTGCGCCGGTGCGCCGCGTCCGCCAGCCGGGTGGCCTGGTGGCCTGCCGCGAAGGGACACGCCGCTGAGCATCTCTGCTCCTGCTACGGTCTCCGCGAGGCGAGTGCTGTAGGCTCCGCGAGGTGCGTGCGTCACTCCTTCCCTACATTGCCTACATGAAGTAGGTAGGCTGGCATGTCAGATCCTACATCCGCTGGTCAGCCAGCGATAGGCACCGGCGCGGATATCCCCATGCCTGCGGATGTAGGCCGCGAATTGAGACGCATCCGGTTGGCCGCCGGTGAGACGCAGGCGCAGACAGCCGAGTCGATCGGCGTCAGCAGGGCCAACCTCGCGCAGTGGGAGACCGGCCGCTACCTGCCTTCCAGGGGCAACGCGCGCCAACTCGACATCCACTTCAATGTGGGAAACACGCTGGTCAACCTGGTGAACGCGGCCAGGTCGCCGCAAGGCCACGGGCTGCCAACCGTCGCAAGTGCGAACAGTCTGACAACAGCAGGTGGCCTGCTCGACGTGTTTCATCAGGTAGGCCGCAGCCTGGTCGACTACCTGATCAGGGATGGCGACGGCACACCGACCGGCTGGCGCCACAACCTGCAGAAAGACCAGCACCAGACGGCCCTGAGCACGGCCTACGGTGTGCAGACGATGCTCGTTGTAGGCGATCCCTACATTGACTTCGGCGCGGTGGCCACGAGCCTCCTGTCGATGCGGTCGCCGCAGGGTGGCTGGCTCGGCCGCGCCGGATCGAGCAGGCCCGAGATCACCGCGGCCGTGCTCGACGCGCTGTTCCGGATCGGCACGACCATGCCGATCGAGGAAGCGCTGGCACTGATGGAGCGCGAACTGGACGACTTCAGTCGCACCCGCCCCTATCTGCTGTCCGTCCTGTTGCAGACGGCGCTGCGGCTACGGCCGGACTCCGCGCTGGCCCAGGGCCTGATCGACGACCTCCTCGCTGCCCGGCTGAACTTCGGCGGAGTGCTGCTGTGGCCGGAGAAGGCCGAGCCCGACCTCATCCGGCCGGAGCCCTCCGTGGCGCACACAGCCCGTGCCGTCGTGGCCCTGCGGGCGGTCCTGCGGATCCAGGACCGCGACGACGTGCGGGACGCCGTCGAGCAGGCGGTCGGATGGCTGGTCAGCAGGGAACGGCCGGACGACGGGGTCATCGAGGAACTGATTCGGCCGAAGCCGGACGGTCACGGCACCACAAGGGTGACCATCCGGCACTTCACGGCCTCATGGGTCGTCCAGGCGCTGTCGGGGGCAGCCTGGACCGTCCCGGTGGTGCGGTTGCACGCCGCGCTGCGCATCGTCTGGAGCCGCTACGACCGCGATCTTGGTCTGTGGGCGTGGGGCAACGGCGACCTACCCATCTGGATGACCCTGGACTCGGTGACGGCCCTGCGTGGCGCGGCACTGGCCATGGCGACTCCACCCCTGAGCCCACCCGGAGATGAGGGACACCCGTGAGTTCGACGCTGGCCGCCGCCCCCGGCGGCCTTCGTTTTGCGGAACCAATGCGCACCGAAAATGTTTTCGAGTTGCGGGAGTCCGCGCGCCGGTTCGCCGACCGACTCGGCGAGTTCACGTCCTGGCTGATCGAAACGGTCTCCGACGCCGCCGCTGTGCGGGACATCGCGCAGCGCTCGTACTGGCACCCGAACGGCTTCGCCAAGCTGGTGCTGTCCTCGGCGCCGGACGTCAAGCTCCGGCTGCACGTCTGGCCCGCGGGCGAAGCGAGGCTCGGTGAGTCGAATCCGCACAGCCACCGCTGGCAGTTCGCTTCCACCGTCGTGGTGGGCAGCGGCCTGCACATGGTCGAGTACGCGGAAACTGCGAGTGCTGGCAAGGCGTACGAGCGGTACCGCTACGGCTCCGACCCGGGCGACCCGGCAGCCCTGCTGGCCGACGGCCCGACGCGGCTGGTGCGGGTCGCCGCCCCGCATGTCCACCGTGGACAGATCTACTCCTGCGACACCGACATCGTGCACACCGTGGCGCCGATCAGCGACGACCTGACGGCGACGCTGGTCGTCCAGGGGCCGCAGCGCACGCCAACCACGGTCGTCTACCGCAGCCCGGGCCTCGGCGACGACCAGCCGAACGGGGTCGTCACCGAGTCCGACGTCCGTGCGCTGGTCGGCGCCGTGGTGGACGCGGCATGAACGTCTTGACCGACCGGGAGATCCGGCAGGCGCACCAGCGCGGCGAGATCAGCGTGGATCCGTTCGAGCAGGCCATGATCAGGCCGGCGGCGCTGAGCCTGCGGCTCGGCTACGCCGCGTTCAGCCTGGTGAGCACAGGGCCGGTGGACATCGCGGACAAGGCGAGTCATCCTGAGCTACGACCGAAGCACCTCGACGGTGAGGGCAGGCTGATGGTCGAACCTGGAGAAGTCGTGCTCGCCCCGACGTTGGAGCGCATCGAGCTGTCCGATCGGCTGGCCGGCCTGCTGGACGGCACGAGCGACTATGCGCGGCTGGGTATCTCTGTGGTGCTCTCGCATCAGGTCAGTCCGGGGTTCGGCGCAGGCGGCGGCGCGATCATCACGCTGGAGATCGTTTCCCACTTGCGGCATCCCGTCCTGCTGCGTCCCGGTACCCGGATCTGCAACCTGATGCTGCTCGCGACCAGCGGGAGCGAAGTCCCGTACGGGGCCATGCCGCACAACTACTCCAGCGACTGGACCGTCGCTCCGTCCCGATTGGCCGATCATGTCGCGCAGTCATGACGCCCTTGGTGACCTGGGCGAGCGGGAGATCCTGGCCGCTGTGCTGCGGCCTCGCTACCAGGACACGATGGGGTTCGGCGACGACTGCGCCGTGCTGGGCACGCCGGGATCGACCGGTGAACTCGTTGCCACGACGGACACCTGTCCCACACCGCTGCTCTCGCTGCTCGGCCACCGGGACATGTTCGACACCGGCTGGCTGCTGGCCACCATCAACCTGTCCGACCTGGCCGCGGCCGGTGCGCTCCCGTTCGGGCTGGTGACCAACTACACGCTGCCCAGGGGCACCACGGTCGCCGATTTCGAGCGACTGCTGGACGGCGTCGACGCCTGCGCCGCGGCACACGGCACACGGGTGGTCGGCGGCGATCTGCGGGACGGCGACGCGACACAGTTGTCCGCGACCGCGATCGGCCAGTGCGTGCCGGGTCGTCGGCTCGGCAGGACGGGCGCGGCGGCGGGGGACCGGTTGGTGTTGGTCGGTTCGCCCGGCTACCTGTGGGGCGCCGCCCTGGTCGAAGCTCACCAGGCCACGCTGTCCACCGACGACGCGGCACTGGTCCTGGAGCGGGCCAAGCGGCCGAAGGCCCAACTCACTGCCGGTCGACTGCTCGCCGAGAGCGGCCTGGCGCACGCGGCCATGGACGTGTCGGACGGGTTGTTCGCCACTGTCCGAACCCTGTGCGAGGCCAACGGCATCGGCGCGCGGATGGCCACCGATGTGCCGCTGGACCCGGTGCTGGCCTCGGTCTGCGGACAGTCCGGCGTGAGCCAGTTCGACCTCGGCGCGACGTGGGGCGACTGGTGCCTGCTGGTCGCCCTCGGCGCGGCCGACCTCGATGCGGCAACGGCGAAACTGGCCGCGGAGTCGATCCCGGCCCGGGTCGTCGGCACGCTCGTCGAGGCGGCCGGTATCACCCTGGACAGCGGCGGCCCGTGGCACGGGGTCGCCCAGGAACGGTTCTCCACCAGGTCCTGGCACGGGGCCGACCTGGACCGCTGGATGGCCGACCTGTTGGGCGCCGATTCCCTGGCCTGACACCGAAAACCACGTCGGAGTCCGGTTTCGCGCTGGTCGCGGGCGTGAGGACGGCCACTGAGACCATGTGTTCACCGCAGCGTTGCCCGCTGGTCGCCGACGGGCTACCCACGCTGTTCAGACTTCCGGCGCCGCGTCAGGGGACGCGGACGCGAGGAGGCTCTGGATGAACCGGTTGGGAATCGCCGCCGCGACCGCGACGACACTGGCGCTGTCGTTGCTCGTGGGTGGTGTGGCGCAGGCCCACACGTCGGGCCACGGGCAGCAGCAGCGGTTGGCTGCCAGGAACGACGCCTACCGGACCACCGCCGGTAGCACGCTCACCGTGCACGGCAACGGACTGCTCGACAACGACAAGGGCTCGCCCGTGACGCTGGTGGCGCACTCGGCGCCCGCTCACGGCTCGCTGACCCTGAACCAGGACGGCTCGTTCAGCTACACGCCGGCCGCCGGCTTCACCGGCACCGACTCGTTCACCTACAAGGTGAGCGATGCCGTCCAGCTGTACCAGACGCACGTCAAGCCGCTGGCCACCATCGGTGGCGTCAAGATCACCGGCGGTGCGTTCGGCTCGTCGCTGTACCAGGTGCCCGGTTCGAAGGACGAGGTCTACGGCCTG
Source organism: Pseudonocardiaceae bacterium (assembly GCA_036502345.1). Classification (GTDB taxonomy): domain Bacteria; phylum Actinomycetota; class Actinomycetes; order Mycobacteriales; family Pseudonocardiaceae; genus DATEPR01. The sequence goes on along the minus strand of DASXYT010000088.1, from coordinate 11,235 downwards.
ACCGACCGGGGCCCGAACGTGGACGGCCCGAACGGGGTCGCGGTCGAGCCGATTCCGTCGTTCGACCCGTCGATCGGCAAGTTCAAGCTGGTCGGCACGAACGCCGTGCTGGAGAAGACCATCCCGCTCAAGGCCGCCGACGGCACGCCGTACTCCGGCCGGGAGAACAGCCAGGCACAGACCGGCGAGACGATCGTCGACCTGAACGACAACCTCCTGCCGCTGGACCCGAACGGCTACGACTCCGAGGGCCTGGTCGCGATGCCGGACGGCACGTTCTGGGTGTCCGACGAATACGGCCCGTTCATCACCCATTTCGACCGCAACGGCCGCCAGCTGCAGCGGCTCTCGCCGTTCGACGGCTCGCTGCCCGAGGAACTGGCCAACCGCGTGCCGAACAAGGGCATGGAAGGCCTGACGATCACACCGGACCACTCGACGCTGGTGGGCATCATGCAGTCCGCGCTGCAGCAGCCCGACCTCACCAAGAAGCCCGCCAACGTGACGACGCTGCGCATCGTCACCTACAACCTGCACACCAAGGCCACCCACGAGTACCTGTACCTGCTGCACGACCCGAAGGACAACAGCGGCGCGGTCAGCGAGATCACAGCACTGGACGATCACACGTTCCTGGTCGACGAGCGGGACGGCAACTTCGAGCCGGGCGCGTTCAAGGAGCTGTACAAGATCGACCTGCGCGGTGCCACCGACGTCGGTCCGCAGGCCAAGGTGCCCGGCGCGACCTACGACGCCACCAAGGGCGGCCTGCTGGTCGGTCCTGACCAGCAGAGCATCGACGCGTTCGTCGGCACGGACGACACCGCCGACGCGACTGCCGACCTGGCTTCGGTCGGCATCAAGCCGGGCACCGAGAGCCTGTACCTGGACCTCAGCGGCCTGGTCAGCTCGCTCGACCCCACGGGCGGCTTCTTCGGCCATGACAAGGTCGAGGGTGTCGCCACCACCGACGGCGGCCGGACGCTCATCGTCAGCAACGACAACGACTTCGGCATCGACGGTGTCAGCAACGACACGCCGCCGTTCCAGCTGCACGCCAAGATCCTGCCGAACGGCCAGCAGGACGACGGCGAGTACCTGGCCATCGACACCACCAGGTTGTCCCAGCCGACCAGCACGGCCACGGTGACCATCACCGTGACCGCACCGCACGGCCACCACTGAACACACCACCGAGGGCGGCACCCCGAAACCGGGTGCCGCCCTCGGTGCTGCTGTCAGTGGGTCCGCCGCCCGAACAGCCAACCCGCCACTGCGATCGACGCGACGAGGATGCCGCCGGACCAGGCCAGCGCGAGACAGGCGTGGTCGCCCAGCGGGGTGCCCAGCAGCAGGCCACGCAGTGTCTCGACCACCTCGGTGATCGGCTGGTGGCCTGCGAAGCCCCGGATCCACGACGGCATCGTGGCGACCGGCACGAACGCGCTGCTCGGGTACGGCACGAACATGATGAAGAACGTGAACCCGCTGGCTGCCTCCGGTGACGACACCAGCAGGCCGATCGCGGCGGACAGCCAGGACAGCGCCACGATGAACAGCAGCAGGACGCCGGCCGCCGCCAGCCAGCCGATCGGTGTCGCATGTGGACGGAAGCCGATCAGGAACGCGACTCCGAACACCACGACGGTCGACGCGATGTTGCGGACCGTGCTGGCCACGACGTGCCCGGTGAGCACCGAGGCCGCGCCGACGTCCATCGAGCGGAACCGGTCGATGATGCCGCCGGTCATGTCGACGCACACGCTCACCGCGGTCAGCGACGACCCGTAACCGGCGCACAGCAGCAGCACGCCGGGCACCACGTAGGTGACGTACTCGCCGCCGGTCCGGATGGCGCCGCCGAACAGGTAGACGAACAGCACCATCAGCATGACCGGCAGCATCAGCGAGGTCAGCAGCGCGTCCAGGTTGCGTCTGGACAGCCGCAGGGTGCGGCCGACCATGGTCAGCGCGTCGCCGAACACGGTCGTCGGCACGCTGGTCGGCAGCGTGAGCTCAGACATGGACCTGCTCCTTCGCGGTCGTCGGGTCGGCACGGTGGCCGGTCAGGGCAAGGAAGACGTCGTCCAACGTGGTGTCGTGGCCTTCGACCCTGAGCACGGCGTCGCGGCGCGGGTCGACCTCGTCCAGCACCGCGCGCAGGTGTGCCGCGCTGCCGTCGGTCGGCACGCCGACCGTGTCGCGCTCCGGGTCGCGGTGCACGGCCCGGTCGCCCAGGTAGGCGCTGACCTCGGCGAACGTCCGGTGGTCGACCAGGGTGATGTCCAGTCGCCTGCCGGCCACCTGGCCCTTGAGCTGGGCGGGTGTGCCCTCGGCGACCACGTGCCCCGCGTCCACCACGGCGATCCGGTCGGCGAGTTGGTCGGCCTCCTCCAGATACTGCGTGGTGAGGAACACCGTCACTCCCGTGCCGACGAGACCGGTGATCACCTGCCACATGGCCTGCCGGCTACGCGGGTCCAACCCGGTCGTCGGCTCGTCGAGGAAGATCACCGACGGGTGGCCGACCAGGCCTGCCGCCAGGTCCAGCCGCCGCCGCATACCGCCCGAGTAGGTCGACACCCGACGAGTGCCTGCCTCGGTGAGGTCGAACTCGGCCAGCAGTTCGGCCGCCCTGCTGCGGGCCTGTTGTCTGGACAGCCCGGCCAGCCTGCCCATCAGCCACAGGTTCTCCTGCCCGGTGAGTGGTTCGTCGAGCGCCGCGTGCTGCCCGGTCAGGCTGATCGCGCGGCGTACCTGGCGGCGCTGCCGGACGACGTCGAAGCCGGCCACCGTGGCCTGTCCGCTGTCCGGCTCGGCCAGCGTGGCCAGGATGCGCACGGTCGTCGTCTTGCCGGCGCCGTTCGGGCCGAGCAGCGCGAACACGGTGCCTGGTTCGACCCGCAGGTCGACGCCTGCCAGTACCGGCAGATCGCCGTAGGCCTTGGTCAGTCCGGTGGCCTCGATCGCTGGGTTCGTCACGGTGAGCTCCTTCTGCGTATGTTGTACGCGGTTCTGCGTATGTTATACACAGAACCTAGGATGGGAGCAACCACCGGAGAGCGGAGCCCATGGACGAGCAGAGCGACAGCCCACTACCGGCACCCCTGCTGGCCGCCTGGGGCCTGCGGGGCCGACCGGGCAAGGGCCCGAAGCCGGGGCTGAGCGTGGACCGGATCGTCGGGGCCGGGATCGCCGTTGCCGACTCGGACGGCCTCGGCGCCGTGTCGATGAGCAGGGTGGCAGGCCAGTTGGGTGCCGCCACGATGTCGCTCTACCGCTACGTGGCGGCCAAGGACGACCTGATCGCGCTGATGGTGGACGTGGCGTACGGCCCGCCGCCGAGCGCGTCGGACACCGGTTGGCGTGCCGGTATGGCCGCCTGGGCGTCGGCGATGCTGGCCGGGTTCCGCAGTCACCCGTGGGTCCTGCAGGTGCCGATCCAGGGACTGCCGACGATGCCCAACGAGGTCGCGTGGACCGAGACCGCCCTGACGGCACTGCGCGGCACCGGGCTCACCGCGGCCGAACGGCTGTCCGTACTGATGCTGGTGTCCGGTTACACCAGGAACCAGGCGACCATGCAGGCCCAGATCGAGGCGGCGTTCAGCGCATCGCACACGTCGGCGGACGAGGCGATGGCGTCCTACAGCGGCATGCTCAGGGCGGTCATCGACGAGCGGCGGTTCCCGGAACTGAGCGCGGTCCTGGCCACCGGCGTGATGGACAGGGCGGACGGCCCGGACAACGAGTTCGACTTCGGCCTGGCACGAATCCTGGACGGCGTCGACGCCCTGGTTCGGGCCCGAGATGGTCAAGCCGGCGTAGGCTGAGGGTGCCGATGGCGCCGAGGTGAGCCCACCCGCGCCACATCGGCGGAGAGCAGCGTCGACATGCGCCAGGACGATTTTCCCGCCCCAAGCGAGGTTGGCTAGCCCGCTGTCAGCATGGTCGGCTGGGAACGGCCGCTAGTGGCCAGAATCGCCGACGGCGACGAAAAAGCCCTGCTGGAACTACGGGACCGGCTGGGCGACTCGATCTTCAATCGGGCTCTGCTCATCACGAACGACCGGATGGTCGCCACTTTCGTCACCACAGGTGTGCTCATGCGGGTCTGGCGGTGCCCGGCGGACTTCGCAGGGCGCGACCTGCCGGCGGCACTGTTGTCGCTGGCCGAGCAGCGAGCCCGGGAGTGGCGGTCCGATCCACCACCGGTCGTGCTGCGACTGCTCAAGCAGGGAGCTTGTGATGACTGAGGAGTTCACCGTCCTGCCGATGGAGGTCAACCATCGGTTCCTGCTGGCCCGTGAAGCGGTCACCACAGCGCTCAAGGCGTTGGACGACACGCAGGGCGCCGGCAGCCCGGCGCAGTACCAGGCGCTGGCCGACGCACGGCGAGGCGTCGCGCAGGTCTACCGCGAGGCGCGGGCCATCGACAACCGCACAGCGCTGGACCAGACATTGTGGTTCGCGTTGGACGAGGCAGCGCTCTGGCAGGACCAGGAAGCCGCCAGGTACGCCCAGCCGACCGGTGAAGCCGGCACGCCGCTGGAATAGGCCTTGCGGCAAACGGAAAATGAGGTGGTGCGGTGCAGCGGGACCTTCGGGCGTCGAACGCCGAACGGGAGAAGGCGGTCGGGATACTGCAGCAGGCCGTCGGCGAGGGCCGCATCACCATGGCGGAGTTCGAGGAACGCGTACAGATCGCCTACGAGGCGAAGACCCGCGCCGAACTCGATGTGCTGACAGAAGATCTGCCCAGGAGCCTGTGGTAGGCCCTGGGCAGATCCGATTGGTGCGAGTACTTACGCGGGGTCGGTGACCGGCTCGCCATTCGTCGTGCTGGCAGCGATTTCCGGTGTCGGCTCCGGCGCGTCGACCGGGGGCGTGTGGCTCGCCGGTGCCGCGGCCTGTGGTTCGGGTGCCGTGGCGCGCTCGAAGAAGCGCAGCAACTCGACCGGGAACGGCATCACGAGGGTGCTGTTCTTCTCCGCCGCGACGTCGACGACGGTCTGCAGCAAGCGGAGTTGCAGCGCCCCCGGCGTGTCGCTCATCGCCTCGGCCGCCTGGGCCAGCTTGGACGACGCCTGGAACTCGCCGTCGGCCGCGATGACCCTTGCCCTGCGGTCCCGCTCGGCCTCGGCCTGCCGGGACATCGACCGCTTCATGCCCTCGGGCAGCGCGACGTCCTTGACCTCGACCCGCTCGATGTGCAGGCCCCACGGTCCCTCGGTGGGAGCGTCGATGACGGCCTGCAGTTCCGCGTTGATCTGGTCCCGATCGGACAACAGGGTGTCCAGATCGGCCCGGCCGATGATCGACCGCAGCGAGGTCTGGGCGACCTGTGACACGGCCGTCGGGTAGTGCTGGACGTTGATGATCGCCTTGACCGGGTCGATGACCCGGTAGTAGACGACGGCGTCGACGGTCAGCGTCACGTTGTCCCGGGTGATGGCGCCCTGTGCCGGGATGCCCATCACGACGGTCTGCATGGAGACTTTCCGCATCCGGTCGGCGAACGGCACGATCAGCCGCAGGCCCGGTTGGCGGATCTCCGGCAGCAGTCGCCCGAAACGCAGCACGATGCCCTGTTCGTACTGTTGGACGAGGCGAACGCCGGTGCCCAACAGTACGAGGATGACGAGAATGATGGGGATGAGAATGGCAGCGATCATGATGTGTGTCCCTGTACGGTATCGGCCTTGATGTCGTCGTGCACCAGCCGCTGACGGTCTGCTCCGGACACGTGCAGGGCATGGTCGCTCCGCGAGTGGAAGCCCCCCGGTCGCACGACGCGACCGTCCACAGTGGTCCGTCGTGGCGCCGTTTCCCAATCGTCCAAAGCAAAAGCGACTCTGGTCACGTTGCCCAACCGGACGTCGAGCACGTGGACGAGGGCCTCCAACTCGATCGACAGGCCCCGCGTTCTCGGCCACCAGCCGCCGTTGACCAAGCAGGTCGCTGCCGCTTTCGGCTTGAGCCGTAGGCGCAAACCGGGCACCGAGTGATCAACCGGCGCGGCCAGCGGGTTGATGTGCGGGACCGACGTCATGTCGGTGCTCCCGTCCCCGGTCGGCCAGCGACCGGCATGAGTCCCCGAGGACGATGTCGGCTTGGTTGCCGGCGTGCGAGAAGCTCTCGGTACTGTCGACGCTACACCCGATGACATCGCCCTGGTGACGATCAGGTTATGCCTTGTCGACCGGTTCGCCGACCGTCGGGACGGACCGGCGGGGAGGCGGTACGCTGACGCCAGGTCGCGATCCTCGCGACGTGGCCATACCCGGGCCCCCGGTGTGCCATCTGTGCGCGACGACGGAGGTCTCGGATGACCACGGCCAATTCACCGGCCGCCACCATGACTGATCAGCAACCCGGCAGTGACTTCGCGGAACTCTCCCGTGTCGTCCGCCAAGCGGGGCTGCTCCGTCGGCGCTACGGCTACTACATCGCGACCAGTGGCCTGACCATCGCGGCTTTCGCCGGTTCCTGGGTCGTTTTCGGATTCCTGGGCAACTCCTGGTGGCAGTTGTTCACAGCGGGCTTTCTCGCTCTGGTCTACACCCATCTGTCGTTCATCGGCCACGATGCCGGCCACAAGCAGATTTTCCGTGGCCGCCGTGCCAACGACGCTGTCGGCCTGGTGCACGGCGGACTCGTCGGCCTGAGTTACGGCTGGTGGGTCAGCAAGCACAACCGGCACCACGCCAACCCCAACCACGAGGACGACGATCCCGACCTGGCCATCCCGGCGCTCGCGTTCACCATGGCCCAGGGCGGTAAGAAGGTCGGCCTGACGCGCTGGATCGCGAAGCACCAGGCGTTCCTGTTCTTCCCGTTGCTGCTGGTGGAGGGCCTGAGCCTGCACTGGTCCAGTATTCGCGCGGTGTGGCAGGGCAAGGTGAAGGCCAACTGGCTGGAGAAGGTGCTGCTGTCCACACACGTCGTCGCCTACCTGGCAGCGGTGTTCCTGGTGCTGTCGCCGGGCAAGGCGGTCGTGTTCATCGCGGTGCACCAGGGCCTGTGGGGTGTCTACATGGGGTGCTCGTTCGCCCCCAACCACAAGGGCATGCCCACCCTCACGAAGGGCCACACGCTGGACTTCCTGCGCAAGCAGGTCCTCACATCGAGGAACGTGAACGGTGGCCGCTGGGTGGACTACACGCTGGGTGGATTGAACTACCAGATCGAGCACCACCTGTTCCCCAGCATGCCCCGGCCCAATCTGCGGCACGCCAAGCCGATCGTGCGTGACTTCTGCCGCGCTCGCGAAATCCACTACGCCGAATGCGGCGTGCTGCGCTCCTACGGCTCGGTGCTGAACCACCTGCACGCCGTCGGCGCGCCGCTGCGAGCGGCTGCCGCGACTCCGCGGCCGTGAGACCACTGTTCGGATCACAGACAAGGAATGCCAATGGCGACTGAAGTCATCGTCTCGCTGTCCCAGTACGAGCGCCGCCTCAAGACCGTGACCGACATCGTGAAGGAGCACTCGAAGCTCGGCAACAAGGCCGCAGGAGAGATCGCCGTGCACGTGTTGCACGCCCTGGACACGATTCCGGAAGTGGTCCGCTGACACCGCGCGCCGCCTCTGGCGACGTGAGCCGGCCGGCAGCGCCCGGCGCGGCGCCGGCAGAGGTGGCGGCGCGACTACGTAAGATCTCCGACGTTGCGACCGATCTCGCCGCGGAACTGGACGTGTTGCGTGGGCGCTTTCCGGCGCGTGGGCCGCACAGTGCTGACTCGCTCGCCATCGCTTTGGACCAGGCGGCGGCAGCAGCACACGATCTGCGCAGCAGCGCCACCACGGCGGCCGGTGTCGCTGACCGCCTCCCCCCTGCGACGGTTGGCTGATCCATAAAGGACAATCAGCGCGATGACGACGGCCGGCGGCATCAGCCGAGGCGCCGATGTGCGAGTCTGGGTGGCCGAGCAGGCCGCCCTTCTCGGCGTGTCGATATCCGTGCCGCTGCTGTGCGACACGGCCGTCGTCCGGCTGGGCGTCACCGGGGTCACGGTGACCGTCGACCTCTCGCCGGCTTGGCCGGAGACGAGGTACTCCACCGACCCGCTCGGTGCGCGACTGGCCGAACTCCAGGTCACCGTGGGTGAGGGCCCCAGCCTGGACGTCTGGCTGGAGAACGGCCCGGTGCTGGTGTCCGATCTCGACTCGCCGGCGATCCAGCGTCGTTGGCCGCTGTTCGCGCCGCTCGCCGTCGAGGCAGGTGCCTGCGGCCTGTTCGCGCTGCCGATGGTCGTCGGCACCATCCGGGTCGGCGTGTTCGCACTGCATACGGCACGTGCTGGCGAGCTCGACCAGTCGACGTTGCTGTACTCGCTGGCCTTTGCCGAACTCGCCATGCAGCTGCAACTGGACAAGCACGTCGGCACGAACGGCCTCGAACTCGGCGTCGAGCTGCGTACCCCGCAGGTGCACCAGGCGACCGGCATGATCTCGGTACAGCTCGACATCAGCATGGAAGAGGCGTTCAACCGGCTACGCGCCCGGGCGTTCGCCGACCAGCGACCGCTGGCCGAGCTGGCCACCGACGTGGTCGCTCGACGGCTGAGATTCGATTTCATGGACGAGGCACCATGAACGTGTGCGCTCTGTCCACCGTACGGCGATACGCTGGGGACGACATTGGAGGGGACCGAGATGGCTGATGAGCGTCTTGTCGAAACGTTCGTCGAGCTGGCGGACACCCTGGTCGACGATTTCGACGTGATCGACTTCCTGCACCTGCTGGTCGACAGGTGCGTCGAACTGCTCGACATCGACGCGGCCGGCCTGCTGCTGGCCGACCAGCGCGGCCACCTGCAGCTGATCGCCAGCTCCAACGAGCACGTCCGGGTGTTGGAGCTGTTCCAGGTGCAGAACGACGAGGGCCCCTGCCTGGACGCCTTCGCCACCGGAGTCCGGGTCAGCGCCACCGACCTGCGCTCCGAGCAGGCCCGGTGGGAGCGGTTCGCGGTCGCGGCCACCTCGGCTGGATTCGCCGCCGTGGACGCGTTGCCGATGCGGCTGCGCACCGAGGTGATCGGCGCTCTCAACCTGTTCCGGATCGAGCCGGGCGTGCTGAGCGAAACAGCGCTGCGCAACGCCCAGGCCCTGGTCGACGTCGCCACCATCGGGCTGCTGCAGGAACGCGCGATCCGCCACCACGAGATCGTCACCGAGCAGCTGCAGACCGCGCTGAACAGCAGGGTCGTCATCGAACAGGCCAAGGGCCTCGTGGCTGAGCGTCTCGGCGTCGACATGGAGGCGGCGTTCGTCGCATTGCGAACCTATGCGCGCACCAACAACCGCAAGCTGGGCGACGTCGCCCGTACGGTCATCGAGGGCCGCCTCCAGGACCTGGAGGTCAACGTGCCCGCGAAGCGGAAGCAACCACGGCAACAGGCCCGCAGGCGGCCGTCACCGTCCGAGACACCCGGGAATCCCGACTAGCGGGATCGTGCTCGTCCCACCGCTGGTCAAGGAGGCCCACGTGGATCAACTCACTGTCGGTGTCATGTCGCATTCCGGCAAGGAGAACGAGCGACGGCTGCCGATCCATCCGCAGCACTTCGACCGGATCGAGCCGGAACTGCGCAGCCGCATCTTCCTCGAGCACGGCTACGGGGAGCAGTTCGGCGTCTCCGACGAGCAACTGGCCGCCTCGGTCGGTGGTGTGCGCCGTCGTGAGCAGCTGATCGCCGACTGCGATGTCGTCCTGCTGCCCAAGCCACAGCTCTCAGACCTGGAGGAGATGCGGGTCGGACAGGTGCTGTGGGGCTGGCCGCACTGCGTGCAGGACGACAAGGTCACCCAACAGGCCATCGACAGGAAGCTCACGCTGATCGCCTTCGAGGCGATGAACCACTGGACCGAGGACGGCTCGTTCAACCTGCACGTGTTCCACAAGAACAACGAGCTGGCAGGCTACTGCTCGGTACTGCACGCCCTTGAGCTGATCGGGTCCACCGGTGACTACGGCCGTCGGCTGCGTGCCGCTGTGATCGGCTTCGGCGCCACGGCGCGAGGTGCTGTGACGGCGCTCAACGCGCACGGTGTGCACGACGTCGACGTGCTCACCCAGCGTGGCGTGAACGCCGTGGCGTCACCCATCCACTCCGCCACCATGGTGCACTTCGAGAACGACGACGCCGATCCCCGTCGTAGTTCCGTCTTCCTCGAATCCGGTGAACAGCCGCTCGCCGAGTTCCTCGCCGAGCACGACATCGTGGTCAACTGCGTGCTCCAGCAGACCGATGCGCCCCTGACGTTCCTCATCGACGAGGACCTCGCCGCGTTCACGCCGGGCAGCCTCATCGTGGACGTGTCCTGCGACGAGGGCATGGGCTTCAGCTGGGCGAAGCCGACATCGTTCGACAACCCGACGTTCGTGGTCGGCGACAACATCACCTACTACGGCGTCGACCACACCCCGTCGCTGTTGTGGAACTCGGCCACCTGGGAGATCAGCGAAGCGGTGCTGCCCTATCTGGACGCGGTGTTGTCCGGCAGCGAGGCATGGGACGCCGACGACACGATCCGGCGGGCCATCGAGATCCGTGACGGCGTCATCCAGAACCCGGCGATCCTGTCCTTCCAGCACCGGTCAGCGGACTATCCGCACCCGCACGTGTGAGCCGCGCCGTCAGGTTCGGCGTTCTGTCCACTGAGGTTCCACCCGGCGCCACTCGGCCGCCCAGCCGGACAGTCGTGTCCGGTTCAGCCGGCCGCGCACGATGACGACGACCAACGTGAGCAGCGCGATGGCCGCCGCCATCGTGAAGACACCTGCCATCACGCCCTGCCACCTGGCCTCGTCCGAGGTCAACGGCTGATCGACCTGGTGGCCCGAATTGTCCAACCAGACCGCGATGACTTGTCCGGCAACGGATCCCGGCGCGGCGGGCACATAGCCGACACGGACGGTGCCGGCGGGTGTCCGCCAGCGGGCGGCCGCGCGGACGATCGACGCGGTCCCGTCCAGTTGCATCGTCACCGGCACGGTCGTCAGCAGCGTCGCTGTGCCACGCGTGCTGTCCGCCATCTCGGTGACGGACAGCGCCTGACTATGCCGGTTGACCGTCGCGCTCACCATGATCGCGAGCGGTATCGCGGCGAACACCAGAACCAGCGCCGCCAGCACCACGATGTGCTCAAGGCGGTCCACCGGCCGGCGCAGCACGTGCGGCCCCACGCCGACCCGCCGCGTCATCGACGCGACATGTCGGGGGAGCCAT
>DASXYT010000087.1:0-2210 GCA_036502345.1 Pseudonocardiaceae bacterium | reverse complement strand
CAGCTCGTCGAACATCAGCCGGTCCACCCCGGCGCTGGCGGTGTGCACCCAGCGCAGCGTGTCGGCGGCCGGCCAGCTGGTCCGCACGGCGTCGCCGATGGTGAAGTCCCAGACCAGCAGGGCGTCCGCGCCGCGCAGCGCCCCGGCCAGCTCGGACGCCGTCGCGTAGCGAATCTTTGCGTCAAGACCGGCCGCTGCAAGTCGATCTTCAAGGTCGGGTGGAAGATCCGCCGAGTGGAGTACGACAAGCACCGGAACAGGGGGCTGAGCTGGCGAAACGGTCACTCAGGGGTACCTCATGACGGTGGTGTTAAACGAAGGTCCGGGCCATTGACACGCTAGGAACCCCTCGTATGATTGTCAACAATCCGCGATCTGGTTTGCTCGTGGGTGGTTCAGGTAAGGGGTTAGGTAAGTCCAGTTCGTCGCGGGGGAGTTTGTGCATGCCTCGAATGCTGCGCATCACGTTGGCCAAGCGCGGGGTGTCCTGCCTCGCCGAGATGTTGGAGAAAGAGGCGCCGCGCACCTGTGATGCGGTCTGGGCGGCGCTGCCCCAGGGCGGCGACGCCCAGCACGCCAAGTACGCGCGCAACGAGGTGTACACGATGGTGCCCCGGTTCGCGGAGCACGAGGTCGGCCAGGAGAACCCCACGGTCACCCCGATCCCCGGCGACGTTGTCTACTTCTCCTTCCCCGGCGGGATGCTGGACGAGGAGTTCAAACAGGACCAGGGCGTCGCCGACCTGCCCGGCGTGATCGACCTGGCGATCTTCTACGGGCGGAACAACCTGCTGCTCAACGGCGATGTCGGCTGGGTACCCGGGAATGTCTACGCCACGATCGTGGAGGGTCTGGACGTGATGGCGCAGGCCTGCCACGACGTCTGGCGCTCCGGCAGCGTGGGCGAGCGCCTGGTGTACGAACGGCACTCCGAGGCCTAAGGCGGCCGGCCGATGCCCACCGAACTCTCCGTGGCCTTTGTCGAGGCCACCACCAACCAGCGGGGGATCGGCGTGGTCACCCCGTTCGACTTCGCGCTGGACCGCGAGCTGTGGCGGTGGGTGCCGGACAACGTCTCGCTGTACCTGACCCGGATGCCGTTCTTCACCACCCCGGTGACGGTGGAGATGGCCACGGCGGTCAGCGAGCGCGGGGTGGTCCGCCGCGCGACCCGCGACGTGCTCACCCCGGAACCGGACGTGGTGGCCTACGCCTGCGCGTCGGGCAGTTTCGTCAACGGCATCCTGGGCGAGCGGCTGCTGGTGCGCACCATGGTCGACGCCGGTGCACCGGCCGCCTGCACCACCTCCGGCGCCCTGGTCGACGCCCTGAGCCTGCTCGGTATCAGGAAGCTGGCGATTGCCACGCCGTACGTGGACGCGGTGACCGACCGGCTGGTCCACTACCTGGCGGAGAACGGCGTGCAGACGGTGTCCAGGGACGGGCTGGGGCTGCTCGGGCACATCTGGCGGGTGCCGTACCACACGGTGGTCGACATCGTCCGCTCCGTCGACTCGCCGGACGCGGACGCGATGTTCATCAGCTGCACCAACCTGCCCACCTACGACGTGATCGAGCCGCTGGAGCAGGCGCTCGGCAAGCCGGTGCTCACCGCGAACCAGGTCACGATGTGGGCCGCGCTGCGCGCGATGGAGCTACGTGGCGTCGGCGTCGGGCAGAGCCTGCTGGCCGTCGAGGAGGCGTCCGCCGCCTGACGGCGTCTCTGGCCTCAGTGGCCAGATTGAATACTAAACCACCTCGCTGAGAAGCGTGGTGGCCGATTTACGCCGTATTTACCGCCGAGGTCTGGCGATCCGCCCGGAACTGTATACCGTTTCGAACTTATGACGGCCGAGTCGACGATCATGATCGTCAACCCGAACACGGCCACCGCGATGACCGAGGCGATCGTGGCGGCGGCCCGGCGGGTGGCCTCGCCGGGCACCACGCTCCTCGGCGGCACCCCGGCGAGCGGGGTCAGCGCGGTGGAGAGCAATGTCGACGAGGTCTGGGGCTCGGTCGGCGTGCTCGAACAGGTCCGCCGCGGCGAGCGCCTCGGTGTGGACGGATACCTGGTGGCCTGTTTCGGCGACACCGGGGTGGCCGCCGCGAAGGAGCTGGCCGCCGGGCCCGTCGTCGGCATGACCGAGGCCGCGCTGCTCACCGCGGCGCTGATCGCCACCCGGTTCACCGTCGTCACCATGCCGCGC
>DASXYT010000086.1:0-71824 GCA_036502345.1 Pseudonocardiaceae bacterium | reverse complement strand
GGGCCTGCCAGCATGATCTCCACCTCGGCCGGGGTGGGCACCGTGCCGGTCACAGGAGGGACCCCGCTGCCGTCTCGTAGGAGTTGCCGCCCTGCGACGTCGACCGGCCGGTCTCGGCCGCGACGCCGAGCCCGATGCGCTGGTAGACCTCCGGTCGGCGGACCCGCAGGACCGTTGCCCACAGGATGCCGCCGACGGCGACCACGAGGAACGCGGCCGGGAACGCCCACCGGGCGAGGGAGTTGGGTGCGACGCCGAGCAGGGTCGCGAAGTTGACCACCGACAGCACGACGGCCGCCGCGAGTGCGATGAAAGCGATGAGTGGCGCGACCGTCGACCGCCACACGCTCTCCCCGCCGTTGCGCCGGAAGTAGCCGATCACCGCCGCCGATGTGCCGGTGAGCAGCAGCAGCACGCCGAAGCCGCCGGTGGTGCCCAGCCAGAAGAACAGGTTCACCAGCGGGTCGAGGCCCGCGACGGCGTAGGCGATGATGACGACGAGGCCGATCAGCGACTGCGAGACCGAACCCCACACCGGGGCACCCGTCCTGGGCAGCGTGCGGCCGAACCCGGAGGGCAGCACACCTTCGCGGCCCAGCGAGAACACGTAGCGGGACGCCGAACCGTGGTAGGAGATCATCGCCGCGATCACCGAGGTGAGCAGCAGCGCGTGGCCGATGGTGCCCCACGCGGAGCCCAGCGTCTGGGTGGCCAGGTTGAAGACCAGCTCACCGCCCTGCTGCTGAGCGGCAGCGACGATGTGGCCGGGGCCGGTGACGACGGACATGGCCCACGATGCGAGGCAGTAGAGGATGGCGATCAGCGCGACGCAGATGTAGGTGGCCTTGGGCACCGTGCGGTGGCTGTCCTTGGCCTCCTCCGAGTAGAACGCGGCCGACTCGAAGCCGACGAAGCCGGTCACGCCGATGACCAGCAGCGATCCGAACCCGGCGACGAACAGGTGGCTGGGCTGGAACGTGGCGGTGGAGACGACGCCACCGGCCGGGTGCGAGACGAACGCGGCGAAGTAGACGAGGATGACGATGACCTCGGCGACCATCAGGATGCCCAGCACGGAGCCGTTGAACTCGACCTGCGCCAGACCGAGGACGGCGACGATCGCCCACGCGATCAGTGCCCAGCCCCACCAGGCCAGGTTGACGTGCAGCCAGCCGTTGAGCAGGGGAGCGCCCAGCGCCCCGAAGATGCCGTACAGGCCGACCTGCAGCAGGTTGTAGCTGAGCATGGCCACCCAGGCCGCCGCGACGCCGGCCGGCCGGGAGATGCCCTGGGCGATGTAGGCGTAGAACGCGCCCGCGTTGGAGATGCGTCGGGACATGGCGTTGTAGCCGACGCAGAACACCAGGAGGATCAAGCCGAGTAAGACGAAGGCGGCCGGGATGCCGGTGATCCCGGTGACCGCGTAGCCGGTCGGGACGACGCCTGCCACGACCGTCAGGGTGGCCGCTGCGCTGAGCGCGAACTGGGTGATTCGTGTAGCACCCAGTTTGTTGTGCGCCAGTGCCGCCGCGACATTGCTCGCGACGTTGGATGTTCTGTCCATACTGGACTCCAGTTGATGAGTTAACGGTGGACGAGCGTGTCGGCGGTGGTCAGCGTCGTCGCGAGAGCACAGCGGCGCCGACCGACGCCTTCGTTTCGGCTAGCAGACACAGCAACGGCTTGGGAAGCTGGGCGAGTACCTCTCGCAGGAACTGGCGGCCGTCGGAGTCGAGGTCCTGCAGGACGAAACCGTCCAGGCCGGTGGCACCGGCGAGCCCGGCGAGCAGGGCGTCGGACAGCGTGACGGGTTCTCTCCTGCTGGCCACACCCTTGATCCGGATAGCGGGCAGAATCGCCTCGTTGGCGTCGAGGGGTGGGTACAGGACACTCCGGCGCCACGGTGGACCCGACTGCTGTGGACGGACCATTCCGGCGCGCACCAACCGTTCCGCGACCCGCTGCGGCGCCGACTGGCCGAGAAACTGCAGCCATGTCGAGATCGACTTGATCTCGGGTTCGGCAACCAGCTGGTCCAGCACGGTGTGCGCGGTCGCGTCAGGAGGCGGTGTGTCCGAATTGGCCACGACAAGTTCCAGCTGCTGTGTGTTGATCCTTAACTTTCGGTGCAGTGCTAGCTCGATCAGCAGTGCGCCGGCGAGGCCCAGTGCCAGGGCGGACGAATTGAGGCGTGGCCGGCCATCATAGTCGCGATGAGCTGTCAAATAGTACTCATCGGCTAGCCACAATGAGGCTGGTCTCATCGTCTCCGTTCACACATGGGTCTTGGTCGGCAGCTCCAAACGGGTGAGCCCGAAGCCCGACGTCTTACACGTTCGGCAGGTTCCGGCGCACTCCCAGTATTTGAAAGTACGCTGGTCGTG
Organism: Pseudonocardiaceae bacterium; assembly: GCA_036502345.1. Lineage (GTDB taxonomy): Bacteria > Actinomycetota > Actinomycetes > Mycobacteriales > Pseudonocardiaceae > DATEPR01. The sequence continues at coordinate 69,440 of DASXYT010000086.1, read as the reverse complement.
TCTACACGACTGTCACGGAAGTGTCCACTGCTGCGCGGCGCGTTACGCCAAATGCTGGCACATACATAGTGCCTCGTAACGCGAAAAGACGGCGAACTACATGAGTGCGCATGGATCTGGTATTGACGGGCACCGTTGATCAGGCCGGATGTGGCTCCTGTCAACACTTCCGTTGACATTTCACCGGGTCGCCGCGCTCCATGTTGCAGATGGTGAAGAGGCGCATCAGTAGGGGCTTCACGAGACGGCAAATAAGGAAGGGAGTCTAACTAATGATTGTTTCGCATTGTGAAGTAGTTTCACGGAGCACGGAATCGGTGCATCGTCCGATTTGCGAGTCGAGTCGTTCGGAAACAGAATAGAATTCTGTTCAGGTTTGATCACGCGCTCGGCGTTGCCGGCCGGCATTCGAAGTACTACTCGATCACATAGATATGTTCGAACTGGATGCCAGGACGCCTGCGGCGGCCGACGCGGGGAGCGGCTCAGTGCTCGTGGGTCGGGTTGCGGCCGTGGACGAACCAGATCGCCTCCACCGGGACGTTGCCCCGGTTGGTCAGGCGGTGCGGGGTGGACGAGTCGAACGAGATGGACTCGCCCGCGCTGACCTCGTACGTCTCGAAGCCGATCTTGACCTCGAGGTTGCCGCTGATGACGTACCCGTACTCGACGCCGCCGTGCCGGGTCAGCTTGTCGTCGGGCACCGAACTGCCACCCACGTCGTAGCGCACGAACAGGAAGTCGACCGCTGCCTCGTGCGTCGCCGACAACTGCTCCCACGTCACGCCGGAGTCCAGCACCAGCCGCCGCCGCTGCGCCGGAGTCACCACCGGGTTCTCCTGGTCGACCGCGACCGGCCGGTCGTTCAGCTTGGCCAGCGCGCCGTGGAAGCTCTCGGTGTGCAGCCGCGAGACGCCGGCGACCGGGGGAGCCGCGGGCGGTGGCGTCGCGGTCACCGGTTCGGCCGGCGGTGACTGGTTGAACAACTCGTCGATGGACAGATCCAGCGTGTTGCAGATCGTGTAGAGCGTGGCGACCGACGGCTGCGACTTGCCGTTCTCGATCTGCGAGATGAACGACGGCGACACCCCGAGGTCCCTGGCGAACTGGCGCAGGGACAACCCGACCTCCAGCCGCCGGTCCCGCAACTGCGCACCGACACTCGCGACCGACTCGCGGCGACCCGTCGACTGCGGGGTTTCGCCCACGTTCGCATCCGCGGCACGCCGACGCTGTGACGCACCGGATGCCGCCGACGAACCGTTGGTAGCTGACACAGACGCTCCTCTGGATCACGCACGGTCGAGGACCGCCCGAGGGGATGACGGCAACCTCACTGTTCAGCGTATTCGAACATTCCTCAGAAGGAAAACACCCCTTGTCCTGCGGATCGTCGGCGTTGTTCAGTAGTACTTGACACCTGTGCGACGGTTCGGTCAAGCTGCTGACCGGCAGCGGAGCCCGAGCGGAACGGAGACATCACGTGGCCGACAGCAGGCGCGCCCTTGTCGTGGGTGTGACGGGTATCGCCGGGAACAATGTCGCCACTCGGCTCGTCGAGTCCGGTTGGGACGTACACGGGCTGTCCAGGTCCGGCGCCACACCGGTTCCCGGCGTCCATCCGGTGGCCGCCGACATCCTGGACGCCGATGCCGCGGCGGCCGCGGTGGCGAGAGCAGACCCGACCCATGTCTTCTTCTGCACCTGGCAGCGCCAGCCGACCGAGGCGGAGAACTGCGTTGTGAACGGTGCGATGCTGCGCAACGTCCTGGAGCCGCTGGTCGGTGCCAACGCACAGCACGTGGCACTGGTCACCGGGCTCAAGCATTACCTCGGCCCGTTCGAGGCCTACGCGAAGACCCCGATGGAGACGCCGTTCCGTGAGGAGCAGCCCCGGCTGCCCGGCCAGAACTTCTACTACACGCAGGAGGACATCCTGTTCGACGCCGCCGACCGTGGCGGCTTCACCTGGTCGGTGCACCGCGCGCACACCATGATCGGCTGGGCACTGGGCAACCTGATGAACATGGGCGTCACGCTCGCCCTGTACGGCGCCCTGTGCCGGGAGACCGGTGAGCCCTTCGTGTTCCCCGGTGCCCCGCAGCAGCACGACGGCATCACCGACCTCACCGACGCGCGCCTGCTGGCCGGCCAGATGGTCTGGGCCGCCACCTCGCCGGACGCCGCCGACGAGGCCTTCAACACCGTCAACGGCGATGTGTTCCGGTGGCGGCAGATGTGGCCGGTGGTGGCGAACGGGCTCGGCGTCCCGGTCGCGGAATACCCCGGGCACGCCCAGCCGCTGGAGCAGCGCTTCGCCGAGTCGGCCGGGGTCTGGGACCGGATCGTCGCGAAGTACGACCTGCGGCCGAACTCGCTGGAGCGCATCGCGTCCTGGTGGCACACCGACGGCGACCTCGGGCGCGAGGCGGAGACGTTCGCCGACATGAACAAGAGCCGCGCGCACGGCTTCCTCGACGTACAGGACTCCCGCCGGTCGTTCCTCGACCTGTTCGACCAGCTCCGCGCCGAGCGGATCATTCCGCCGCTGGACTGACCAGTTCATCCCGCACCCACTCCAGTTCCCGCACCACGTAGTCGGTGATGTCGCCGGTCTTCAGGTGCTCGGGCAGCACGTCCCAGGTGTAGGTCTCGATCTCCAGATGGGTCGACTGCGGCTGCGCCCGGTGCGCCCGCAACGCCTGTTCGATGGCGAACCGGGTGGTCCGGAACGGACCGAGGTCGTCAAGGAACACCGGCACGTGGAAGTGGGTGCGCCACTCCCGCGTGCCGCCCGGCTCGCGCCGCCACTCGTTGATCGCGTCGATCAGGTTGAGGTGCCTGGTGACCTTGCCGTCGCGCAGTTCGGAGGTCTGGCTGAGGTAGATGGTCTCGGTGAACCGCTCCAACTCGCGCACGATGTCGTCGGTGACCTCGGGCACCCACAGCGCCGCGGCCTCCTGGAGCTTGAACACCGGCACCCCGGCCGACGCGAGCAGTTCCAGCGATGCGGGGATGTCGTCGAACTCGACGGCCTGGTGACAGATGTCGAACACGACACCGAGATGCCTGCGCAGCGCGCCGAACGCCTCGGACAGCGGCAGACCGGACAGTTCGGCGAGCAGGTCGGCGCCGGACCGGGCGTACAGCCGCTCCTGGAAGTACCGCGCCGTCTCCCCGATGGTCTCCAGGTAGCAGAACGGTTCCGGTTCGATCGCCAGCTTGACCCGTCGGCCGGTCCTGCGCTCCAGGTCCACGAGGTGCGCCACGACCCGCAACACGTTACGGGTGAACAGGTCCACGTAGGCGGGGCTGGTGACCTTGGGCCGGTACGCCAGTGGCATCGTCTGGATGGTCGGCTCGACACCGTCGTCGGTGATGTCGGCGAGGACGTCGGCCACGTCGGTCGTGTACCGCACGCGCTCCTCGGTGCTCCAGTCCGGCTCGTACACGTCCTCCATCACCGACCGGCCCTTGAACGAGCCCTGCGGGAACGCGTTGACGGTGTAGACGTACAGGTCCCCGGCTGCCAGGAAGGTCCGCAGCCAGGCGCGTTCCGCCTGGTCAGCGGCCAGTTGGGTAGCCGAGGCGCCGGACAGTCGCAGCGACACCCCGAACGGCCGGTCCGGGCAGAACCGGCGCTTCACCTCCGGCAGGTACGTGGTGAGGCTGGCCCGCATCTCGGTCCAGTTGTCTCCCGGGTGCACCAGCGTCGAGTAGGACAGGTGACCCAAGCCGTTACCGAGATCCATCAGGTTCCTCCGGGGCAGCCGCACTGGACGTTTGCTGAAAGTGAACAGTCCGGCGATCGGTTACGTCAAGCATTCACCACCCGAGACTCCTTTGGTACAAACGATTTCGCTTACGGGATTGACTCAGGCGGCGTTGGGCAGTTCACTATCGCTGTACACCGGTCCTGAACACAGGAGTTGAGGATGCGCGCCGCCGTCTACCACAGCAAGCACGACATCCGGGTGGAGGAGATCGTCGAGCCCGCCGCCGTGGGACCACGGGAGGTGCGGGTCCGGCCCTACCTGTGCGGGATCTGCGGCACCGACCTGCACGAGTACGCGGCAGGCCCGATCGTCATCCCCACCAGCCCACATCCGCTCTCCGGCGCATCGGCGCCGCAGGTGCTCGGCCACGAGTTCTCCGGCCAGGTACTGGAGGTCGGGGCCGACGTGACCGACGTGCGGGTCGGCGACCGGGTGTCGGTGATGCCGTTGGTCTACTGCGGACACTGCTACTACTGCCGACGTGGCCTCAACCACCTGTGCCCCGACATGGCCTGCACCGGGCTGAGCTGGCACGGCGGTGGCATCAGCGAGCAGGTAGTGGTGCCGGACTACCAGATCTGTGTGCTGCCCGACGAGGTCAGCGAGATCCAGGGCGCGCTGATCGAACCGGCCGCCGTGGCCGCCTACGGCGTGGACCGGACCGGTCTGCGGCCCGGCGACACCATCCTGGTCACCGGTGCCGGGCCGATCGGCGCGTTGGCAGCGCTGTACGCACACGCGGCCGGCGCCGCACAGGTGATCGTCAGCGAACCCAACGCCCGCCGGCGGGCACTGGTCGACGCGTTCGGTGTCGCGACGACACTGGACCCCACCAGCGACGACGTGCCAGCGGCGGTCCGCGCGCTCACCGGCGGAGTCGGCGTCGACGCGGCCGCCGAGTGCTCCGGCAGCCAGGGCGGGCTGACCGTCGCGCTGGACAGCCTGCGGTCGCACGGCAGCGCCACCCAGGTCGGCCTGCACGTGCGGCCCGCGACGATCGACCCGATGGCACTGTCCAACCGGGACCTGAGCCTGGTCGGCACGTGGTGTTACCCGGTCTACGACTTCCCCAGAATCACCGCCCTTGTCGCGGCGGGGCGCTACCCCGTGCAGCAGGTGCTCACCGAGGTCATCCCGGTCGAGGACATCGTCGCCAGGGGCTTCGACCGGCTGCTGGACCCGGCTGGAGACGCCCAGAAGCTGCTGGTCAAGGTCGGTTCCGCCGCATAAGTGGAAGAGGGCACCATGGGAACAGCCACATTTGGCACGAATGCCGTCGACTGGGAACAGCGGATCGACATCGACCGGCTGCGCGACGACCGGTTGACACGGCTGCGCGACGAGTTGGAGAAGTCCGAACTCGGCGCCGTGCTGGCCTTCGACTTCACCAACATTCGCTACATGACCTCCACCCACATCGGCACCTGGGCGGTGGACAAGCTGATCCGGTTCTCGCTGCTGGTCCGCGGCGGCGAGCCGATCGTGTGGGACTTCGGCTCGGCGGCCCGCCACCACCAGCTGTACTCGCCGTGGCTGGACTACACCGATGTCGCGGCGGACAACCCGCACGCACCGCACCACGGGGCGAAGCCGCTCAACGAATCGGGCGCCAGGGCCGGGATCTCCACGCTGCGCGGGGCGTTCCACCCGGACGCGGGCATTGCCGTCGAGGTGGCCCGCAAGATCCGGCACGAACTGGAGCTCTACGGCCTGCTCGACTCACCGGTGGGTGTCGACGTCATCGAGATGCCGGTGCTGTCCGCGCTGCGGGATGCCGGCGTGACGGTGGTGGACGGCCAGCAGGTGTTCCTGGAGGCCCGCAGGATCAAGACCGACGGTGAGATCTCGCTGCTCACCCAGGCCTGCTCGATGGTGGACGCGGCCTACGACTCGCTCTACGAGTTCCTGCGGCCCGGTGTGCGCGAGAACGAGTGCGTCGGGCTGGTCAGCAAAGCGCTCTACGACATGGGTTCCGAGTTCGTCGAGGGCGTGAACGCGATCTCCGGCGAGCGGTGTGCCCCGCACCCGCACGTGTACTCCGACCGCATCATCCGGCCCGGCGACCCGGCGTTCTTCGACATCCTGCACAGCTACATGGGCTACCGGACCTGCTACTACCGGACGTTCGCGGTGGGCAGCGCTTCGGCGGCGCAGCGGGACGCCTACATCCGCTGCCGGGAGTACATCGACAGGGCGATCGCGCTGGTCCGGCCCGGTGCCACCACTGCCGACATCGTCTCGGTGTGGCCGACCGCCCAGGAGTTCGGCTTCCCGGACGAGACAGCCGCGTTCGGCCTCCAGTACGGACACGGCGTCGGACTGTCCATCTGGGAGAAGCCGATCTTCTCCCGGCTGGTGTCGCTGGACCACCCGGAAGTGCTCGAACAGGGCATGGTGTTCGCCTTGGAGACCTACTGGCCGTCGGCGGACGGCCTCGGTGCCGCTCGCATCGAGGAGGAGTTGGTGGTGACGGCCGACGGGTGCGAGGTGATCACCAAGTTCCCGGCCGAGGAACTGCTGGTCGCAGGCCAGCGCTACTACACGGTCGGCGGTCAGCTGTCCACGATCCGCGACTCGCAGTCCCATCTGAACACCGAGGCCGGCCGCAAGGCACTCGGCCGCTGACCCATCTGTCGATGCAAGGGCGCATAGTCAGGAGTTGAAATGCAGGCGCTGCAATTCGTCGGCGACGCCACAGCGCAGGTCAACGAGATCGAGATACCGACGATCGCTGCTGACGAGATCCTGGTCGCGGCCAGGTCGACCGGCATCTGCCATTCCGACATCGAACTGCTCGAAGGCCGCTACATCATCCCGTTCGAGTACCCGGTGATCCCCGGCCATGAGTGGGCGGGGGAGATCGTCGCGGTCGGCAGTGCCGTCCGCTCGTTCGGCGTCGGTGACCGGGTGGTCGGTGAATGTGTCATCGGCAGTGACCACTTCGGTTTCAGCGTCAGCGGGGCCGCCGCCGAGTTCTTCGTCGCCCGGCCCGAATGGCTGCACCGCCTGCCCGATTCGATGAACTGGACCCAGGGCGCGCTGGTCGAGCCGTTCAGCTGCGGCTACCACGCGACGCTCCGCGCGGACAACGTCGATGCCAGCGACACGGTGGTTGTGTTCGGTGCGGGCCCGATCGGGCTCGGCGTCATCGCGGGTGCCGTCGCGCGACGGGCCAGGGTGATCGTGCTGGAACCGAACCCGGAGCGGGCCGCGCTGGCCCTGAAGCTCGGTGTCGACGTGCACGTCGATCCGACAGCGGAGAACTTCCTCGCCGAACTACTGGAGCACACCGGCGGCCGGGGCGCCGACGTGGTGATCGAGGCCAGCGGCAAGCCGGCAGCGATGGCCGCCGCGCTGGAGGTGGCCGGGTTTCGCGCTCGGCTGGTGATGGTGGGCATCGACGTCGGTGGGCAGGCCTCGGCGAAGCTGGGTCTCATCCAGTCCAAGGAACTCCAGGTACGGGGCATCATCGGTTCACCGGGCGTGTGGCCGGAGACGCTGCGGTTCCTCGCCCGGACCGGTATCGACCTGTCGCCGATCGTCACCACGACCGTGCCGCTGGCCGAGGCGGACAGGGCGATCGACCTGGTGCGCCGGGACCGGTCCCAGGTCAAGGTCCACCTCGTTTCGGCGGCCGTGCGATGACGACCATGCGGGCCGCCGTCTACCACGGCGCCAAGGACGTGCGGATCGAGCAGCGCCCGGTGCCCACGCCGGCCGAAGGGCAGGTGCTGGTACGGGTGCTGCGGTCGGGCATCTGCGGCACCGATGCGTCCGAGTTCCTGCACGGACCCGGGATGTTCCCGGTCAATCGGCGGCATCCGGCCAGCGGGCACCTCGGACCGATGATCATGGGGCACGAGTTCATCGGCGAGGTCGTCGAGTCAGGTGCCGGGTGGCTGGCCGGCCAGCGGGTGGCCACGGGTGCCGGTGTGTCCTGCGGCGAGTGCTCATGGTGCCGGGCGGGTCGCACGAACCTGTGCGCCGACTACTGGACCCTCGGGCTGAGCGCCGACGGCGGCCTCGCCGAGTACGCCGCTGTGCCCGCGTCCACCTGTGTCGAGATCCCGCCCGACTGTTCCGACGACGCGGCAGGCCTGGCCCAACCGCTCGCCGTCGGCCTGCACGCCGCCCGCCGCACCGGTGCGGGCCCAGGTGACACGGTGGTGTTGGTCGGTGCCGGTGCGATCGGCTCGTTCATCCTGTGCGGCCTGGCCACTCGCCAACCGGACCGGATCATCGCGCTGGACATCGACGACGCCCGCCTGACCACGGCCACCGCGCTCGGTGCCACCGACGTGGTGAACGTGACCGGCAGGGATCCCGTGGAACTGGTGCGGGAGTTGACCAACGGCGTCGGCGCCCAACTCGTCATCGAGGCCAGCGGGGTGTCCGGATCGGCCCAGCAGGCGGTCCGGATGGCGGCGCGGGGTGGCCGGGTGCTGCTGGTCGGGCTGGCCCACGAACCACAGGCGGTGGCGTTCGCCGACGTGATCCTGCGTGAGGTCGACATGCTCACGACGGTTGCGCACGTGTGCGGCGAGGACATCCCGGAGGCGTTGCGGCTACTGGCCGGCGGCGGCATCGCCGAGCAACTGCTGGACCGGGTGATCGGGCTGGACTCCTTGGTCGATGACGGGCTGGGAGCGCTGGTCGACCGGCGGGCCACCGGCAAGATTCTCGTGGATCCGAGCCGATGAGCCGGGTCGCGGTGTTGGGTCTCGGCCGGATGGGCGCGCCGATGGCGGCCAAGCTGGTCCATGCCGGCCACGACGTGACGGTGTGGAACCGCGGCGAGGCAGGCTATCGGCGTCTCGCCGACGAACTGGGTGATGCCGACCCGCCGGCACGGTCGGTCACGCCGGCGGCCGCGGTCACCGACGCCGAAGTCGTGATCACGATGCTTGCCGACGGACCCGCACTGGAGCACGTCCTGTTCGGACCGGACGGCGTCGCAAGCGCGGTCCGACCGGGCACGATCGTCTGTGACATGGCCACGATCGGCGTCCAGGCAGCGTTGGCGTGTGCCGCTCGGCTGACCGTGCCGTTCCTGGACGCTCCGGTGTCCGGCAGCGTGGCCAGCGTGCGGTCCGGTGTGCTGCTGGTGATGATCGGTGGACCGGAGGATGCCACCAGTGCTGTCGAGCCGGTGTTGCGCGCGTTCGCCGGTTCGGTGGTGCGGGTCGGTGACACCGGCAGCGGCCAGGCCATGAAGCTGGCGGTCAACTCGGTGGTGCACAGCCTGAACGCCTCGCTGAGTGAGGCCATCGTGTTGGCGGAACGGGGTGGCGTGCCAAGAGGCACCGCACTGGAAGTCTTGGCCGACAGTGCGGTCGCCGCGCCGTTCCTGCTCTACAAACGGGCCGCGTTCGAGGACCCGGCCGGTCAGCCGGTGGCGTTCACCGTCGACCTCATGCGCAAGGACCTGACCCTGATCGAGGAGTTCGCGGCCAGCCGGGACAGCCCGGTGCCGGTAGCGGAGATGGTGCGCAGCGTGTCCGACGCCGCGTCGGCATCGGGTTTCGGAGCACACGACATGTCAGCGATCGCGGAGCACCACAGAACGCGGCGGAAATAGCGGTCACTCATCGCACGGTCCACTGTCGAATGTCCGTTCCGGACAGTTCGACTGTTCGGCGACAACTCGATATCCGTTGTCCTGCAACGGAAACCCTGTTCACTACAACTTGACGAGCATCCTGGTCTTGTGCAGTATTGGTGAACCTTCGGCGGGTATTCCATTCGGAGGAGTGATTCGATGAGCGACACGGCAAAGGGTTCCCTCATGCCAGACACCTCCGATCCCACACCGGTCGTCCAGTCCGGTTCGGACGGTCCGGAGGCACGGGCATGGACCGGTCGTGCCTCCAGGGGCCTGGTCACCATCATCATCGCGACCGTCGCGCTGTTCGTGGTGAGCCTGGTCGTGCAGCCGGAGAGCCTGAGCCGCAGCTCGATCCAGGGCATGCTGCCGTTCGCCGCGGTGCTCGCCATCATCGCGCTCGGCCAGACCCTGGTCATCCAGCAGGGCGGTATCGACCTGTCGGTGCCGGGCACCGTGTCGCTGAGCGTCATCATCGTGACGCACTATCCCAACGGGAACAGCGGGAAGCTGCTGCCCGCCATCCTGCTCGCCTATGCGGCTGCGCTGGCCGCCGGCCTGTTGACCGGCTGGTTCGTCAGCAGGCTCGGCATGTCCGCGATCGTCACGACACTGGGCACCAACGCACTGCTCTACGCCGCCGTTCTCGGTATCTCCGGTGGCTCGCCGACGAGCACCACGTCGGCGATGCACACCATCGCGACCGGCCAGTTCCTCGGTGTGTCCCACGCGGTCTACTTCGCGGTGGTGATCACCGCGGTGGTCGGGTTCCTCATCAAGCGGTCCGTCGCCGGGCGGCGGTTCGAGGCGGTCGGGGCCAACCCGGCGGCGGCGGACCTGGTCGGCCTGCGGGTCCGCCGCCACCAACTGGGCGCCTACGTGTGGGCGTCGTTGCTCTACTGCACCGCCGGCATCCTGCTCGGTGGCATCGTCACCACACCCGGCGCGTTCCAGGGCGACTCGCAGTTGCTGCCCTCGGTGGCCGCCGTGGTGCTCGGTGGCACGTCACTGCTCGGCGGCAAGGGCAGTCCGGTCGCCAGCGCGGTGGCCGCGCTGTTCCTCAGCCAACTCGACCAGTTCGTGTTGACCCTCGGGGTCAACCCGGCAGCCAGCAACATCGTCCAGGCGCTCGCACTCGCTGCCGGCGTCGCGGTCTACACCGTCAACTGGACCGCGCTGCGCGGCTGGCTACGCCGCCGCGGATCGGTGCGCGACGTGCTCAGGACGTGATCGTCCGTACAGAAAGGGTTTCCATGTCTTCTCGTACCGTGCGCCGGGTGGTGTTCGCCTCGCTCGGCGTGCTCACCATGGCGATCAGCGCGTGTTCGATCAACACCGGCGGTCCGGCCAACAACAACACACAGGCGGCGGCCGGCAAGCCCGCCAACGCCAACGTGCCGTCCTGGTGCGGCTCGAAACAGATCTCGCTCGCCCTGGCCGACGGCTTCGGTGACAACAACTGGCGCAAGGTCACCGTCGGCGAGGCCAAGGCGGAGATCGCCAAGTGCCCGAGCGTGACCTCGTTCTCCTACACCGACGGACAGGGCAACACACAGAAGGCGATCTCCGACATCCAGGGCCTGGTCGCCAAGGGCACCACCGCGATGGTGGTGTTCCCCGACGCGGGCCAGGCCGTGCTACCGGCGCTGCGCAGTGCGTTCAAGGCGGGCGTTGTCACGGTGCCCTACCGGGTCAGCCCCGGTGGGACGGCGGGCCAGGACTACGACTACTACATCAGCACCGACTTCAAGCAGGCCGGCGTGCTGTGGGCCAACTGGCTGGTGAAGGTCCTCAACGGCAAGGGCAACGTGCTCAACCTCGGTGGCCCGCCCGCCAACTCGCAGAGCCTGGCCGAGTACCAGGGCATGCAGAGTGTGCTGAAGAACTACCCGAACATCAAGTTCGTCGGCACCACGCCCTACGAGGTCACCAACTGGGACGCTGCGACGACCCAGCAGGTGGTCACCGCGGCACTGGCCAAGTACCCGAAGATCGACGCCATCACCACCGACTTCGGTGCGGCACTGGACAGTGCGTTCCCCGCGTTCGCCCAGGCGGGTCGGCAGGTCCCGGCGATCGCCACCGAGGACGCCAACCAGTTGGCGTGCGACTGGCAGACGCAGAAGGCGGCGGGCAAGGGCTTCCAGTTGTTCACCGTGTCGTCGCAGAACGCCATGTCCCGGCTGGCCGTCGACTTCGCGGTGGCGAAGGCGTCCGGTGGCGTGATCCCGAAGTCGACCGTGTTCCCGCAGTCGGCGTTCGAGGACTCGGTCAGCGGCCAGCCGCACCCGGTCACCTGCGACAAGTCGCTGCCGCCGGACGCGTTCGTGTCCAGCACGCTCAGCCAGGCACAGCAGATCGCGGCACTGAAGTAGTAAGGAGCAGCAAGTGGACTCGACCCCAGCGGTACCGGTGTTGGGCCTGGCCGAGGTGTCCAAGAGCTACGCGGCGGTGCGTGCACTCGTCGACGTGACCCTGGATGTCCACGCCGGTCGGGTGCACGCGCTGCTCGGTGAGAACGGAGCCGGGAAGTCCACGCTGATGGGCGTGGCTTCCGGCTCCACCCAACCCGACCACGGTCGGATCACGGTGGCGGGGGAGCACGTGCCGACCCTGACCACGGACCTGGCGATCAGGCTTGGCATCGCCATCGTGCACCAGCACCCTGCCGTGCTGCCGGACATGACGGTCGCGGAGAACATCAGGGTGGCCGTACCGGCCGATCGCATCCGTACCGGCGACGGCCGGCGCGGTTGGATGGTGGACCTGTTGCGGCAGGTCGGTTCCGACGTACGCCTGCAGGACAGGGTGGATCAGCTCAGCGTCGCGCAGAAGCAGTTGCTGGAGGTCGCGAAGGCGATCGCGCTGCGACCGAAGGTGCTCATCCTCGACGAGCCGACCGCGCCGCTGGGCGCCGACCAGACGGACATCCTGTTCGACCAGGTCCGGCAGGCGGCGGCCGGCGGCACCGCCGTCGTCTACATCACCCACCGGCTGGCCGAGGTGCGCGAGATCGCGGACGACGTCACGGTGCTGCGGGACGGCCGGATCCGGGGCAGCGCGGCGGTCGGCGACATCAGTGACGAGCAGATGCTCAGGATGATCGTCGGGCGCGAGCTGGCGTCGACGTTCCCCGACAAGTGCGCGGATTCCGCCGACGCGCCCGTGGTGCTGAGCGTGGCAGGCCTGTCCGGCCAGGGTTTCCACGACGCGCGTCTGGAAGCCCGACGGGGCGAGATCGTCGGGCTGGCCGGGATCGTGGGCAACGGCCAGAGCGAGTTCCTGCGTGCGCTGGCCGGCCTGCGGCGGTCCTCCGGTGCCGTCACGCTGGACGGCACGCGACTGCACGGCAGGGAGTTGGTCCGGTCGACCGCGTACATGCCGGCCGACCGGCACCGTGAAGGCCTGATGACCACGATGTCGGTGCGCGAGAACGCGGCGGTCGGCGCACTGCCGGCGCTGGCCACCGGTGGTGTGGTCGGCCGGGACAGGGAGCGGACAGCGGTACGCGGCGAGGTGGCCAAGCTGTCGGTGAAGACGGCGTCGATCGAGTCCGGCGTGATGTCGCTGTCCGGCGGCAACCAGCAGAAGGTGGTGCTAGCCAGGGCGCTGCTGGCGGCGCCGAAGATGCTGCTCGCCGACGAGCCGACGCAGGGCGTCGACGTCGGCGCCCGGTCGGAGATCTACGGCATCATGCGGGATGTCGCGTCGACCGGCGTGCCGGTGGTGATGGTGTCGTCGGACGCGAAGGAACTGGAAGGCATCTGCGACCGGGTGGTGGTCTTCTCCCGTGGCCACGTGGTTGCCGAACTGTCCGGTGCCGACGTGACGGAGGAGAAGATCACCGGCACCGTGGTCAACGCGACCACGGTACGCAAGGACGAGCAGCAGCGGTCCGGTGCGCGGACTTCCCGGCTGCGTGACCTGGCGAAGGGTGATTATGCGCCGAGCGTGATCCTGGCGCTGGTCATCGTGGCTCTCGGTGCGTACACGTTCGCGCACAACGCTCGGTATCTGGCGCCGTTCAACGTGACGTCCGTGCTGACGCTGCTCACCGCGCTGGCGTTCATCAGCATGGGGCAGACGATCGTCATCATGACCGGCGGGATCGATCTGTCGGTCGGGCCACTCGCCGGGTTGCTGGTGGTGATCGCGTCGTTCTTCATCACCCAAGGCAAGTCGCCGTTGCTGATGGCACTGGCGTTCGTGATCATGATCGTGGTGGCCGCGGCGTCCGGCCTGATCAACGGGTTGTTGATCAGGTACGGCGGGTTCACCGCTGTGGCGGCGACCTTGACTCTCTATATCGGACTACAAGGTGTGTCGCTGCTGCTCCGGCCGTTCCAGGGTGGGTTCATCAGCACCAAGATCACCGGGCTGATCACGGCCACGATGGGCCATGTGCCGCTCGCGTTCGTTCTGGCGGTGATCATCGCCGTCGGGTTGGAACTGGCGCTCCGGTTCACGGCGTGGGGCCGTGGGTTGAGGGCGGTCGGCTCGAACGAGGAGTCGGCCTACCGGTTGGGCGTGAAGGTCAACCGGACACACGTGCTGGCTTATGTCTCGTGTGGGCTGTTGACGTTCCTTGGCTCGCTGCTGCTGATGGCGCAGATCGGGGTCGGCGATCCGACGCAGGGGGTGAGCTACACGTTGTCCAGCATCACCGCCGTGGTGTTGGGCGGGGCGAGCCTGCTGGGCGGCCGGGGCTCGTTCATCGGCACGTTTCTGGGTGCGGCGCTGATCCAGCAGGTGCTCAACGCCACGACTTTCCTGAATCTGGGCCAGACGTGGCAGTACCTCTTCCAGGGCCTGCTGATCCTGGCGGCGGCGTCCATCTACACCCAGGCCCGCAGGCGCTCCAGAGCGCTGGCCTGAGCTACTCGACGACGTCGAACTGCTGGATCACCCGGTTGGCCAGGCGCGGCACGATCTGGCCCAGGACCAGGTCCTTGAAGTGGGCCGTCTCGCGATGCGCCGCGAACGCCTCACGAGATGCGTAGCGCTCCAGCAGGACATAGGTCCTCGGGTCGTCCAACTGTCGGTAGGCGACGAACGAGATGTTGCCCGGCTCCGTGCGGACGGCGGCGATGAGCTGGGGCAGCAGGGCGAGTACTTCGTCCTCCTGCCCGGCGGCCATGGTGTGGGTGGCGATGACCTGAAGCTCGGACATGGTTCCTCCAGCAGCGGGCTGTCGAAGCGGCGGCGGGGCCTAATCTACACATACGGCGTACACGGTACGAACAGCGAGCCGGTCCGCAAGGTCGCCGAGGCCGACGTCACCCCGCTTCGGGATGCGATCCACGCCGCCGTCGCCCACGCCGAAACGTTCGCGCTACGGCGCACCACACGTGACGTCCACGTTTCGCACCAGGACGTATAGGGCTCCGCTGACCGTCTGGTGGACGTATCGACCGCTCGGCCGATGCCATCCGATCCATCGGCCGACTTGATCCGTATCCCTGGACAGAGTCCTGACACATCCGGAGGCGCCTTCCGGTTGTGCAGCGACCAGATACGGACAAACTGAATGAAAGCGGCGTCGGAGGAGACGAAATGGCTACGAGCAACACAGTGGGGACGTCCACCGATCGCGCGAACATCGTGGTGACGTGGATCCTGCGGATCGCGGGCGCGGCGCTCCTCGTGGGCATGGCCTATATCCACTATCACCTGTACGTCACCGGCTACCACCTCACCGCGGTCGGGCCGGCCTTCATCGTGAACGCGGTACTCGGCATCATCGCGGCGATCGCGGTGCTGGCGATGCCCTACAAGATGCTCGGCATCACAGCGGCGGCGTCGGCCCTGCTGGAGCTCGGCACGTTCCTCGCCCTGCTGATCAGCATCTACGGCAGCCTGTTCGGCTACAAGGAGTCGACCAGCGCCCCGCTGCTGAAGACGACGTACATCGTGGAGATCGCGGGCGCGATCGTGCTGGCAGTGCTGGCCGTCATGGTGATCCGCCGCCACGGCCTGTGGAGGTGGCTGCCCGGCCGCTGAACGCTACGCGCCGAGCCGGGGTTCTCACTCCGGGAACGCCGGCTTGCGCTTGGCCAGGAACGCCGCCATCCCCTCCCGGGCGGCCGGTGTCTGGGAAGCTGCTGCCATGACCTCGACGGCGATCGCGTATGCGTCCGCCTCGGGGCGGTCGAGCTGGGCGTAGAGCGTCTGCTTGCCAAGCGCTTTGCTCGCTCGGCTGCCTCGGGTGGCCCTGGCCAGCAGCTTCGTCACCGCAGTGTCCAGATCATCGTCCGGTACCACCCGGTTGACCAGACCCCAGTCCAGTGCCGTCGCCGCGTCGATCACGTCACCGGTCAGCGCGAGTTCCATCAGCCGCTTCCGCCCGATGGCCCTGGCCACCGGCACGGCGGGCGTGTGACAGAACCAACCGCCGTTGCCACCGGGCAGCGCGAAGCCTGCCGACTCGGCGGCCACCGCGAGATCGCACGACGCGACCAACTGGCAGCCTGCGGCCGTGGCCAGCCCGTGCACCCTGGCGATCACGACCTGCGGCGCCGACTCGATGGCGTGCATCAGTTCGGTGCACAGCCGCAGCAGATCACGGGTGCCGGCCAGATCACGGGCGGCCACGTCGGCGAAGTCGTGTCCTGAGCAGAACACCGGTCCGGCACCGGCCAGCACCACACCTCGCGCGTCCGTGCCCGCCGTCGCGGTGAAGGCATCGAGCAGTTCGCCGAGGTGGGCAGCGGACAGCGAGTTGCGGCGTGCGGCCCTGTTCATGGTGATCGTGACCGTGTCGCCGTCCTGCTTGAGCAGGATGTGTTCGTAGTCGCCCATACCCCGACCTTACGTCCGGGCCAGCGTCGCCAACTGTCGCTGGACCCGGTCGGTGTCGGCCTCCCGCTGCTGCGCCCGATACATCTCCAGTGCTTCCTGCCATGCGGCCCTTGCTCTGTCGTCCCGGCCGAGCGCGGCGTAGGGATGGCCGAGATCGTCGACGGCCCTGGCCAACTCGTAGGTGTGGCCGAGACCACGCAACATCTCGCCGAACTCGGCCAGCGGCACCCGGGGCCGGGCCTGGGCGCGGCCCGCGACGATGCCGAGGGCCAACGGCAGTCCGCCGCACACCGCGACCAACTCCGCGACGGCGGCCCGTTCGTTCGCCACCCGGCCGGTGCCCAGCCGCAGCGCCAACAGGGCATTGGCCTCCGTGGCGCTCAGCGTGTCCAGCGGCAGGTGGTGGGCACCGTGTCTGGTGATCAGGCCGGTCAGCGTCCTGCGACTGGTGATCACCACCGTGCAACTGGTCCCGCCGGGTGTGTCCAGTAACCATGGCGGTGGAATTTCCGTTCCAGGTGGGTGCATCGCCTGGCGGAGGAGGTCCGGGTCCCTCTGTTGGACCTGGGCCGACGACAACGCCGCGAGGTGCCTGCCTGGGGCAGGAATTACCCGGTGAGGGTTACTGGACGCGCCACCAGATCGGACTCCCGCCCGGCGAACAGGCCGGGCGCCAACGGAAGTTGTCTGGGCACCACCATGGCGCGAGCGGGATGCACGTGCAACCCACCGCTCAGCACGCCGGCCTGCACGACTACACCCACTGGTGCGGAAACCTCGTTGTGGACGGACGATCCTTCGCAGCCAACGGGTGTGGGCTCCACCCAGGCACGTCCCAGGAGCGACGGCGTCCGCCCACCCAGGATCCACACCCGCCTACTGGGTTCCGGGAGGTACCAATGGCGAATTCACTCGTCAGCGCCAATCGGGGAACCGTTCGGCCTCATCCCGTATCCCACCAGCGACGACAAGGGCCGCCGGGGACACCCGAATCGGGTGTCCCCGGCGGCCTACGCCGACACTTGTTCAGTATCCAGGCGCGTGTTTAGTACCAGTGGGCGCGGCCACCGATCCTGCGACCGGTGCCACCTGCGATGGCCAGGACGGCCCCGGCTATCAGGAGGACGATGCCGATCGTCCACAGGACAGGGATTCCCACGATGAAACCGATGATCAGCAGGATGACTCCGAGAGCGATCATTTGATCCAACACTCCTTTGCTGGCAAAACCTAACGACTTGAGGGAGACCGGCGGTCATCCGTTCCAACAAGAGGTTGACCGATAGACGCCGACTCGAAACGCGTCCATTTGGAGCAATGGCCGGAACTTCGCCAATCAGGCACGCAGAGTGAGCGGTGGAACGCTCAGTGCCAGCACCGCCGCGTCGTCGTCGAGTCCGTCGCCGAACCCGGCCAGCAGCGTGGCCACCTCGGCCACCGCCGACCGGGCCGTGGTCGGGGCCACGGTGGTCGCGAACTCCAGTAGTGCCTGCTCGCTGTGCCGGGTGCGGGTGCTGTCCGTACGGGCCTCGGTGAGCCCGTCGGTGTAGAGCAACAAGGTGTCGCCTGGGCCGAGGTGCAGTGTCGTGGCGGCGAAGGTGGCGTCGGGCAGTGGTCCGACCAGTTGGCCGCCCGGCGTCGGCCGGTAGTCGGTCGTACCGTCGGCACGCAGCAACAACGCGGGTGGGTGGCCACCGCTGGCCAACGTGATGGCACAGCCGTCCTCGGCGCGGGTGAGCCGACCGAAGATGACGGTGCAGAACCGGGGGTCGTCGCCCTGGTGGTGCTGGTTCAGCACTGTGTTGAGATTGCGGAGCACTGCCATCGGGTCCGCGTCGTAGACCGCAGCCGCGCGCAGCGTGTACCTGATCAGCGACGTCACCACCGCGGCCGCGACGCCCTTGCCGCACACGTCACCGAGAAAGAAGCCCCACTGCCCGTCGGCCAGCGGGAACAGGTCGTAGAAATCGCCGCTCATGTCGTCCCGGGAGGCCGCGTGATAGTAGGCAGCGACCTCCATTCCGGGCACTTCGGGCAGGATCGGTGGTAGCAGGGTGCGCTGCAGCGTCGTGGCGAGGTGCTGGATGCGGTCCCGCTCGCGGTCGGCGTCCTGCCTGGCCCGCAGCAGTTCACGCTCGTACGCCCTGCGATCGTGCGCGTCGAACACGGTGGTGCGGATCAGCAGCGGCTGCCCGTCCGGCCCGGTCTTCACCGTGGTGGTGATCAGCACCGGGTGCCGGGCGCCGTCCGAGGCCAGCATCTCCAGGGCCACGCCGCCCACCTCGCCCTGCATCCGCAGTAGCGGCGCGAGATGCGTCTCGTGGTAGATCCGGCCGCCGATGGTGAGCAGATCGGTGAACCGACTCTTGCCGACCAGGTGCTCACGGGTGTAGCCCAGCCAGGTCAGCAGTGTCGTGTTGATCTTCACTATCCGGCCGTCGAGCAATGTGGACAGATAGCCGCACGGGGCGTTCTCGTAGAGATCCTCGGCGCTGTCCTCCAGCAGCACGGCGACCTCGGGGTCGTCGTATCTCATGGGACGGCCGTCAGGAACGACGTGATCGCGTGCAGGACGGGGGCCGGAGCGCTCAACTGTGGACAGTGTCCGGTGGCGTCCACCGTGACCAGCGTGCTGCCGGCGATCGCGGCGTGCACGAACGCACCGACCTCCTGCGGGGCGATCACGTCGCTGGTGGCCTGGATGACCAGCGTCGGCACGGTGACGTCGAACAGGTCGGCCCGGTTGTCCGACAGGAAGGTGGCACGGGCGAATGCGCGGGCCATCACCGGATCGGTGCGGCAGAAGCTGTTGGTCAGCTCCTCGCCCAACTCGGGCCGGTCGGGATTGCCCATGATCACCGGGGCCATCACCGCCGACCAGCCGAGGTAGTTGCTGTCCAAGGAGTCCAGCAACTCGTCGATGTCGGCGGCACTGAACCCACCTCGGTACTCACCGTCGTCGACGTACCGGGGCGACGGCGTCACCAACACCAGTTTCGCGAACCGCCGCGGCTGCCGGTTCGCGGCCAGCACGCCGATCATCGCGCTGACCGAGTGCCCGACGAATACGGCGTCCCGCAGGTCCAACTCCTCGCAGATGTCCAGCACGTCCTGGGCGTAGCCGTCCAACGTCGAATACCGCTGCGCGTCCCACGCCGAGAGGTCCGAACGGCCAGCGCCGACGTAGTCGAAGACCACCACCCGGAACCGCTGCGCCAAGGTGGGCGCGATCAGCCGCCACATGTGCTGGTCGCAGCCGAAGCCGTGCGCCAGCACCACCACAGGGCCGTCCTGTGGGCCGGTCACGACAACGTGGTTCCTGCCGAGGACGTCCATACCGCACATCGTCGCACCGGCTGCCCGATCGCCTCCAGTGGAGGCATCACAATCGTCCTGCCAGGGCCGAGTTTGCCACGGGTCGACGCAGGGTATGTCCGGCACGGGTCGGCTCCTTTCGCAGGCTCGCCAGGGAGGATGTCGCCATGCTCGGACCCACTGCCGAACAGGGCCACGGCGACGAGGTCGCGCAGCCACACTTGGACGCGGCTGAAGGTGTGATCGCGGACGCGGAAGCGGTCGCCGCGAAGATCAGCACCGAGGAACAGCCACTGGGCAAGCCGGGTAAGCCGCTCAACCGGCGGTCGCCCTTCTTCATCGGCATGCTCGGCGCGGCCGGCGTGGCCACCACGTACCTGATCGCCGAACTGATCATCACGGCGCAGAGCATGATCGTGCTGATCGGCATGGCGTTCTTCATCGCCGTCGGGCTCGAACCCGCCGTGTCCTGGCTGGTCAACCATCGCTTCCCCCGATGGCTCGCGGTCACCGCCGTGGTGCTGGTCACGCTCGGCATCGCGGGTGGTTTCCTGGCCGCCGCGATCCCGGTGCTGGTCACCCAGTCCAGCACGTTCGTCGCGCACCTCCCGCAGTACATCCATACCCTGCAGGACCACAACTCGCTGCTGGGCCGGTTGAACTCCCGCTTCCAGTTGCAACAGCATCTGCAGCAGTTGGTCAGCGGTGGCAACTCCGACATCCTCACCGGTGTGGTCGGCGCGGGCGTCGCCGTGCTGAGCACGGTGGGCAACATCCTGATCGTGGCCGCGCTGACGGTCTACTTCGTGGCCGACCTGCCGCGCATCCGCCGCAACCTGTACCGGCTCGTACCGCATTCGCGTCGGCCGAGGGTGATCCTGATCGGGGACGAGATCTTCGCGAAGGTCGGCGCCTACGTGCTGGGCAACGTGATCATCTCGCTGATCGCCGGCTTGTTCACCTACTTCTGGCTGCTGATCGTCGGTGCGCCCTACGCGTTGCTGTTGGCGATTCTGGTTGCCGTGCTCGACCTGGTGCCGATCGTCGGTTCGACCATCGCCGGCGTCGTGGTCACCCTGGTGACACTGACCGTGTCGCTGCCGGTGGCGATCGCGACGGCCGTGTTCTTCATCGTCTACCAGTCGGCGGAGAACTACCTGCTGGTGCCGAGGATCATCGGCCGTGCGATGAAGGTGCCCGATCTGGTCACCGTCGTGGCCGCGTTGTTGGGCGGTGTGCTGCTCGGCGTCGTCGGCGCACTGGTGGCGATCCCGGTGGCCGCCGCACTGCTCCTCATCCTGCAGGAGGTAACCTTCCCCCGGCTCGACCGTTCCTGACGGACTGTCGCTTGTGGATATTGGGGGAGGCGTGGATGTTCGACACCGTCCAGGCAACCGCCGCCGAACGTGCCGCCGCCCGTCCCGGTGACGATCTGGTCGGGCCCGCGGATGTCGTGATGGACCGTGCCTTCACCGTGGCCGGTATGCCCGACGACGTGTGGCCGTGGCTGGTCCAACTCGGCAAGCGCAGGGCGGGCTGGTACCTGCCCGGACGACTGGAACGGCTCCTGCCGGCCAGCCGTCGCGCGGCCCGCGTCATCGACCAACGCTGGCAGCGGCTCGGCGTCGGCGACATCATTCCGGACTACGGCGGCCGCGACGAGACCTTCGAGGTCGCCCAGATCAGCAGGCCGACCGTCCTGGTGTACCGATCCCGACGCGGGCACACCGACGTGACCTGGTCGATCAGCCTGGCACCCGCGCACGCGTCCGACCCGGACCGGACCAGGGTCTTCCTCCGGCTGCGGATGGCGCCGGTGCGCCACCAGCGGGTGGCCAGGACCGTGGGTGAACTGTTCGACCTCCTGACCGTCGCCGGAATGGCAGCCGGCCTTCGGGAGCGACTCGAAGCCTCGGCAGCGCGGCACTGACAAGACCGCTTATCAGGTTGTGACCACCCAATTTACGGGGTTTGGCTTTGCCTGACCGTTACACCTTTCTGACACTGGGGCGGTCATCATGTGCACGTGTCCTGGGTTGCCGCCCGAACGTGGGCGGGAGTTGCCGCTGCGGGCGTGACCATTCTTCTCGTGGGCACGTTCCTGCCATGGCTGCGCTCGGGTGCCACGCTGCGCAACAGCTACCAGGCCGCCACCGCCCTGCATGACTGGGTGAGTGGGGCGGTGGCAACGCTGCTGACCGCGTGGCCGGTGGTGATCGCGGCGTGGGCCCTCTGCATCGCGCTCTACGCGCTGCGGCTGCGGCGGACGTCGGCGGTGCTGGGCTGCCTGTTCGGTGTGTCGACCGCCGCGGTGGCCGTCGCGGTGCTCGGGCAGGACGGCCAATCAGGCGCGCTGATCGGGCCTGTGGCTGCTGGACCTGCGGTGACGCTGATCGGCGCAACGCTGGCGTTCGTCGGTGCGATAGGCGTCCTAGCCGGCTCGGGAGACCGGAAGATGGCGACGACGAGAGGACCGCGATGACGCACCCAGGCTCCGCCCCGACAGGGCAGCCCGAGGCGGCTGACGACGGGCAGCCACAGGACATCGCACTGCCGTTGGCGACCGACGACTCGGCCGGGTCGCCGAAGCCGAAGAGCCGCACCGGACCGGCCATCGGCATCGTGGTCGCCGTCGTGGTCGTGATCGCGGGCGGCATCGGCACGTGGGTCGCCGTCGGCCGATCCGGTGGCTCCGGCGCGGGATCACCGCAGGACGCCGCCAGCAGCCTGGTCGCCGATCTCGGCAACGACGACGTGCTGGGCGTGGTGAACGACCTGCCGCCGAGCGAGGGCGCGCTGCTGCGCTCCACCCTCGACGACGCCGCGGCCCAGTTGAAGCGGATCCAGGCCGTCAAGCCGGACGCGAGTTCGCAGGCGGCCACCGGGCTGAGCATCCACGCCGACGGCCTCAAGTTCGACAGTTCGGCCGTCGAGCAGGTCAACGACCACATCGCCATCACCAAGCTGGTCGCCGGCAAGATCACCTTCGGCGCCGGCCTGACCACGAACCAGTACACCGACGCCTTCCTGCACGCCGCGTTCCCGAACGGAGCGCCGAAGGGCCAGAGCACCACGGTGGACATCGCCAAGGTCGCACAGAGCCTCGGGCACCCCGTGCGCATCGCGACGGTCAAGGTGAACGGCCGCTGGTACCCGAGCCTCTTCTACACGATCGCGGACGCCTCATTGCAGGCCGACCACCAGAACTGGCCTGCCCGGTCCATCGCGCCGATCGGCTCCGACACCGTGAACGAGGCGTCGGAGGACTTCCTGCAGGCCGTGCTCGACTCGGACGCGCAGAACGCCATCGCGCGAACGTCGCCGGACGAGATGGCCGTGCTGCACGACATGGGCCAGGTGCTGGTGAGCCAGAACAAGGTGACGCACGACATCAAGATCGCGAAGATCACGTTCGACGACCGGCAGGTCACGGGTGGCACCGAAGCGGTGCTGCGGAACATGACACTGGACGCGAACGGGCAGCAGATCGTGATCGTCCACGCCAACGGCTGCTACACGGTGCAGATCGCCGGCAAGCAGCAGGAGCCGTTGTGTGCCGGTGGGCTGGCCGACCAGTTGCGCGCGGACCCGGTCACGAAGTCCTTGCCCAGCGGGCTGATCAAGTCGCTGGACGACATGGTCAGGGGTCTCGGCCAGAACGGTGTCGGGCTCGTCGCGACCGAGCAGGCCGAGAACTGGTACGTCGATCCCGGTCGGTCGATCACCCAGTTCGCGCATGACCTGGAGGGTTCCATCACCCGGCAGGACCTGGTGTCGATGCTTCAGTTGTCGAACTGACGGTTAGCCTCCGGCACACCGCAGCCACCGGCTGCGGTGTGCCGGATGTTTTGGCGTGGTGTGTTGGACCCGGCACCACAGCACCGCACACCACAACGCCGCACGCCACCCCCAGGTGCCGACCGCTGTCCAGGAATTGATCGTCCACAGCAGACGGCTCATTGGCAGTGGGGCGCGGATGATCCCGACACCCTGTACCTTGTGCACCTCCGGTAGCTGAGCGGTCTTCTTACCAGACTATTTTTTGCGTCGCGGCCAGGAAATGCCAGACAGGTTTGGGGGGACATGGACGCCCAATTCGAGGGGCTGCCATTGCGCGGGTTTACCGCTACGTAGCACGTCAGAGCCCGTTTCCCGCTCATTGCCGCGACCAGGCAAAGGTGTGGTTTCCAAGATTTTTCCAAGGCTGGTGCTCCACCCTGGGCGTCATGGCAATGTCACTTACCAGTCGGCGCACCGGATGGGAGCCGCTGCTCCGCTATCTGGCAATCATCGGGGCATGCCTACTCATTGTCACCGCATTTGCCGTGGTCGCGTCGGCGGCACCCGGTACGCCCGCCGTCAGCGGAGTGACGACTCCGTTCAACGGTGTGTGGTTGAACTCGGCTGACGGCGGTCACTACTGGGACGCGAGCGCGAACGGCATCTGCCGTGTCGACGCCGCCTCCGGCGGCACGTTCGTGGAGAACCTGGGTACCTGTGATGTGCAGGCGAAGACCCCCACCCAGGTGGTCGTGGGCCCGGAACAGGGCAACGGCACCTACTTCGTCTACGTCGCGGACATGTCCACCGCCAGCCTCGGTCCGCTGCGCCTGACCTACGACCCCAACGCCGACAGCGGCAAGGGCCGGATCGTGGCCGGCAGCGGTGGTGTGGTCGGCGGGTTGAACACCACGGGGTTCTTCTCCGACACCACCGGCAGCTTCCGCGCCTCCTCCGTGGCGTTGGGACCGTGTGACGCGACCATCACCACCGCGTGCACCGCCCTGTACGTGGGCTTCGAACGCTCCAAGAAGATCGAACGCATCAACTTCGTCGATCAGCCCCTGGCCAACCAGTCCATCGAGACGATCTCGCTGACCAACGACATCCGCAAAGGTGTCCGCTACGGCATCGCCACCTTCCTCGACGCGAATGGCACCACCGATCTCTACATCGCCGAACTGGGCGGCGAGGGCGTGTCGGTGATCAAGGACGTGGCCACCTGCACCCCGTCGGAGGGCGGCACCGTGCCGGGCACGATCCCGCCGCCCAACCAGACCGGTGGCTGCGCCGCGACGGTCGTGCCCGGGATCAGCACGAACGCGGCGCAGGGCATCGCGGTGCAGACCAACCCCGATGGCACCGGCCGCTACCTCTACGTCGGCGACTCCCCGGAGAACGCCGCCCCGAGCATCCTGCGTTACCGCCCCGCTACCGGGTTCCAGGACCTCGTCTCCAGCACCGTCGCGCCCTACGATTCGCTGCTCAACCCGGGTGAGACGGTGTCCACCTACACCGGCATCGGCGGTCTGGCGGTCAACTCGAACACCGGTGACCTGTACATCGGCGACGACCCGACGTTGGCGGTGGAGGGCACCGCGATCCGGGTTGGGCACATCTTCACCATCCTCGGCGACTCGACCCAGACCGCACCCGCGGACTGCACCGGCACGGCCAGCAACCACTGCGCGCCACCCGCCCCGCCCAGCACCGTGGTCCCCTCCCTCTATGCCTACGGGGTCACCGCACCAGCCGGCGGGTTGACGTTCCTGCCCAGCAGCGACGGTGGGCACGTGTGGCTGGCTGACGAGTCCAACGGACTGTGCCGTTTCGACGTGGTGCCGGCGGCACCCGGTCTGCACGCCTCCAACCCGGCCGCGTGCGATGACGGCACGCTGCTCGGCTCAGGCGGGCAGGCCGTGTACGACGACTCGATCGTGTCCGGCACGACCAACCAGCACTACGTCTACGTGGCGCAGAACGACCACCTGAGCCCGGGTGTCATCCGGTTCACCTACGACCCGGCCGCCGGCTCCGGCTCCGGTGGCCTGGTAGCAGGCTCGGGGGTGGTGATGGCTCCGAACGCGGGCCTTAACGGCGACAAGGCCAACGGATTGGCGTTGGGCCCGTGCAAGGTCGGTGCGCCGACCACCTGCAAGCACTCGCTGTATGTGGGTGGCTTGTTGGACGGGTTCATCCGCAGGATCAACAACCCCGAGGACGACCCGCGCAACCAGACCGTCGACGTGGTCGCGATGACCACGGACCAGAAGAACGGCAATGTCGGGCGGGGCATCAACGGGTCGATGGGCCTGATCGGCAACGACCTGTACCTGCCCGAGGACGAGGGCTTCACGGTGGTCAAGAACATCACCGCCTGCCCATCCAACAACGTGGTCTGCTCGACCATCCCGCTCAACATCGGGACGTTCGGATCGATCTTCGGGGCCGGGATCGGAGTGGACCCCAACCCGCAACACAGCGTCGCGGGTCTCGTCTACGCCTCCGACTCGCCTGGGTCGGGCAACGCCACCATCTACCAGTACGACGTGGCGACCAACACCTCCCGGGTGTATGCCTCGCGGGGCCAGATGCCGCCGGCCGGCAGCGCCGAAGCCACGGTGTACTGCACCCTGACGTGCACCATGCCCACTGACCCGGCCTACCCACCCGGCGGGCAGGCGGGCTTCAAGTTCGCGCAGGGCCTGTTCGTGGACCCGGCATCCGACACCGGCACGGTGTACCTCACCGAGGACGCGTCCGGCGGCACCCGGGGCGCCCACGGCCACATCTGGAGCGCGCCGTTCATCCCCTACCCGTCCGGGATGACACCGGTGCCCTTCCCCGGTGGTGGGGACCCCGGAGTACACACATGTGCGATCACCATCCCGGTCCCGGCGCTGGCCACCGCCAACACCTACTGGGTCCAGTTCGCCGCACACGACCCCGGCGTGATCAGTTCGACCTGGCAGTTGCCGGTGGCACAGTCGGCACAGTTGTTGCTGTACTCCGGCAACCCGTTCACCGGTCTTGCCGACCCGGTGGCGAAGGGTCCGGTGGTGACCTCGATCGCCAAGCAGGTCACGTCGAACACGGCCAGCTTCCAGGTCAGTACCGCGCCGACCACCGAACCGGCGGGCACGTACGCGGTGCAGTTCTTCAACGCCGGCAAGACCTTGACGGCGTCGACAGCGACCATCACCTACAACAACGATGCCGGCTCCCCATGCCCGGCATCCCCGCTGGTCGGCCACGTCGCCAACTGACGTGAGCGGCAGAGCAGGGCGCCCCCGCCAAGGCGCCCCCCGCCGCATTCAGCCGACCGGACCGCACCGCGCCATCTGGGCAGATGGCGCGGTGCGGGCATTTCCAAGAAGAATTGACGACGCGGACTGTCGACTCGACACACCACTACGTACGGTCTGACGCCGCCGCACCAAGAGCACCGACCGCTGCGGCGCCGCCTGCCGCGATGAGCACGGCGAGCCGGTTGTTCCTGGGCAGCGCGCGCCACAGGACGAGCGTCGCGGCGGCGTCCACCGTGTCGGCCAGCGCGCCTGCCGCCACCCAGCGGCGCACGTCCTGCTGGTTGCCGGCGAGCAGCGCGGTCAGTGCGCCGGCGGCCAGCGCGATATCGCGGCCGCCCAGCGCGTGGCCGAGCAGGCGGGGTGCCACACCGCTGCCGAGCGTGTTGCCCAGCCAGGCGCGGGCCGGTAGTTCGGGGCGGGCCACGGCCACCACGCCGAGCGCGAGCCTGCCGGCGGCGACGGCTGCGACAGCGGCTCGCAGGTACTTCATGCGGCAGGAGCGTATTGCATGATGTCGGTATGAGCAGCCAGGCACTGACCCCCGACGAACTGCTGACCACGACGAGGACCGTGCGGAAGCGGCTGGACCTGTCCCGACCGGTCGGCATCGACGTGATCAGGGAGTGCCTGGAGATCGCGCTGCAGGCTCCGTCCGGTTCCAACCGGCAGGACTGGCAGTGGGTCGTGGTGACCGACGCCGATCAGCGGCAGCGCATCGGTGAGTACTACCGGCGGGCGGTCGAGCAGTACCTGACGTCGTCCGGTTCGGCGGCCAACCTCTTCGCCGACGACCCCAGCCGCGCCCCGGTCCAGCAGCGGATCGGGAACAGCGTCGCGTGGCTCGGCGAGCACATGGGTGAGGTCCCGGTGCTGGTGATCCCGTGCCTGCGTACCGGCGGTGACCTGCCGGCCGGCAATCAGGCCGGCATGTGGGGCTCGCTGCTGCCCGCGGTGTGGAGCTACGCTCTCGCGGCCCGGGCCCGTGGCCTCGGCACCGCGTGGACGACGCTGCACATGGTCTACGAGGCGGAGGTGGCCGACGTGCTCGGCCTGCCGGCCGGTGTGCACCAGGGCGCGCTCGTCCCGACCGCCTACCACACGGGTGACACGTTCGCACCTGCCGCCCGTGAACCGCTCGACTCGGTACTGCACATCGACCGTTGGTAGCTGCCACTTTCAGGTGAATTGGCTCCACTCGGGACATTTGCGTGGGTAACGTCGAAGGAGGTAGGAGGCCGCCGCACGACTCGCTGCGGAAGGGGACGGATCAGTGATGAACGACCTCCAGATGCGCAAGATCGACCGGGCGTTCGAACAGATGGACACCGACGGAAGCGGATTTCTGGATCGGGACGACGTGCAGGCGCTGGCTGCTCGGTTGATCGTCGGTTTCGGCGAGACACCGAGTTCGGTCAAGGGCAGAGCCGTACTGGACAGTTTCGGCGGCATCTGGAACACGTTGGTCGACGCGATGGACGTCAACAAGGACGGAATGCTGTCGCCTGCGGAGTTCCGCGACGGCATGGCCGGCTCGTTCATCGACGGCCCGCAGTACGACGCGGTGTTCCGGCCCGCCGCCGAGGCCGTGGTGTCGTTGTGCGACACCGATGGCGACGGCGTGCTGCGGCGCGACGAGTTCGCCATGTTCCAGGCGGCTTTCGGCACCAGCACCGAGGACGTCGACGTCGCCTTCGCCGCCCTGGACACCGACCACAACGACGCGCTGGACGTCGACGAACTGCTCGTCGCGATGCGGCAGTACTACACGGCCGCGGATCCACGTCTCGCCGGCAACCTGCTGTACGGGCAGGTCTGAGTCCATCATGGACGCCGAGCGCCTGTTTCCGTTGATCAGCCGCATTCCGCTGCTCTCCACGCCCGTCCGGGCACACGAAGCGGAAGACGACATCGAGGCCTCGCTGAACGCGTGGGCACTGCGCGGCCAACTGGTCTCGGCCGGCCCTGCCTACGACCGCTTCCAGGCTCACCGTTTCGGTTTCCTCGCCTCACACACGTTCCCGGACGCCAAGGCCGACGACGTCGTGCTGTGGGCGCAGTGGCTGGCCTGGCTGGTCGTCCTGGAGGACTCACACGAGGACGGCAAGTCGGACGTCGGGAAGCGCACGTTGTCCGGCGTGCTGGCCGGGCGGCGGGACCGCAAGGGACTGTCCCCGATCGACAAGGCGTTGCGCGAACTGTGGACGGCCACGGCGCCGCGCTCCGGCCCTGCCTGGCGGCGTCGGTTCGTCGGCAAACTCGACCTGCACCAGGCCGCCTGCGCCAACGAGGCGGCCAACCGGCGGCGCGGTCGGCTTCTCTCGCCGAGCGAGTACGTCGTGCTGCGCCGAGGTACGTTCGGCGCTTATCTGTTCGATCTGATCGAAGCCGTGCTGCGCACGGAGGTGCCGGCCCGGATGCTGGCCACGTCCACCTGGCGCACGCTGTACGAAGGGTCGATCGACGTCTCGGCGTGGTTCGCCGACATCGCGTCGTTCGCCCCGGATCAGGCCGCCGAGGACACGCACAACATGGTGTACGTGGCCGCGAAGGCGTTCGGTATGCCGCCCACCGCCGCGATCGACTGGGTCGGTGAGCGGATCATCGAGCGGTGCGCCCAGATGCGGGCTGCGGTGCTGACGCTGCCCGGCCTGTTCGACCGCTGCGGCTACGACCGGCCGACGGCCACCTATCTGAGCCGGGTGGCGTGTACGCTGCTCACCCTGCCCCGGGCCTATTTCGAATGGCTGCTCACGTCGGCGCGGTACACCGAGCGGGACCCGAACGTCACCATTCCACGGCAGGCCAACGCGGACACGACGACCCTCCGCAGGGCCGGTGCCGGCCACGAAGCCACCGCAGGCCGAGCCGTCGCTACTCGCCGATAAGCCCGTCCACTTCCTCGCGGAGCAGGTCGGCGTGGCCGTTGTGCCGCGAGTACTCCTCGATCATGTGGACCAGGGTCCACCGCAGACTCTGTGTCGTGCCGTCCTCCCAGGTCCGCTTGGCCAGTTGGTCCAGTCCGCCGTCGGCCAGTGCCGCCGTGACCAGGGCGCGCGAGCGGTCCACAGCGTCCTGCCAGAGCGTGCGGATCTGCTCCGGGGTGTCGTCGGCGGCCGAGTGCCAGTCCCAGTCCGGGTCGGCCTGCCAGTCCACCGTGTCCCACGGCGGCTCCGGCTCGCGCCCGTGCAGCCACTTGGAGAACCACAGGTCCTCGACGTAGGCCAGGTGCTTGAGCAGCCCGCCCAGGGTCATCGACGACGGCCCCACGGTCGTCGCCAGACCGGTCGCGTCCAGCCCCGCCGTCTTCCACGCCAGCGTCGCGCGGTGGAACTCCAGGAACCCGATCAGCGTGGTCGCCTCGTCGGCCGTGGTCGGCGGTTCCGGGCGACCTTGATCGTCCAGCTGGGTCATGGCTGGTGAGTGTAAGCGCCGACCGTCACGCGGCGCGCTTGGTGAGTTCGGCCCGGATGGCCGCCCGCCACGCCTCGTAGTGCGGCTCGGTGCGCTGCTCGTCCGGGTTCGGGTGGGTGGTCGCCGCGATGAGCACGGCATCCTCGGCCGACACCCCGGCCAGCGCCAACAGGGCCTCCGCAGAGTGCTCCGGTACGAAGCTCGCGGCCGTGCGCGCCGTCGACGCGAACACCGAGCCGAGGCCCAGGTTGGCACGGTGCTGACCAGCGGCTTCCCGCAGCTTCAGCAGGCCCTCCGTCGTGCAGCCGCCTGCGAACGTCGCCGCGAGGCCGACACCGGACCACAGGTCGCCCTGCCGCTCCTCGGCGAACCGCGCGACGGCGTCGGTGACCGCGTCCGGCACGCCGCCGTGGATGAACCACAGCGCCCGCCCGATGCCCTGGTCGACCGCCCGCAGGAAGTACTCGGAATGCCCGAGCCACGGGTACGGCTCTGGCCTGCGCTGCTCGTCGACCCACTTGTGGGTGTGGAAGTAGGCCAGGTCGAAGCCGTAGCCGTCGACGCACAGCCAGCTCATCGTCGGGTGGAACAGCGACGGCTGCAGGTCCGGCAGGATCTTCTTCCACAGCGGCCGGGGCAGTCGGGCCATGGCGAAGCCGATGCCGATGTAGGACAGCAGCAGGTGTGGCTGACCGGGCCCGTCGAGCAGTTCCTTGGTGCGGTGGCCGCCGGTGCTGTCCTTGATGGTGAGGGCCATCGTCGCGCCCTCGTAGGCGAACCCGCGCAACTCGGGGTCCACCGTGTCGAGCCTGCGCGCGAGCTCCTTCAGGTTGCCCCCGTCGATGCCCCACTCGAAACCGATGACGACGGCCCTCGGCACGGCCTCCATGGCCCGGGTCGCGTCGGTGGGGTTGACCGCGAAACCGCGGCCGGCGAAGGTGACGTCCTCAAGGGACGGGGCGAGGATCAGTCTGCGGATCGCGCCGAACATCGTGGGCACGGTCAACTCCCTTGCGCCGGAACGGATCTACTGGTCGTTCAATAGTGGTTGTCCGTCCCGGCGCCGGGCATCTCCCCGCTTGCCTAGTTCAGGGGCAGGTCGCCGTGCGCCCGCACGGACAGCCGTTCCCAGTCGGCCCACGTGGCCAGCCGCGACTCGTAGTCCCTGCGGGCGATGGCCAGCGGCCCGTCACCGAAGAACACCCGCAGCGGCGGCCGCTCGGCGTCCACGATCTCCAGCACCGCGGCGCGCGTCGCCACCGGGTCGCCGGGGCCCGCCTGTCGCGGCGGCGCCGACTTCTGCGCGTCGCGGACCTGGTCGTAGGCGGGCAGTGGCGTGGCACGCTTCGCAGACGGCCCTGACCAGTCCGTCGAGTAGCCGGCAGGCTCGATGATCGTCACCTTGATGCCGAACGACTCCACCTCCTGGGCCAACGCCTGGCTGATGCCCTCCAGCGCCCACTTGGAAGCGTGGTAGGCGCCGATGCCGGGGAACGCGCTGATGCCACCGATCGAGGACACCTGCAGGATGTGCCCGGACCGCTGCTCACGCAGGATCGGCAGGGCTGCCTGGGTGACCCAGACGGCACCGAACAGGTTGGTCTCGATCTGGTCGCGCAGGTCGGCCTCGCTGAGTTCTTCCACCATGCCGAACTGGCCGTAGCCTGCGTTGTTGACGATCACGTCCAGCCTGCCGAACCGCTCGTGGGCCGCCCGCACGGTGGCGAAGGCGGCGTCCCGGTCGGTGACGTCCAACTGCTGGGCCAGGATCCGGTCGCCGAACTTGGCCACCAGGTCGTCGAGCGTGGACGTGTCCCTTGCCGTCGCGGCGACGCTGTCACCTCGTTCCAGCGCGGCGATCGCCCACTCGCGCCCGAAACCCTTCGACGAACCGGTGATGAACCACGTCTTCGCTGCCATGCCACTCCCTCGTCGTCCTGGTTACCTGCCAATCATGCAGGCGTACCCAGGCGACCGCAGCCGCTAACCCGACTCGCGTTCCCGCATCCTGGTCAGCGCGGCCAGATCCTGGACCGCGATCGGGTCACCGAGTTCCGCGCCCCGCCGATACCAGTGCCTGGCGTCGGCCTCCTCGCCGAGGAAGTCGTACACGTCACCGAGATGCGCCATCGCCCTCGCGTCGCCGAGTTCGGCGGCCCGCAGCAGCACCGGTAGGGCCTCCTCTTCCCGCTGGTCCAGCACCAGGAAGTAGCCAAGGCCGGTCAAACAGCGCCTCGGCCGGCGTGAGCATCGCTGTCACGTCACCTGCCTCGGCCGCAGCGCGGAACCGGTCCTGAGCCATGCGGCGAGTATCGCGCGTTTCGGTCGACCGCTGTCGGGGTACTGGGCCGAATGGTGCTGTTCCGGTCGCGAGTAGGCAGGTGAGACGCTGATGGCGAGGCAGAGTGTCGGCGGTACGAACGTCCTCACGGAACTCGATCACCGGGTGCCAACGTCGTTCCTCTGGTCGCTGACGCTGCTGGCCACGCTGGGTGGGTTCCTGTTCGGCTACGACACCAGCAACATCGGGTCGGCGCTGAACTTCATCCCGTACCACCTCGGCGGTTTCGCGCAGGGTTACCTGGTGGCAGGGGCATCGCTCGGCGCCGCGGCGGGCGCGATCATCGCGGGCCCGCTGACCGACCGGCTGGGCCGCAAGTCACTGTTGGTCGCCGACGCCGCCATCTATGCGCTGGGCGCGTTGCTCTCGGCGTTCACACCGAACGCCGCCGTGCTGTTGATCGCGCGCACCCTGATCGGCCTGGCCATCGGTGCCGACTCCGCGATCGCCACCGCCTACATCGCCGAGTACGCGCCCCGGGACCGCCGTGGTTCGCTGTCCATGTTGCAGCAGTGGATGATCACCGTCGGCATCCTGGTCTCCTACATCGTGGCGCTTGTCATCCTGAAGCTGTGGCCGGGCAGTGCCGGCACTGTGGACTGGCGGCTGATCCTGGGCATCGGCGCGCTCCCCGCGCTGGTCGGTGTGGTGCTGCGGAGCCGGATGCCTGAGTCGCCGCGCTGGCTGCTGCGCAAGGGCAGGTACGAGGACACCCAGAAGGCCTTCGCGAAGCTGGGCATCGAGGTGTCCGTCGAGAACGTCGAACGAACAGCCAACGAACTCGACGAGGCCGACCGCAAACTGGAACGCAAGACCAACTGGACGGCGGGCGTCAAGCGGGCCCTGTTCGTGGTGTGCATGTTCTTCGTGTTCCAACAGATCACCGGCATCAACGTGCCGCTGTACTACGGGCCGCACCTGCTCGGGCCGCTGTTCCACACGCACGGCCTCGTCCAGTCGACGATCGCAGGTGTCGAGGTCACCGCGCTGATGACCGCCGTCAACGTGGCGGCGACCTATCTGGCGTTCCGGTACATCGACAAGATCGGCAGGCGGAAGCTGGCCATCGCCGGCTACACCGGCATGGCCGTGTTCGCTCTCATCGCCGCAGCCGGTCTGCTGATGCTGCACGGCACGGCCCAGATCGTCCTCGTGATGATCGGCCTGAGCCTGTTCATCGCGTCGTTCGCGGCGGGCGTCGGCGGCACCGGCTGGCTGATCCAGGGCGAGGTCTTCCCGACGTCGGTGCGTGGTCAGGCGGCGGCGATCGGCGCCACGGTCGACTGGATCGCCAACTTCGCGCTGGTCGAGGTGTTTCCCGTGTGGCAGGCCGGTATCGGGCTGGGCTGGGTGTTGGTCTGCTTCGCCGGTCTGTGCATCCTCGCCATCCTGTTCGTCGGCAAGTTCCTGCCCGAGACCAAGGGCCACTCCGTCGAGGAGATCACCGAGATCTTCGAACGACAGGCGGCAGGGGAGCCGGCCTGACCAGCACCAGGTACTCGACGGGTCTGCCGTCCTGTATGCGGATCGCCCGCCACCGACCGGTAGCCATCGGCCGGCAGCGGACCGTCCGAGTCGTGGACCCGCCACGGCCCGTCGTAACGCCAGGTGGCGATCTCCTGGATGTCGACGGGGGACAGCGGGCGCACGATGAGCCGGTCGGGCCACATGCACACATTCTGGCCGGTCAGTCGAACGAGATTTCGTGGCGCGTGGCGTCCGGTTCGAGGAACGTGAGCAGCCGCTCCGCCTCGGCCAGCACCGCCGCCCTGCCCTTGCGGAAGGTGGCCTGGTGGGTCAACGGATGCAGCGTCAAGGTGGCCAGCTTGCCCTGTGTGGTGTGGCATCCCACTTCGGCAGGAACCGCACCGGCGGCGGCCTGTCGTCCGGTTCCGATGCGTCGCGCAGGTCGAGCAGTTCGCGGCCGTCCTCGGCGGTGTACCGGCAAAGCGGTTCCAGTTCGGCCAGCGCGGCGTCGATCTGCCGCATCCGCAGGTAGGTGAACTGGACGACGTCGGCGCGGCTGGCGGCCCGAACGCGGTCAGGTAGCTGCGCACCAACTGCCGGGCGAAGAAGGAGGCCGTCAGCTCCCGTTGGCTCACCATCACCGGAATGTGCTCAGCAGCACGCGGAGGGCGTCGTCCAGGTTGGCGCGTTGTTCCGGCGTGAGCGAGGCGACGAGTTCGGTCTCGTTCGCGGTGTGCTCGGTCATCGCGTCGTCGACCACCTCGTAGCCGTGGTCGGTGAGGGTGACGCGGAAGCTGCGCCGGTCGGCGGGATCCATCGTGCGGTTCACCAGGCCTGCGGCCTCCAGCCGGTCCAGGCGGCTGGTCATGCCGGCCCGGGAGAGCATCAGCGTGGTGGACAGGCCGGACGGCGTCAGTGTGTAGGGCGGGCCGGACCGGCGGAGCGCGGCGAGGACGTCGAACTCGCCCTGGCTCAGCCCGTGCCGCTCGAAGACGCACTCGATCGCGGGCTGGAGCAGCAGCGCGAGCCTGCCCATGCGGCCGAGCAGCGCGATCGCCGCCAGGTCCAGATCAGGTCGTTCGCGCCGCCACTGCTCCACGATCACGTCCACCTCGTCGGTCATGCCGGCATCTTATTCGACAACTGATAGTTCGTCGTCATACTATCGTCCGGCGAACCAACTCGGGGAGGGATCATGTCGTACCTGGAGACGGACGGTGCCGCGGTGTTGGTGCGGGCAGCGGACACGGAGACGCTCGGCGAGGCGCCCAACACGGTGCGCCTGTACGCCGACGCCGGCGCGACGCAGGGCAAGCTGAGCAGCCAGCGGGTCACGCTCAGCGGTGGCGCCGACGGCGCGGCGCCGCACCATCACACCGGCTCGGCCGAGTTGTTCTTCGTCCTGTCGGGATCGCTCCAGGTCCTGGCAGGCGACGACATCGTCACAGCGGGCGAAGGCGACTTCCTCGTCGTGCCACCGAAGATGCCGCACGCGTTCGGCGCATCGGTCGGCTCGGACGCGGACGTGCTCATCGTGATCACGCCGGGAGTGGAGCGGTTCGAGTACTTCCGGCTGCTGGATCGCGTGCGCAAGGGCACGGCGACGCCACAGGAGATCCTGGACAGCCAGGAACGCTTCGACAACCGCTTCCTGGACAGCCCGAAGTGGCGTGCGGCCAGAGCCCGCTGACCCCGGTCCTCGATTGTGGAGCACGAGCCGGGAACTCGCAGGGCGCTGATCGCGTCCGACTAGCATGTCGACGCGTCCGGCGGGTGGCGCGCTCTGGGGAATCGCGTGTGGGGGAGGTGGCGTGACGAACCGAGTGTCGGGTCGCCACCCGGTGATCGTGTTCAGTTCGGTCCTGTGTGTAGTGCTGCTCGGTGTCCTACTCGCCGCGCCACAAGCCGCTGCGCACACCGCTGACGATCCACCGAAGCTGGACGTGGCCGCTGCCGAGCGCGGGTTGGCCGCCCAGCAGGTCTACCGGGCGCCCGGTGCGATCGCGGTCTACGACCAGCAGCAGATCCAGCGTGCTCTCACACCGAATATGAAACTGCTGGTCGAGCCGCCTACCGGGCTCTTCTCCGCCGGTCACAACTACACCAACGAAGATCAGTACGTCGACCAGGTGTTCACGCCGCTGACCGACTGGGCGGAGGAGCGCAACGTCAAGCTCATCGACGTGACCGGCCTGGATGTGTCCTCGATCGACGGCCTTGAGGCAACTCCCAGCGACATTCCCGAACTGCGCAGGCTGACCGCCTATCTCGACGTGACCAGTTCGCTGCTCGCCGTGATCGAGAACGCCAAGACGGGAAAGGAGTCGTTCCCCAGCAAGCCCGACAACCCACTGGTCACACCGACTGCGGCCCAACTCGCCGCGGTCGCCGCACATCTCCGGACCAGCCGCGTCTACACCGCGCCTGGCCGGGCCCAGGCCGCCGTGTCGGTCGACGCCGTGACCAAGCAGACCGGCCTGACCGTCCGGGTGGCGGCGTTCCCGCCGGTCAAATCCGGGCAGCCGATCGTCGACTACGCCCCTGGCCTGGCGAAACAGTTCCCCGATGACGAGATCTTCGTCAGCTACGGCCAGTGGATGGAGGTCGCGGGCGCCCACCAGAGCCTGCTGCAGTCGGCAAGGGACTACGGCTACGGCCGGGGCCAGAACGCGATCATCGAGTGGGGGACCGACCCGACCAGCCTGATCGGCCTCATCCTGGACCGCGTCGCCGAGTTGCTCAAGAAACATCCGTTCAGCAGGCCGCAACCGACGCCGTTCGACCTGCAACATCGGATCAGCGCGTTGAGCCCGTGGGTCCTGCTCGGCGCCGCCGTGCTGCTCGGTGGTGGCTCACTGCTGGCGTGGCAGCGCCGCCAGGCCGAGTCCGCCCGCGTGGAACGGGTCGCGTTCCGCCGTGAGTCCGCTTTGGCCAGTGCCGCGATCTCGGCGCTGGGCGCGAAAGTGCTGAGCTCCGACGGCGGATCGGCCGACGCGGCGGAACGGCAGGCAACGGCATCGTCACTGTTCGACCGGGCCCGTACGGCGGACGCCATGCGCGAGGTGCGCGGAATCGCCGAACAGGGTGAGGGGGTGTTGCACCGATGAACAAGAAGCCGCCCACGAAGAAGCGGCCGGTGAAACTGCCCGCGGCGCTACGCCGGCACCGCTGGTTCGGCGTCCCCCGCTGGGTGTGCGTCGCGGGACTCATCGGGCTGATCGCGTTCGCAAGCGTGTACGGGCCGTGGAACCAGCCCAGCGCCAGGGTGCGGGCCGTGGTGAACGGCCTGCGATCCACTTCGGTCTACCAGGAACCCGGCGCACCCAGCCTGGTGAACGCCGCCCGCGCCCGTCAGGTCATCGGCAACCGGCCGATCGTCGTCGCGATCATGAACCGCACGCCGCTGCCCGCCACCGATGACAGCGACCCGATTTCCGCATTCTGCGAACAGATCGCCCGCGAGGTGCCCGACGACTACATCTGGGTCTACGGCGTCAACGACAGCGGCGACTACACCGGCAACAACTGCTACGGCTCGGACTTCCCACACCCCACCAAGGCCGGCGTCAGCATGGACGACTTCGACCTCCAGGTGAACATCACCGCACAGTTGTCGGCCCAGTACCGCTCCACCGACACCGACATGACGCCGCAGATCGAGGAGTTCGTGCTGTCCTTCGACGCCGAGGCGGGCGACGACTTCGGTGCGGTGCCGACCAGGGGATCGGTGCCCGACGACCTGGCCGTGCGGCAGATCGTGTCGGCGTGCGTCGGCATGGTGGCCGGCACCGTGGCGCTGTTCCTGTTGCTGCGGGCGCTCGGCGTCGCGCTGCGTCGCCGCACCGCGAGCGCGGCTGCCCGTGCACGGCGGCATGCCGAGTTGTCCAGTGAGTTGAACCGGATCGCCGACGCCGTCATCAATCCGCGCAAACCCAAGAATGCCGAGGACGCGGAACGCCAGGCGGACGCGGCCAAACGCTACGTCTTCGCGCTGGACAAGCTGGAACACGCGCACACCGACGCCGACCTGACCGAGGCGGCGGACGACATCGGCGCACTGGCCGGGCAGGTGGTCGGATGATCTGGGTCTGGATCGTGGTGGCTGTCGTGGTCATCGGCATCGGCGCGCTCGGCCCCGCGCTGGCGGGACGGAACAAGCGCGCTGACGGCGGTGGGGCAGCGACCGCCGCGCGGGACAAGTACGAACTGCTCGGCCACTACGTCGAGGACCCGGTTGCCACGGACAACGAGGACGCCGCCGGCCTGCTGCGCCAGGGGCGGGAACGTTGGAACTCGGCAGGCGCGATCCTGTCCTACGCCAGATCCGGCGACGACTACCAACTCGCCGAGCGAGTGGCCGCGGAAGGACTCGCCGACGTGGCCGCGGCGCACTCCAAGCTGGGCATTCCCGGGCCGCCGCTCTGACAAGACGCCTGCCCCGGGCAGAGTCGCCGGTTCAGCCGCCTGCGCCGTAGCGGAGCATGAAGTCGGTTTCCGTGTTGCGGCCACCCAGTGGGTCCGGTGGCGGCTGGATCTCCTGGCTGGTGACCATGTCCTTCGGATCCACCGGCTCGGGCAGGTGCTGGAACCGCTGCGGATCCTGCGGGACAGGCGGCGGTGTGCTGTTGCGCTTGGCCATGTGCCTTGCCACTCCTTCGGGGCGGTCGGTTACAGTGAGTCAAAATGCGCGGGGGTGCAGGTGGTCGATCACAGCGGATACCGCGATCCCGATTCTACCGAGATTCGCTCTGCCACCCGTTATCTCTGGTGGCTGATCACCAGCCAGGGCAGGCAGGTCGCGCTCGCTGCCGTGCTGGGCACCGTGTGGATGGTGGGCCTGACCCTGCCGCCCTACGTGCTGTCCAAGGCGATCGACGATGGCATGGGACCAGGGCGGTTCGGTTCCCTGCTCACCTGGGTGCTGATCCTGCTCGCCGTCGGCGTGTTCGACGCCGGCGTCTCCATCTGGCGACACCGCACGTTGACGAAGGTCCGGATGGACGCCGCCTTCCGCACCGTCCGTGCGTTGGTCGAGCAGTCGACTCGGTTGGGTGGCGCGCTGGATCGGAAAGTCACAGCCGGTGAGGTCGCGACGATCGGCATCGGTGACGTGTGGGTGATCAGCATGAGCCTGACGGTGGTCGGTCCGGGCGTCGGTGCCGTGGTCGCCTACTTCGTCGTCGCCGGTCTGCTGTTGTCCATCTCGTCAGTGCTCGCCGTCATCGTGCTGCTGGGAGCACCGCTGGTTGCCGTGCTCGTCGGGCCGCTGCTGGGCAGGCTGCGCACGGTCGGCACCGTCTACCGTGAGCAGCAGGGCGATCTGACCACGCGGATGGTCGACATCGTCGAAGGATTGCGGGTGCTCAACGGCATCGGCGGCAAGGACATGTACGCGCAGCGGTATCGGCACGACTCGCAGCGACTGCGGGCGGAAGGTTTCCGTGTCGGAGCCGTGTCGAGTTGGATCCCCGCCTTGGGCGTGGGTCTGCCGCTGGTCTTCCTCGCCGTCGTCACGTGGGTGGCGGCGCGGATGGCCGCCGCGCACACCATCTCGATCGGTGATCTCGTCGCTGTGTACGGCTTCGTCGCGGTGCTGGTGGTGCCGGTCGCGGAGTTCATCGAGAACTGCTCGTACCTGAGCCAGAGCGTGGTGTCAGCCCGCCGGGTGATCGCGGTCCTCGGTGTGCGACCGGACAAACAGGCGGGCGGTGCGGCCCCGGACGGCCCAGCCGAACTGTGTGATCCGTGCTCTGGCGTCGATGTTGCCGCAGGCCGCCTGACCGCGCTGGCAGCGAACCGGCCCGAGGACGCGGCGGAGGTGGTGGACCGGCTCGGCGCGTTTCAGGCATCGGACGCCACTTGGGGCGGGATTCCTTTGCGGGACATCGACATCTCGCACATCAGGGATCGGATCCTGGTCGCCGACAACGAGGCCGACATCTTCACCGGCACGGTGCGCGAGGTGATCGGCGGCCGGTTCGACCCTGCCGACCCGGCCATCGAGCGAGCACTGCACGTGGCGGCAGCCGAGGACATCGTGGACGGCCTGCCGGCCCGACTGGCGTCGACCGTCGCACCACAGGCGCGGGACCTCTCCGGCGGTCAGCGACAACGGATCCGACTGGTCCGCGCGTTGCTCGCCGAACCGGAAGTACTGCTGGCCACCGAACCGACATCGGCCGTCGACGCACACACCGAGGCGACGATCGCGGCTCGGTTGACCGCGGAACGGGCGGGTCGCACCACTCTGCTGACCACGACGTCGCCGCTGCTGCTGGATCGGGCCGATGTCGTGCACTACCTGGTGGCCGGCAAGGTCGCGGCCACCGGCACCCACCGCGATCTGCTGGTGAGTGACCCCGGCTATCGAGCGTTGGTGTCCCGAGGGCTCGATGACGACACGGCGGCGACCGGATGACCGACCAGCATCTGCCCGTCGCGGCACCGGGCGACGCCCGCCGGGCAGCGGTGCGTGTCGTCCGGCAGGACGGCCGGGTATTCGGCGTCACGGTCGGGCTGAATGCTTTGGCTACGGTGGCCGGGCTGGTCGGTCCGTGGTTGCTCGGCCAGATCATCAACACCGTCGAGAACGGTGGCGCCGTCGGCACCATCGACCGGCTCGCGCTGCTGATCCTGTTGTGCGCGCTGGTCCAACTCGTGCTCACCCGCTACGCGCGCTACATCGGCGCCCGGTTCGGCGAACAGGCCTCCGCGCGCATCCGGGAGTTGTTCCTGGGCAGGGTGTTGCGGCTGCCGGCGTCGGTCGTGGAACGGATCTCCACCGGTGACCTGACCACTCGCGGCACCGGCGACGTCACGACGGTGGCCAGCACGCTGCGCGGCGCGATACCGGACGTGCTGGTCGGCGCGGTCCAGTCGGTGTTCATCCTGGCGGCGGTGTTCGTCGTGAACCCGCTGCTGGGTGCGTGCGGTGTCGTCGGGCTGCTCGGTATCTGGTTCGCGAACCGCTGGTACCTGCGCCGGGCCAGGTCGGCCTACCTGGATCTCGGTGCGGCCAACTCGGTGCTGGCGGAGGTGCTGGTGTCCACGGCGCACGGTGCCCGCACGGTGGAGGCGCTCGGCCTTCAGGAGCGCAGGATCCAGGCCACGGTCGATGCGATCGAGCAGTGCCGCAGGCACCGGATGCGGGCGTTGTCCCTGCGTACGGTGCTGTTCCCGACGATCGACATCTCCTACTTCCTGCCGCTGGTCGGCGTGCTGCTGGTCGGTGGTGCGCTGTATGACAACGGTGCGATCAGCCTGGGCGCTGTGGTCACGTCGGCGCTGTACCTGCGGCAGCTGTCCGGCCCGCTGGAGATCATCGAGCTGTGGATCGACCTGCTGCAGAGCTGCGCCGCCTCGTTCGCCCGGCTGGAGGGGCTGACGCAGCTGCGCGTGACCGAACCGGCTGTTGACGTGGCGCCGGCCGATGACCGCATCGAGGTGAGCGGCGTCCACTACGCGTACACGAGCGGCCGGGACGTGCTGCACGGCGTCGACCTGGACATCCGGCCGGGTGAGCGGCTGGCGATCGTCGGCCCGTCCGGCGCCGGCAAGTCGACGCTGGGCAGGCTGCTGGCCGGGATCGACCATCCGCGTGTCGGTGCCGTGACCGTGGGCGGGGTCGCGGTCGCCGATCTGCCGCCCGACCAGCTGCGCAGGCAGATCGTGCTGGTCACGCAGGAGTACCACGTGTTCCACGACTCGATCCGGCACAACCTGTTGGTGGCGAAGCCCTCGGCCACCGACGCCGAGTTGCACGCGGCGCTCGACGCCGTCGGCGCGAGGTGGCTGGCTGAACTGCCTGACGGGCTGGACACCGAACTGGGCGGCAAGGGCTACCGGCTGGACAGCGGACGGGCCCAGCAGCTTGCCCTGTGCCGCGTCGTGCTGGCCGACCCGCACACCCTGGTGCTGGACGAGGCCACGGCGATGCTGGACCCGACGACGGCCCGCAACACGGAGCGGGCGTTGTCCGCCGTGCTCGCCGGTCGGACCGTGGTGGCCATCGCGCACCGCCTGCACACAGCGCACGACGCGCACCGGGTGGCGGTGCTGGCCGACGGCAGGCTGACCGAGACAGGTACCCACGACGAGCTGCTGGCCGTGGACGGCGCCTATGCCGATCTCTGGCGCTCGTGGCACAGCGAAGGCAGGCACGGATCGCGGCCGACCACGGGCTGATGGGAGAGTATCGGGATGGACCGCGATGAGATCGATGATGACGTCTTCGAGCAGTTGGATGCCGAGGACACTCTGGACAACACCGGTGTCGCCGATCCGCTCGATGAGGGTTACTCGCCTGGCGAGCGGCCGTTGGCGGTGGACGACTGGGGCACGACCGCTCGTGAGGAAGCCGAAGGGGAGAGCCTGGACGGCCGCCTGGCCCGGGAGGTGCCGGACGTCGGCTACGTCGATCCGCTGGACGAGGGCGACGGGCTGGGCGACGACGCCGACACCGACGGTGAACTCCGCGACGACGAGGTGGGCGAGAACCGGTCAGGCCGGCTGGTCAGTGAGTCCTACGTGGCCGAGGACGCGGTGAGTGTCGGCGGGTCGGAGCGGGACGCCGATCTGCTGGCGGTGGACGTGGGCGTCGACGGGGCGGGCGCCTCGGCAGAGGAGGCCGCGGTCCACGTCGTGCCCGACGAGGACGACGACGAGTGACCGGCCGGTGACGACGGCAGCCGGCCGGGGCGCCGCTGGTGGATGCACCGGCGGCGCACCCGATCGCTAGCGGAGTGCCGCTGCGAACAGGATGGTGTTGACACCCGCGTGGGCGGCCATGTCCTTGATCTGGTCCGGTACCGGCAGCAACGGGAACTGGTCGCGGGTGGTGGGCAGGCCGTCGTCGCCGCCCAGCATCGACAGCGGCGTGCTCGCCGGCCCGAGCTGGTAGACCCGCCACCGGCGCACGGCGGACTCCGCGATCGCGACGGTGTTGCCGTCGAACACGACAATCGTGCGCCGTGACGTGTTGCGGGCCACCACGACGCACGGTGATCCCGCGATGGTCGCTGTGCGGGCGGCGAACCGGCGCGGGTTGCGGAACTCGCCGTCGACCACCCACGCGCCGTCCAACCGGACCGCCGGGATGTCCTCCTTCTCGAAGGCCATCCGCAGCAGGGCGTCCGGGTCGTCCTCGGCGTCGGCCGCGAACTCGATCAGGCCCGCTATCTCGGCCTCGCCCGCCACCCTGGCGTGGTCGGCGGCGAGCGGGTAGAGGTAGCCGGCCACCAGGCTGACGTCGGCGAACGCGATCCACGTGTGGGTGGCCTGCCATGCCGTGCGAGCGATCCGGTCGTAGTCGCCGGCGCCGGAGAGGCTGGCATCCTGCAGCAACAGTGCCATGCAGGTCGCGGCCAGCGAGTTCGCGAAGTCGACCGCCTGCCCTGGCAGCTTCTCGTACTCGTCGTCGGTGGGCGGCAGGACCTCGACGATGTCGGCGAGTTCACCACGCCAGCCCTGTTCGGCCTGCCAGACACCGGCGGCGAGCAGGTCCAGGTACAGCCGCGCCACGGTGATCCGCAGCTCGATCGGCGGCCGAGGTTCCTCGGTCACGGCGTTGCAGAGCCGTCGGGCACGCGTCCGCCACTGCTGGTGTTCGGTCGCCGGCACCACAGGCGGGTCGACGGGCCCGGCAGGCGCACCGGCCGGCCGCAGCGCCGCCGGGAACACCAGGTTGGTCAGCCCAGGGCCGAACCGGTCCGCCACGCCACTGATCCACGTGGCGTACTCGGCCTCAGCGTGCGGCTCGGCGTCCTCGCTGATCAACGTCAGCAGGTCGTCGCGAACGCCGTTCGCCAGCGTCCGGTCGGCGTACAGGTCGGATGGCCGAAAGTCCCGGGGCTGCGGTGCGCTCACGATGACTCAGCCTAGAGGTTGGGACCCCTCTTGATCAGCCGACTGAGGGCACTGCCACCAACAGGTACCGGCGCCAGGGGCTCCGGACGCCCAGAACTGGGCAATGGACCAATCGCCCTTGACAGTTCACCGTGGTGGCGTAACGGTCGAATGACCGACCGCGACACTGAGGTGATCAGTGGCGGTCATGGAGCAAGGGGTGGCGTGCGTGTTACGTCTTGAGGTTCTGGACTACGTCGGCCCGACCCAGTGGCGGTGGCGGCTGACCGATGACCAGGGCGAAGTGCTGGCCGACCACCCCGTCGAGCTGGACGCCGACGAGTGGCAGCTGGACGCGTTCACCGACCTGCACCGTTACCTGCGGGACAACGCGGCCCCGGACCGGCGACTGGCCAACGAGGCCGAGCTCGTCGTCCAGGTCGGCGCGTGGCTCGCCGAACGGGCAATGGGGCCGGTCGCGCTGGAGCTGGCACGCGCGCGTGGCCCGGTGCGGTTGGTCGTCCCCGCAGAGGCCGCGGAGCTGGCGTACCGCCCGTGGGAGCTGGCCATGGTGGACCAGCAGCCGTTGGTCGCCCACCGGGTCACCTTCGTCGTCGACCACCAGCGGTCCAGGGTGCCCAAGGCGCCCGTCGGCGAGCGGCTGCGCATGCTGGGCGTGTTCAGTGCCGGGCAGCCGTTGCGCAAGGAGCGGTTGGCGCTGGCCGGCGCGGTGTACAAGATCGCGAAGACGCACGGCAAGGCCGTCGAGCTGCGGGTGCTCCAGCACGGCGCCACCCGGGAACAGCTGCGGGACACCCTGCAGGAGGCCGACGGCTGGGACGTCGTCCACCTGTCCGGCCACGACCTGCACGACGGGCTCGCGCTGGCTGACGGCCTGATCACGGGTGCCGAACTGATCGAGCTGCTGGACCTCGCGGTCGGACAGCTCAAGCTGGTCGCGCTCACGGCCGCCCGGTCGGCGGCGCAGACCGCGACGGAGCAGTTGCGGCGGCTGGGGATGACACGCGGCCC
Source organism: Pseudonocardiaceae bacterium (assembly GCA_036502345.1). GTDB lineage: Bacteria > Actinomycetota > Actinomycetes > Mycobacteriales > Pseudonocardiaceae > DATEPR01. The sequence goes on along the minus strand of DASXYT010000086.1, from coordinate 24,767 downwards.
GAAGCCGAGCGAGGCCGAGCCCGCCGGGTCGCTGCCCGAGTTGGGCAGCGAGATCGTGCGGCAACTGGACTGCGCTGTGCTGGCCATGCGCTACCCGGCGGTGGACGACTTCGCGATCGGGTTCGCGGTGTCGTTCTACAACCTGGTGCTCGGCCTCGGCCACCCGGTCGCCGAGGCCGCCGCACTGTCCGTTGCCCAGGTCGCGGGCCAGCACCTGACCACGTCGACACCGCCTTTGTCGGTCGCGACGCCGATGCTGCTCGGTGGGCGTGCGATGGACCTGAGGCTGGCGCCACCGGACGGCGAGCCGTTGGTGTTCCAGGTCGAGCTGCTGCAGCGGTTGCCCGAGTTCCCTGAGCAGTCCACTCGGTTCGTCGGTCGGGCCGAGCAACTGGCTCGCGCGAGCGCCGCGTTGGCGCAGGACAGCGGTCGGTCCGGGGTCGTCCTGCACGGCATGGCGGGCATCGGCAAGACCGCGGGCGCGCTGGAACTGGCCTACACCGACATCGAGTCGTTCGTCGCGGCCGCCTGGTACGTCGCCCCACCGGACGGCAGCGCGATCGACTCGGCGTTGACCGACTGCGTGCTGGCGTTGGAGCGGCAGTTGCCCGGGCTGCAACTGGCGCACCGGGCCAACGACCTGGCCGCCTGGCGGGAGGCGATGCCGGCGTTCGCCGATGCGCTGGCGCGGACCCGCGTGTTGATCGTGCTGGACGACGTCGAGTCACTGCTCACCGACGCAGGCGAGTGGCGGGACGAGCGGTGGGCGCTGTTCGTGCAGGCGCTGACCGGCCACCAGGGACTGGCTCGGGCCGTCATGACCTCCCGGCGGCGGCCTGCCGGCCTGCCGGCGACCGTGCTGGTCGAGCCGGTGCGCGCCCTGTCGCTGGCCGAGACGCTGCTGCTGGCCAGGGAGTGGCCGAGGCTGCGGGCGCTGCTGGACGGCACCGTGACCGGCCTGAGCGGCGAGCAGGCCCGTGATCTGGCGACGCGGAGCCTGATGCTCGTGCACGGGCACCCGAAGCTGATCGAACTGGCCGACGGCCGCGCGTCGGACCCCGTCGTACTGCAGGCCCGGCTGGACGAGGCCGATCGGGTGTGGGAGCGGCGGGACACCCCGTTCGGGCCGTTCATGTCCGGCGGCGAGCCGGCAGCGACGGACGAGGACTACCTGGCCGTGCTGGCAACCTGGACCAGCGCCACGACGTCGGCGCTGTCGCCCGATGCTTCGCTGCTGTTCGACTTCCTGTGCTGCCTGGAACCTGACGACCGGATCACCGCGGTCGTGCACACCGGATGGCCACACATGTGGCAGCACGTGGAGCGCACCGGCGCGGCACCGGACCCGGACGTGACGGCACAATCGTTGGCGGAGCGGGGTTTGGTCGCTGTCGACCTCGATCCGACCACCGGCAGACCGAACGAGTACCGGATCGAAGCCGGCATGGCCGAGTCCGGCAGGAGTGCCGTCGACCCGGGCTTCCGGGACACGGTGGACGCCGTGGTCGGCGACGGCTGGCTCGCCACGCTGGGGGAGGCGATGAGCCGCGAGGAGGCGGAAGGGTTCGGCCAGTTGGTGCTGCGGGCGGCCCGCTCGGCAGCGCCCTACCTGTTGCGCCAACACCGCTGGGTCGACCTGGACGCGGCGGCGGAACAGGTGTTGCACCGGGACCGGTCCACGGCCACCGCCGTGGCGCTGCTGCCGTTGCTGGCCACCGCCGCGTCGGCGACCGAAGGCACCGACGACGAACTGGCGGCGGGCCGCACGTATGCCCGGGCGCTGGCCATGGTCGAGCCCGACCGGGCGCAAGCCCGGTTCCGGGCGGTGCTGGACGCCGCGGTCGAGCGGGGCGAGTTCCGCCAGGCCGCCGCCTGCGCCGGTGACCTGATCACCCTGTACCGCGACAGTGGTCAGTGGGACCAGGCCCTCGAACTGGCCGAGGCCAAGGCCGACTACAGCGTCCGCGCCGACCTCGGCCCGTGGACCCGCCTCGGTGACGACGGTCAACGCCTGCAGATCCTTGGCCTGCAAGGGAACTACCAGCAGGTGCTGGACGTCGTCGAACAGCATCGGGCCACCATGGCCACGCTGCCCGACCCGCCGGACACCGACGAGTCCGTGACCCCGTGGAACGTCCGCGAGGTCATCCTCGGCATCGGCGTCAACGCCGCCCGCGAGTTGGGCTCGTGGCAGCAGGCGTTGGACCTCAACCGCGCCATCCGGGAGTCGAAGCTGGGCCGGGAGGCGGGCGACGCCGAACTCGCCGGCACGGCGTTCAACGACTATGGAGCGCTGCTGGCGTTGGGGCACAACGAGGAAGCCCGCGACCTGCTGACCAAGTGTCGTACGGTGTTCGAGGCCGGTCGGAACTACCCGATGCTGGCCAAGACGCTGGTGGCGATGGCCGACGTCGAAGGCAGGCTGGGCGAACTGGACGGGGCCGTCTCGCTGGGCAGGGATGCCCTGCGGCTCGCGTACGTGGTCGTGGATCCGGAGGCGATCGCGGTCGGCCACCACAACCTGGCCGCCCACCTCGCCCGGACCGACGCCGACCTGCGCACGATTCTGGCGAACCTCCTCACCGCGGCGCTGATCCGCTACCAGACCGGTAGTGGTGACCTCGCCACGTCCGTGCAGGCGGTCGCCGGCATGCTGCCCGACGGCCAGCAGGAGATCGGGCAGTTGTCGTTCGAGGACGTGTGCTCGATCGTCGACAGCGGCGAGGGCATCCACTTCGCCGCGCTGTTCGCCCGACTGCCCGCGCGGACCCGTACCGGCGAGGACGCGGTCACGGACGTGCTGCGGCTGGCCGGCGATCTGCGGTCCGACGTGATCGCGCAGACCGTGGACGTGTGGGACCCGATCGTGTCCGCATTGCTTGCCGTGCGGCACGAATCGGCTGATCTCACCGTCGAGGACGTGGACCAGGTCCTCACGGCGGCGGAGGAGCAGTCGGACTGGCAGGAACTCGTTCCTGTGCTGCGTCGGATCCAGGCCGGTGAGCAGGACCCCACGCTGGCCGACAACCTCAACCCGGTGGATTCGGCCATCGTCCGGCGCACCCTCGGCGCGCTGGCCGGCACGGTCGACATCGACCCGAACGCGTGGCGGGCGCTGGTCGAGCAGGCCTGATGGTCACCGGCTGCTGCCGTGGAACAACGGCGGCAGCAGCCACGTCATCAGCGTCGACCACGTGAGGTGGGTGACCACCGGCACCTCGATGCCGCCGGTGGTCTGCCGCTGCCAGGCGAACAGCGCGCCCATCGGTATCGAGGCGAGCGCCAGTGCCGGATTGCGGGTCACACAGGTGACCAGCGCGTACGCGGCTGTCGACGTCACGATCGGGTGCTCGTCGGCGAAGGCGTCGTACAGCGCGCCTCGGAAGAACACCTCCTCCGCCGCACCGTTGCCCCACACGGTGGCGAGCACCGTGGGCGTGCGGCCGTGGTGGGCGTAGCGCAGCACACCGGCCAGCGCGTGCCGCAGGAACGGCACCTTGCGGGCCACCAGCGCTGCCGCGTAGAACGCCAGAAACGCCCCAACCCCAACGGCCACCGCGCGAACTAACGTCCGATGTGGATGGTCGTCCTCGCCGGTCCACGGCACCGGGCCGGTGACCAGGCCACCGGCGACCCAGGTCGCGGCGACACCGGTGGTCAGCGCGTAGAACCGGCGCGAGTCGGGCGGGCTGGCCAGCGACGCGCCCAACTGCGCGGCACCGGCCACGGCCACGACTCCCAGGACCCGACGCCGGTGCCGGCTGCCGGGCGGCGGGCGGTGGCCTGTCACTGCCTGCGTTCCCTTGCCCGTTCGCCCAGCGCCGCCAGCACGGCCTGGTCGTAGTCCATCGGCTCGAAGGGCACCAGGTCCTGGATGTCGTTCTCCTGCACGACGACCTCGTTGTACATCGACGCCACCAGGGACCGGCCGGTGTTCGTGTCGACATCGGTCACCAGCGACAGCCACCACGACGACAGGTTGGGCGACAGCAGCGGCACCGGGACGAGCACCTGTTGGCGGCCCTGGATGTCGGCCAGCCTGCGCATCATGTCCTCGTAGGTCAGCACCTCGGGGCCGCCGACGTCGAAGGCTCGGCCTGCCGCCTCCGGCACGTCGAGCACGCCGATGAGGTAGCGGGTCACGTCGGCGATCGCGATCGGCTGCGTCCTGGTCCGCACCCAGCGCGGAGTGACCATCACCGGCAGTCGTTGCACCAGTTGTCGGGTGATCTCCCACGAGATACCGCCGTGCCCGACGATGATGCCGGCCCGCAGCGTCGTGACCGGCACACCGGCCGTGGCCAGCAGCGTTTCCACCTGGCGACGGCTGCGCAGGTGCTCGGACAGGTCGTCGGTGTCGTCGCCGAGACCGCCGAGGTAGATGATCCGGCCGACGCCCGCGCGTGCGCACGCCTGGCCGAAGCCCCGGGCGGCCCGAGCATCGCGGATGGCGAAATCGGTGCTGTCCAGCGAGTGGACCAGGTAGTAGGCGGCGGCACAGCCGGCCAGCGCCTCGCGCAGCGCGGCCTGGTCGTCGATGTCGGCACCGACCGGGTGACCCGCGCCCCGGTAGGACTCCGGTGCGCGGGTCATGGCCCGTACGGTGTGGCCTGCCTTCTCCAGCGCAGGGCACAATCGGCGACCGACGAAACCGGATGCGCCCGCGACCAGGATGTTCATTGCCCGATCGTCCCCGGCTGGGCCGCGATCCGCGATTCGAGACGGTGTGCCCTTGAGTCACGTGCCGTTGACCGACTCCAGTGCGGTCGGTCACCGGCTCGGTTCGGCACTGGCCGCGGTGCCAGCGGTACCGGCAGCGCTGCGCACGCTCTAACGCAGGTACGAGGCGCCGTTCACGTCGATCACGGTGCCGGTGGCCCACTTCGCGTCGGGTGACGCGAGCCACGCCACAGCGGCGGCGACCTCGTCCGGTTCGCCGACCCGGCCGAACGGGCTCTGCGCCCGGATGGCGTCACCTGTCGGTCCGGCCAGCACCCCGTCGCTCAGGTCGGAGCGGATGAAACCGGGGGCGACGGCGGCGACCGTGATGCCGTGCGGGGCCAGCGACACGGCCAGCGACTGGGCCATCGAGTGCAGCCCGGCCTTGCTGGCGCCGTAGGCGACGGCGTTCGGTTCGCCCCGGTAGGCGCCGCGTGAGCCGACCACCACGATGCGCCCGCCCTCCGGCCCCTCCGGGCGGTGCACCAGGTGGTCGACCACGCGGTGGGCGAGGGCGGCGCCGGAGATCAGGTTGACGTCCAGGACCTGACGCCAGGACGTGATCCACTCGTCGAACGACGTGGTGACGACGGGGTGGTTGACGAAGATCCCCGCGTTGTGCACCAGCACGTCGATGCCGCCGAGATCCGCGACGACGGTGTCGACCAGCGGGCTGATGGAGTCGGTGTCCTCCAGGTCGGCAGCGACGATGATGTGGCCGGTACCGTCCAACTCGGACCGCAGGCGGTCGGCGGCGGCCACAGTGGACCGGCAGTGGATGGCGATCCGGTCACCCTGCGCTGCCAGGCGGCGGCAGATCGCAGCGCCGATACCCCGTGATCCGCCGGTCACCAACACTCGTCTCCGCGTTCCAGTCATGTCCGGTAGCTGATCACACTTCGCTGATCCAGGACAGGGCGGCATCCAGCGCGGCGTCAGCGTTGATGTCCACCGGTACGGGCCCGTCGATGCGGCGGCGGTCGCGGTCGGCGTAGTACGAACCGCTGATGTGCAGCCGGGTGCCGTCACGCAGCACGTGGGTGCTGTTGCCGGTGGTGAAGCCCGCCGTCGGCGCGCCGATCAGGCGAACGGTGGGCAGACCCGCGAAGGCGACGGCCACCGCCTCGCCCGCGCTGGCCGTGTGGCGTGAGACGAGCACTGCGATGGGCACGTCGCCGCCCTGGTGAGCCGGGCTGTGCGAGCGAGCCATCCGCTTGCCGTCCAGCCGGAGTCGCCCCCGGTTCAGCGACCAGACCAGGTAGCTGCCGTCGGGTAGGCCGAAATGGCCGAGCACACCGTCGGGCAACAGGGTCGCCGCGACGGCGAGCATCGGCCACATGTTGCCGCCGGTGTTGGCCCGCAGATCCACGATCCAGGCACTGGGATGCGCCGCGACCAGGCCGTCGAGCACCCTGCCACCCGTCCTGACGTAGTCGCGGGCGCGCCGCAGACCGCCCGACAAACGGGGCAGTCTCAGGTAGCCGACCGTCTCGATCAGCTCGCCGGTCGGCAGCGGCGGGCCCAGGGCCGCGACCACCTTCGGAGGGAGTGACCTCGGTGGTCCGGGCGGTGTCAGGTGACTGTGCCGGCCGCCTGCCTGCTTGAGCACCGTGGTCAGGAAGGCGTGTGCGTCGGGGACCGTTTCGGCGTCCCCGCGCACGGCAGCCCAGTCCACGGTGTCGCTGAACAGTGCCGTTCGCTCGATCACGTCGAGTGCGTCCAGCAGATCCGCCCGCTTCACAGGTCCAGCACGAGGTCGGTGTCCGGTTGCGCGCAGCAGACCAGGACCGTGCCGGGTTCGGCGGGCTCCAGCGGTTCTGGTCCATAGCGGACGGTGCCGGACAGTATCGGGGTCTGGCACGTGTGGCAGACGCCGGAGCGGCAGGACCACCTGGTCGGCACGTCGCATGCTTCCGCGAACTCCAGCACGGTCGGGTAGGCCTCGCTCCATGGCGCGGTCAGCCCGCTGCGCGCGAACGTGATCCGTGGCCCGGTGCCTGCCGGCCCTGGCGGCTGGTGCGGCGGTTTTCTGGTGACGTCGGTGAGGCCGGGATTGATCGCCGGCAGTGCGCCGAACAGTTCGCTGTGGATGCCACCCGCTGCCAGGCCGACATCGATCAGCGCGTCCCGCATCGCGCTCATGAACCCGTCCGGGCCACACAGGTAGGCGGTCGCGTCGGTCGGCAGGCGCAGTGCCGCCAGGGCAGCGTGGTCCAGCCTGCCGTGGCCCTCCGCCGTGTAGAAGACGTGCTCGTGGCTGTTGGCCAGGCCGGCCAGCAGGTCGTGGGCCTCCGTCGCGAAGACGTGGTCGGCCGGCGAACGGGTGGTGTGCAGCCACCAGATGTCGCGTTTGCCGCCGGCCGCCGCAAGCGTGTGCAGCATCGCCAGCACCGGGGTCACCCCGATACCGGCGGACAGCAGCAGTACGGGCGTCGTCTCGTCGCCGTCTGGCAGCACGAAGTCGCCGCGCGGAGCAGCGACGTCCACCGTGCTGCCGGCCCGCAGGTGGCTGTGGATGTAGGCGCTGACCAGGCCGTGCGTCTCGCGCTTCACGCTGATCCGGTACTCGCCGTGCGCCGGGTCGGCGGACAGCGAGTAGCTGCGCACCGGCGCCGGGTCGGCCGCGCTGGTGACGCGCAGGGTGAGGTACTGGCCGGGCCTCGGCCGGGGGAGTGGTGTCCCGTCCTCGGCCGCCAGGTAGACCGACGCGACGGCCGGGCTCTCCGGCACGATCCGCGAGACCCGCAGCGGCCGGAAGCCGGCCCAGCCGGCGGGTTCGGTGCCTGCCGGTGGCGCGCTGGTCGCTGGGCTGTTCAGCAGTTCCAGGAACGAACCCTGCCAGCCGGGGCTGAGCGCGGGGATGTCCACCGCGTCACGCAGCCGGGCGACGTCCCTGTTCGGCAGGTAGAGCAGCGCGTCGATGTCGGCAACGCTCATCCGGTGCCGGCCGATCCTGGTGCGGACGATCTCGTCGCCTGCCTGGACGTGGCCCTCCTCGACGACCCGGAGGTAGAAGCCGGGCCGGTGGTGGGCGACCAGCAGCGACGGCATGTCCGGCTCTCCGAGGCGCATGCCGACCCGGAAACAGGTCACCCGCGGCTGGGTGACCTCGAACTCGGCATCGCCGATGCGGTAGCGGTCACCGATGTGCACCTCGTCGTCCGGCAGGCCGTCGACGGTGAAGTTCTCGCCGAACTGGCCGAATTCGAAATCGTCCCGGCCGAGTTTCCGCTGCCAGAAGTCGTAGGACTGCCGTTGGTAGACCAGCACGGCACGCATCTCGCCGCCGTGGCCGTTGAGGTCACCCTGGCCGTCGCCGTCGATGTTGAGCCTGCGCACCTTGCGCGGGCCGTCGACGGGTCGCTTGACGATGCCGGTGTACACGGTTCTGCCCTGCCACGGCACGGTCGCGGGGAGTCCGACGTTGAGGGACAGCAGGCGCCCCATCGGCTTACCGGTCGGCATGGGTGCGCTCGTAGTGCCGGGCGACGCGGGTGCGGTTGCCGCAGATGTTGGCGGTGCACCACTGGCGCCGCTTGTTCTCGGCCAGGAACAGCATCGAGCAGGCCGGGTTGGCGCAGCGGCGCAACCGGGCCATGCGGTCCGGGCCGGCCAGCAGGTCGATCGCCTCGCGAGCGATCACCGCCAGCGACGCGTTGCCACCGAGTTCGGTGTGCCATCGGGTCTCGACCTGCGGGTTGCCGTCGGCGAACCCGGTCAGCTGAGGGCTGGTCGGTGCACCGGCGGCGGCCGCGTTCACGTCGCCGATCGAGGTGGACTGCGGCACCCGGTGTTCGAGGTGGGCGTCGAACAGGTCTCGGATGGCGGCCCGCAGCCTGCGGGTGGCGGCCGGGTCCGGCGTGGGACCGACCGGTAGCCGAGGCGCCTGGAGCTCCCACCACTCGGCCATCCTGGCCTGCGCACCGATCAGGTCGGTGGACGGTGTGGTGACCAGGACGACGGTGTCCACCAGGTCCAGCGCGATCAGCGGTTCGCCGCCCATCGGAAAGCCTGCCCGCTGCACGTCGGCCAGCGCCGGCTGAATGTCCATGACGGCACCATACCCGTTAGTCACAGCGCCCACCTCCTCTTGCATGTAGCTGACTAATGCATGTATTGTCATATTACGCATTAGCCAAGGAGGTGGGACCGTTGGGTCTTGCATGGCAGCAGGGACCGTTGTCGACCAGGTCGGTTGGGCAGTTCCTGACGGCGGAGCCGTTGCCGGAGCGACTGCTGTTCGCCGAGCCGCTGCGGCGGCGGATGCGCGTGCGGTTCGGTGGCGAGTGGGTGGCCGACAGCGAGGACGTGGTCCTGCTGCACGAACCCGGCCGCTACCCGGTGGCGTTCTTCCCGCTCGCCGACGTCGGTGACGGCGTCCTCACTGCGGAGAGCCACACGACGGACCACCGTGACCTCGGGGCGACCGCGTGGTTCAGCGTCCACGCCGGCGAGCAGCAGGCCAACCGGGCCGCCTGGCGGTTCACGGACCTGCCGGAGTACGCGGCCGTGCTGTGGGACAGGGTGGCGTTCGCCTGGCGCGCGATGGAAGCCTTCTACGAGGAGGACGAGCGCATCGTGGGGCACGCGGCGGACCTGTACCACCGCAACGACATCCGGCAGACGTCCCGTCACCTCGTGGTGCGGGACGGGGATCGCGTGATCGCCGAGACCCGGCGCCCGGTGGTGCTCTACGAGTCGGGCTTCGCACCCCGCTGGTACGTGCCGCGTTCGGATGTCGACGAGTCGGCGCTGACCCCGGTCGACGGCCAGACGTTCTGCCCGTACAAGGGTTTGGCCAGCTACTACGAGATCGGCCAGCGCGGTCGGGCGGCGTGGTCCTACCCGGAGGCGTGGCCCGAGGTGGCCAAGGTGGCCGACATGGTGTCGTTCGAGCCGGACATGATCGACGTCTACCTCAACGGTAGGAAGCTTGCCCTGGAGCCGGGCCAAACCGTTGTGCCGCACGGTATCGACCGTGGCCTGGCGCCCGACGAGCTCCACTCCGACACGGCGTTCGCCGTCTCGCCGTCGTTCGGCCCGGTGCCGTCCATTTCCGTCCCGAGGCGCGCCTAACTCACGACCGCCGGCCCGCCCACAGGGTCCTCGCCGTGCGCACACTCAGGTCGGTGCGGTGCAGCACGCTGTCCGGCCCGTCGATCAGGGCGTCGAGCGTGGCCAGGTCGTCGGAGGTCAGGCTCTCGGCCAGGTGCTGCCGCATCCGGCGCAGGGATTCCTGCGCGAAGCGGCCGGTGGCGTCGGGCAGCGGTGGCGTCAGGTCGACGGTGAACGTCCGCTGGGCCTCGATGGTGAAGCCCGCCTTGGCCGCCATGGCACCCCAGTCGCCGCCGAGATGCGGTAGTTCGTGGCGAGTCTGTTCGGCGGCGGTGGCATGGCAGCGTGCTTCGAGCCCGTCGCCGACGTTGTCCGGCAGGAAGCGCGGGAACGACTCCATCTCGGCCACCACCAGCAGCCCGCCGGGGCGCAGCGCGTCGTGGATGTCGGCGAGGACGCGATCGGGATCCGCCATGTGGTGCATGGAGTTGGACGCCCACACCACGTCCACGTCGTCGATCGCGGGCCAGCCGGCGTCCAGGTCGGCCACCACGGTCCGCACCCGCTCGGCCAGGCCGAGATCGACGGCCTTGACCCGCAGCCGTTCCAGTACCGGCGCGGCCGCGTCCACGGCGATGACCTCGGCGCCCTCGAACCGCTGGGCCAGGGCGATGGCGCCGGTTCCGGTACCGCTGCCCAGGTCCACGATCCGGTCCCGGGGGTGGCCGTCGGACAGTTGGCGGACCCACGACGTCGCGTCGGCCAGGTACTCGTGCAGCACCTCGCCGTCCAGGTCCAGGAGTTCGATCATGGCCGACCAGTCCTGGTCGGCGGCGTGCTGGTGTTGGTGGTTCGCCATGTGCTCGACCATACGGGCACCTTGCGCTGATGGCATAGACTCTTGCGTATGACGCAAGACGGGATGTTGGACAGCCTGGTCCGCCAGCGGATCAGGGGGCTCCGGGTGGCCAAGGGCTGGTCGCTGGACGACCTGGCCGCCCGCTGCTACCTGAGCCCGTCCACGCTGAGCCGGATCGAGACCGGCCACCGGCGGATCGCGCTGGACCAACTCGCCCCGATCGCCAGGGCGCTGGGCAGCACCCTCGACCAACTGGTCGAGTCCGTCGACGACGAGGACGTGGTGATCCGGCCGAGGCGGGACGAGGCCCGAGGCATGACCACGTGGATGCTGACCAGGGAACCAGGGCCGCTCGGCATCTCCGTTGCCAAGATGCGGATCACCAGACCGGCACCCGTGCGCGGCACCACCGAATTGAAGGTGCATCCTGGCAAGGACTGGTTCACCGTGCTGTCCGGCACCGTCGTGCTGCTGTTGGGGGAGCGGACCATCCTGGTGGAAACGGGCCAGGCCGCTGCGTTCTCCACGATGATTCCGCACGCGTTCGGCGCGCACGAAGGGCCTGCGGAGGTGCTGTGCGTCTTCGACCACGACGGCCAGCGCACCCATCTGCACCCGGCTTCGTGAGGCCGGGAGTCGACACCCCCCAAGGGTTTCTACTTATATCTGTGCACATGTGGTAAAGGTATTTTTCCGACGAGCAGCACGACCCCGGTCCTGCCCAGACAAATGGGGTAGATAATGGAATACTTGTTAGGCAAGGTCATCGCGGTGGGCGCGGTCGTGGTCGGCGGCCTGGTGGCCGGCATCGGGACCGCATCCGCACACGTCGTGGCCACGCCGAACATCGCGACCCAGGGCAGCATGGCGGACATCTCCTTCCAGGTGCCCAACGAGGAGACCTCCGCCAACACCACGGAACTGGAGATCGCGTTCCCGGCCGCTCACCCGATCGCATCCGTGGTGGCGAAAACACTGCCCGGCTGGCACATCCAGGTCGACAAGGTCAAGCTCACCAAACCGCTGATGTCCGACGACGGCCCGGTCACCGAGGCGGTGTCGCGGATCATCTGGTCCGGCGGCAAGATCGCGCCGGACAACTTCGAGGACTTCACGGTGTCGCTCGGCCCGCTGCCCACCAACACCGACCGGCTGGTGTTCAAGGCGATCCAGACCTACAGCAACGGTGACGTGGTGCGCTGGATCGACACCCCGACGCCGGGCGTGGCGGCGCCCGAGCATCCCGCGCCGACCGTGACACTGCTGAGCGACGATCCGCTGTTGCGCTCGGCATCGACCAATCTGGACACGGCCGATCCGTCGCCGTACGGACCGACCGAGTTCCCGGTCGAGGTCATCAGTGTTCTCGTCGGCCTGGTCGCCTGCGTGCTGGCGGCCATCGCGCTGCGGCGCACCCGCAGCCGAAGATGAGAGCCACCCTGCTGGTGCTGGTCGGCGTCCTCGTGGCGTTGTTCGCGAGCGCGGGCCCGGCATCGGCACACGCTCAGTTGATCTCCACCCAGCCCGGATCGCTCGGGGTGCTGGCCTCGGTGCCCGGCCACGTGACGTTGACCTTCGGCGAGCGCGTGCAGGTCACGGCGGGCGGCGTGCGGGTGCTGGCACCGGACGGCTCGGCCGTGGACAACGGCAGGGCGGGCCACATCACCGGCCGGGCGGACACCGTCGGCGTCGCGGTCACGTCCACGGCCGACGGCACCTACACCGTGGCGTGGCGCGTGGTGTCGGCCGATTCGAGCCCGGTGTCCGGGGTATTCACGTTCTCCGTCGGGCATCCGTCCAGCACCGCGGCGGTCGCCCTGCCACCGGCGGGCAGCACGACGGTCGGCGTCCTGTACTGGACCAGCCGGGTCCTCGGCTACGCGAGTTTCGCACTGCTGTTCGGTGCGGTCGGCTTCGTGCTGCTGTGCTGGCCGGAGGGTGCCGCGGAGCGGCGGATACGCAGGCTGATCTGGGGCTCGTGGCCGGTGTTGCTGCTGTCCACCGTCGCCGACGCGCTGCTGCAGGGGCCCTACGGTGCCGGGGTCGGGCTGGGCCACCTGTTGGACACCGACCTCTTCGCGTCCACCATGGCCCTGCCGCTGGGGACCGGTCTCGCGCTGCGGGTGTCGCTGCTGGCCATCGCCGTACCGCTGCTCAGCGAGGTGCTGGCGGCCCGGCGGCGGGCGGTGCTCGGCTGGGTGTGCGCCGCGCTGGGCACCGGGTTGGCGGTCACATGGTCGATCTCCGGGCACCTGATCAGCGGATCGCAGTCGGCTCTGGCACTGCCGGTGGACGCGCTGCACCTGGCCGCGATGGGCCTCTGGCTCGGCGGTCTTGTCGTGTTGTGGCAGGCGAAGCCACCCGCCGAGGCGGTGCAACGGTTCTCCCGGCCCGCATTTGCCTGCGTTGCCGTGCTCGTGCTGACGGGGACGTACCAGAGTTGGCGGCAGTTGGGCGGCTGGCTCGCGTTCGTGGACACCGAGTACGGCCGGCTGCTGCTGCTCAAGATCGCCGCTGTCGCGGGGTTGCTCGGCGCGGTGTGGCTGTCCCGGCGCTGGGTCCGGTCCCGGGCGGCCTCACCTCGGTACGCCGTCGTTGCCGAGACGGCTGGTGCCGTTGTCGTGCTCGCGTTGACCGCCGCCCTGGTCAACACCCAGCCCGCGCGGACACATCTCCCCGCCTTACCGTCCACACCGGACTACAACACGATCGCGTTCGACACCGGGGGGCCACGCGGTGCCGGCACGTTGAAGGTGAAGTTCCGGCCGCTGACCACCGGCCCGGACGTCGTGTCGGTCACCGTGCTCAACCCGCACGGGTGGCGGATGGACGTGGCCGAGTTGGACGTGGAGTTCGTTCTGCCCGCCCGTGAGTTCAGTCCGTTGTGGGCCACCGTGCAGCACGTCGGCATGGGCACGTACCGGTCGGCGGTCAAGGACATCTCGATAGCGGGCTCGTGGCAGTTGGTGATCACGGTGCGCACGTCGGACATCGACGAGACGTCCGTCGCCGAGCCGGTCACGGTGACGGTGGCGGAACGCTGAGGCGGTGCCTCAGCCGAACCAGCCTGCGACGTCGAGGCGGAAGCCGTCGGTCGGCACCACCGTGCGCAGGTCGTTCTCCATGCTGGCCAACCGGTTCTGGCCCAGGGTCGCCGCCCACTGTGCGCGTAGCTGGTCGAAGATCTCGGCCGACCTGACCAGTGAGTCGATCCCGCGTGGGGTGAGCCGGACCAGCTTGCGGCGGCCGTCCGTGTCGTCGTCCACCCGCTCCGCGTAGCCGAGGGCCGCCAGCCGGTCCACGGTCTTGCCGGCAGCCTGCTTCGAGACGCCGAGGCGCCTGCCCAGTTCGCTGGCCGTCGCTCCGTCGATGCCGATCGCCTGCATGGCGAAGCCGTAGGCCGGGCGCACGTCAGGGTGGCCCTGCCTGGCCAGTTCGGTGTGCAGCGCGTCGATGAGCGTGCGGAAGCCTGCGAACAGCAGGAGGGGCAACTCGAAGCCGGAGCCCTGCTCAGCCATTGGCAAACTCGACAACTCGGTTTACTATTTCGTCAACCACGTTGTCGAGTCTACTGGAGCAGTCATCATGCCCGTGTTCACGGACCACACCCTCGAATCCGCCCCGCCCGCCGCCCGTCGATCCGTGGCGGCGACCACCAAGCACCTCGGTTACCTGCCGGCGCCGGTCGCCAGGATGGCCGCCGTGCCGCAACTGCTGGACGGCTTCCTCAAGCTCAGCGCGGCATTCGAGACCACGACGCTGGACCCGATCGCCCGCGAGGTGGTCATCATGACGATCGCGACCCGCAACGAGTGCCACGTCTGCGTGGCCATGCACACGGCGAGGCTGACAGCGCTGGACGCGGGCGCGGACCTCATTGCCGCACTGCGGGGTGGGAAGCCGCTTGCCGACGACCGCCTCGAAGCGATCCGGGTGTTCACGCTTGACGTCATCGCGAGCACCGGAGCGGTCAGTGACGAATCGTGGCAGGCGTTCCTCGCGCGGGGCTACACCAGCCAGAACGCGCTCGAGGTCGTGCTCGGCATCGGGACCTACACAATGTCGACGCTGGCCAATCGGATGACGAACGCACCATTGGACCAACAGCTTCAGCCATTCGCTTGGTAACGGACTGATTGCGCAGCGCGACTGACGGTCGGCGGGTGTCGGCGTGACGGCGGAGGTCCCTCAATGAAGATCGACCTGTTCAACGAGATCCAGAACCCCCGACCGTGGTCGCCAGGCCATGAACAGATCCGGTTCCGGCAGGCCATCGAGCAGGCGAAACTCGCGGACGAACTGGGCTACGGCTGCTGGTGGCAGGTCGAGCACCACGGCGCCGAGGAGTTCAGCCTGTCGTCGGCGCCGGAACTGCTGCTCACCGCGATCTCCCAGCACACCAACAGGATCCGGCTCGGCCATTCCGCCGTCCTGGCGCCTGCCCGGTTCAACCATCCGATCCGGGTGGCCGAGCGGGCCGCGACCCTGGACCACCTGTCCGGCGGCAGGCTGGAACTGGGGCTTACCCGTTCGACCATCCCGGAATGGCGGTTGTTCGGCATCGACGCCGCGGATGTCCGCCCGCAGACCCAGCAGGCGTTCGAACTGGTGACGAAGATCTGGACGTCGGACCGGTTCTCCTACGAGAGCGACAACTTCCAGATCACCGACGCGTCGATCATCCCGAAGCCGCTGCAGAGTCCGCATCCGCCGCTGTGGCAGCCTGCGGCCAGCCCGTCGTCGTTCGAGGAGGCGGGTCGGCGGGGTGTCGGCGTGCTGGGCACCACGATGTGGGAGTCGTTGGAACGCGCGGGACGGATGGTCGGTCTGTACCGGGCAGCGGCCGAGCAGTGCACCGAGCCGGTCGGTTCGTTCGTGAACAACCAGGTCGCGTTCTTCACGTTCGTGCACTGCGCGGAAACCGACGAGCAGGCGATGCGCAACGGTGCCGCGGCCGCGGCGGCCTGGTACACCGTGACCGCGCTGACCTTCTTCGAGGCGGCAGCGCAGTTCGTCAGCACGACGCGGTTGCAGAACGAATTGCTGAGCAAGCCGGACGGCGGCGGTCTGACCGGCCAGTTCCTGCGCGGCGAGGCGGATGACGCGATCACCGAGGGAAAAATGCTGATCGGCCGGATCGTGCAGGGCGAGGACGTGCCGGAGGACGAGATCTTCTCGGTGCTCAGCGCGCAGGACTCACTGATCGTCGGCAGCCCGGAAACCTGTCGCCGCAAACTCCAGGCGTACGCGGACCTGGGCATCGACAGGATGATGTGCCTACAACAGATGGGCAGCATCGGACACGACGACGTCATGACCAGCATCCGGCTGATCGGCGATCTGATCTCCGACTTCGACTTCAACCGCGGCTAGCGTGGTGGGGTGCCCCCATCCCCGGTAGTGCGCAACGATCCTGCCCAGTACGACGATCTCGCGGCGCAGTGGTGGCGGCCTCGGGGGCAGTTCGCGATGCTGCACTGGCTGGCCGCCGCTCGGGGCGCTCTCATGCCGCCGGCCACGAAGCCCGGCGCCGTGCTGGTCGATCTCGGCTGCGGCGCCGGTCTGCTCGCACCGCACCTCGTCGGCAAGGGCTACCGGCACATCGGGGTCGACATCACCGCCAGCGCGCTGGCCCAGGCCGGACAACACGGTGTCACCGCCGTCCGGGCGGACGTGTGTCATGTACCGCTGGCCGACGGCTGTGCCGATGTCGTCAGCGCGGGGGAGATCCTGGAGCACGTCACCGACCTGTCCGCTGTGGTCGGCGAAGCCTGCCGACTGCTGAAGCCGGGCGGTCTCCTCGTACTCGACACCATCGCCGACACATGGCTGGCGCGGCTGCTTGCGGTTACGGTGGCCGAGCGCGTCCCCGGCACTCCGCCGCCGGGGATCCACGACCCGGCGCTGTTCGTCAATCGTCGGCGGCTGGTCGCGGAGTGCGCAGGACACGGTGTGGCCGTGGCACTACGTGGTGTCATGCCGTCGATTGTCGACGTCGGCCTGTGGCTGGCCGGTCGCATCGAGACGGTGCGGCTGGTGCCCGTGCCGACTACGGCGGTGTTGTTCCAGGGAGCCGGGAGAAAACGATGCGCACGATTCGGGCCGCGGTGTTCGGCGTCGGAGGCTGGGCCCGACAGGTGCTGATCCCTGCGCTCGACCAAGCGCCGGACGTCGACGTCGTCGCCGGTGTCGATCCGGTGAGCACGGCGATCAACCCCACCTACCGGACGCTGGACGAGTTGTTCGCCGCGCACCCCGACCTCGACCTGCTGGTGATCGCCGCCCCTGACCACCTGCACGTCGACGCCGCTCGGGCCGCGCTGAGCAGGGGGATCGCGGTCTACTGCGAGAAGCCGCTCGGCAACTCGCCGGCAGCGGCAGAAGAACTGGCAGCGCTCGCCGAGAGCAAGGGCGTCCCGGCGACCGTCGGCTACTCGTTCCGCTACGCCCCCGCGATGCGAGCTCTCCGCGAAGACCTGGCCACCGGCAGGCTCGGTGACGTCTGGCTGATCGAACTGTACGAACACAACGCGCAGTTCCACCCGCTGCTCGGTAAGCCGATGAACTGGAAGGGCGACGCCGCCTACGTGGCCGCGGGTGCGCTGCTGGAGTACGGCTCACACGTGCTGGACCTGTGCCAGTGGCTGGTCGGACCGGTGGCCGCGGTGAGCAGCAACCTGGTGCGCGTGCTGCCCGATGCGCAAGTGGACGATCTGGCAACGTTGCAATTGCGTTTCGCCAACGGGTCCAGCGGGACACTGCTCTGTAGCTGGGTGCTCACCGGCGGCTACCCGGGGATCACGATTCGGGTGCACACCTCCACCGGTCTGGCCGAGGTCAGGCTGAACGACGGCACCGACCAGTACACGCTCTCCCATCCCGACGGCACGAAACTGCCGGTCGCCGAGCTGCCGGCACTCACCGACGCGTGCGCCAGACTGCACCTCGACGACCTGCTGGCCACCATGCGCGAGGGCGGCACGGTGTCGGCCACACTGCCCACTCTGCGGCACGCGGCGCTCACTCATCGCGTACTCGAGGCCGCCATCGGGGCCACCGACGAGTGGCGCTCGGTCCGGAAAACGTAGGCAGGCTAACGACTTCCGCCTGCGCCCCACCCCCTTGTGTTTCGCAGAAGAAAACTTCATATTTGCCTGTTGTCGAGTGTCGACAATCGCCGTAGGGTGTCCGCAACGCCCCGACAGCGGGGCACGATGACAGGGACCGGGGTGGGCTGGTGACGACAACCGACTCCACAGCACCCCTGCTGCGGACCTCAGAACTCAACAAGTGGTACGGCCACGAGCCGTCCACGGTGGGCCGACTCGCCGGACGGCCGTCGACCCGACTGCACGCGGTCGCCGACGTGTCGCTCACCGTCTCGCGCGGTGAGACCTACGCGGTCGTCGGCGAGACGGGATCCGGGAAGTCCACCCTCGGCCGGCTGATCGTGCGGCTGGAGGATCCGACCTCCGGGGACGTCCAGATCGAAGGCCGGTCCGTGATGGGCCTGGACCGTGAGGAATCGCAGAAGTTGCGCCGCACGGTACAGATCATCCTGCAGGACCCCTATTCCACACTCAATCCCTATCGGACGGTCGCCGCGTCGATCGGCGAGGTACTCAAGGTGCACGGGTGGAAGTCCCGGGCGGCGCGGGACGACGAGACCAACCGGCTCTTCGAACTCGTCGGCTACCCGGTGTCCATGCGCGACCGGCTGCCCGGCCAACTGTCCGGTGGTGGCCGGCAGCGGGTCAGCATCGCGCGTGCCCTCGCTGTCGGCCCCAAGCTGATCGTGGCCGACGAACCCGTGTCCGCCCTCGATGTCTCGGTGCAGGCCCAGGTCCTCAACCTGTTCGAGAAGCTGCGTGACGAACTCGGCCTCGCCTACGTGTTCATCACCCACGACCTCGCCGTCGTCAAGCGACTGGCCGACCGGATCGCCGTCATGTACCTCGGTCGCATCGTCGAAGAGGGACCGGCGGCGGAGATCATCAACGACCCGAAACACCCGTACACCCGTGCTCTGCTCGACGCGGCGCCCAGCCTGGACGCGCGCCGCGAACCGGCAGCACCCTCGCTCACGGGCGACATGCCCAATCCCATCGAGCCGCCGTCCGGCTGTGTCTTCCACCCGCGCTGCCCGGCTGCGATGGACGTCTGCCGACTGGAGGTTCCCGTCGTCACCAAGCCCGACGCGGGACGCTCCGTCGTCTGCCACCTCTATCCGCCGACGCCGCCGGAGATCGTCACCGTTGAAGGAGATGTGACCGCATGATCGGTACGTTGTCGCGAGCCACCTGGTCCAGACGGATCAGGCGCAGCGCGATCGCCCTGCCGCTGGTCGCCGTTTCGGTGATCGCCGCCTGCTCGTCAGGCACGTCCTCGTCCGGCTCGACCGGCGGCGCTCCCGCCGCCACCAGCGCGGTCGACACGCTGATCATGGCCAACGCGGTCAAGGTCGACACGCTGGACCCGGAGCAGAACTCGGTCAACGAGTCGATCTGGCTCGACCAGAACCTCTACAGCAGGCTGGTGGCGCCGGACGCCACCGGCACCAAGATCGTCCCCGACCTGGCCACCGGCTGGGACGTGTCGCCGGACAAGCTGACCTACACGTTCCACCTGCGCGACGCGAAGTTCTCCGACGGGACCCCGGTCACCGCGCAGGACGCCGTCTACTCGATCAACAGGGCGAAGGCGCTGGACGGCGGCTGGGGCTTCCTGATCACGGCGGTCAAGTCGGTCACCGCGACGGACACCAAGACCGTCGTCGTCAAGCTGTCGCAGCCGCACGCGCCGCTGCTCGCCGACCTGGCGATGTACGCCTTCTCGGTGCTGCCGCAGAAGCAGGTCCAGGCGCAGGGCGACTCCTTCTTCACCCACCCGATCGGCAGTGGCCCGTTCGTGGTGACCAGCTACAACCCCGACTCCGAGATCGACTTCACCGTCAACAAGTTCTGGTACGGGACGAAGCCGAAGATCAAGAACGTCAAGCTGGAGATCATCACCGACGACAACACGCGGTTGTTGGATCTGCAGGCCGGCAAGGTGGACGTGATCGAGAACCCGCCGAGCAACCTGGTGAAGCAGATCAACGCGAACCCGAAGCTGAAGTCCGACCTGTTCCCGTCCACCAGGGTCGACTTCGTCCAGATGTCCACGAAGAACCAGTACTTCAAGAACGTCAAGGTCCGGCAGGCGGTGCGGGCGGCCATCGACCTGAACGAGATCAACAAGCTCGCCTACCAGAACACCGCGACACCGGCGACGTCGTTCATGCCGTACAAGATGCAGTACTGGAACGCGAGCCTGCCGCAGCCCAAGGTGGACATCGCCAAGGCGAAGGACCTGCTCACCCAGGCCGGGTTCCCGAACGGGTTCACCACCAACCTCATCACGGTCAGTGGTGACGCGGCGGGCCAGGCCGAGGCCGTCGTCATGAAGTCCGACCTGGCCAAGATCGGCATCACGGTGAACATCGAGTCCTACGAGCTGGTGACCGCCTACGACAAGGAAGGCACCGGCAACTACGGCCTCGGTGAGCGCTACTGGACCAACGACATCATCGACCCGGACGAGGTCGTGACCTTCGGTGTCGTGCCGGACGCGGGTTCGAACTCCTTCGACACCTACTGGAACGACCCGACCGCGGCACAACTGGCCAACGACGCAAGGTCGCAGACCGACGCGACCAAGCGCGCCCAGATGTACGCGCAGATCCAGCAGATCGTGTACGAGCAGACCCCGTACCTGTCGCTGGCCTACCCGCCGTTCCGGTACGCGCAGGGCAAGTGGGTGAACGGCTTCGCGGCATCGCCGCTGGGCAACTACAACAACTCGCTGCTCACCCTGACGGTCGGCACCCACTAGTGGCGAATCGCCTGGCACCAGTCACAAGAAAGGAGACGACGACATGCAACTGCTGTTCTACTTGGGCAAGCGCATCGGTCAGCTGATTCCGATCCTCGTGGGCATCACAGTCGTGTCGTTCGTGCTGATCCGGCTGGTGCCAGGCGATCCGGCGCTCCAGTTGCTCGGCAACCACTACACGCCACAGGCGGCCGCACTGGTCAACCACAACCTCGGTTTGGACCAGTCGATACCGGCGCAGTACTGGCTGTTCCTGCGGCACAGCGTGGTCGGCAACCTCGGAATGTCGTACTACTACCACGATGCTGTCGCGCACGAGATCGCTGTCCGGTTCCCGGCGACGATCTTCCTGATCGCGTTCGCCGGGGTGCTGACCGTGCTCATCGCGGTACCGCTGGGCACCATCTCCGCACTGCGCCAGGGCGGCCTGGTCGACCAGGGTGCGAGGGTCTTCTTCCTGGTCGGCTACGCGCTGCCCGGCTTCCTGATCGGCGTGCTGCTGATCCTGCTGTTCGGCGTGAAGATCCCGATCTTCCCGATCGAGGGCTACGGCAGCGGTTTCGCAGGGCACATCGGGCACCTGTTCCTCCCCGCGGTCACGCTGGCCATCCCGTTCTCCACGGTGCTGGTGCGGTCGCTGCGGGCCACGGTGATCGAGGTGCTGGGCACCGACTACGTCACCACGGCGAAGCTGAAGGGGTTGAGCTGGTTCACCGTGCTGCGGCGCGACGTGCTGCCCAACTCGCTGCTGCCGCTGATCGTCGTGTTCGGTGTCAACCTCGCGTTCCTGGTCGGCGGCACGGTGATCATCGAGAACGTCTTCTCGATACCGGGACTGGGCAGCCTGCTGGTCAGCTCGGTGTCCACTCGCGACTTTCCGGTAGTGCAGGCCCTGACGTTGTTCTTCGGTGTGTTCGTGCTCGCGGTCAACCTGGTCACCGACGTGCTGCACGTCAGCCTCGACCCCCGACTCACCCTCAAGGCGGTGTGACATGGTCGTTGCCAGCCCGATGGTCACCGGCCGCAGCAGGGTCATCGCCAGGACCCAGGTCCTCGTGCCGACGTTCATGCGCGGCAGGATCGCGCTGATCAGCGGCACGGTGCTGCTGGTGATCATCGCGATCGGCTGCATCGGCGCCCCGCTGTTCACGAAGTACTCGCCGACGACCATCGATCCGCTCAACCCGCTGCTGCCGCCGTTCGCGCCGGGGCACCTGCTGGGCACCGACGAGTTCGGCAGGGACCTGTTGTCCCGCATCCTGTACGGCGGCCGCTACGACCTGGCCATCGCGTTCGGCGCCACGTCGGTGACGATGGTCTTCGGCATGCTGGTCGGGCTGTTCGCCGGCCACTTCGGCAGGCCGTTCGGCACCATCGCGATGCGCTTCGTGGACCTGGTGTTCGCGTTCCCGTTCATCGTGCTGGTGATCGCGATCATCGCGATGCTCGGGCCGAGCCTGCTCAACCTGTTCATCGCGCTGTGGGTGGCCAGTTGGGTCAGCTACGCCCGGATCTCGCACGGCCGCACGGTCTCGGCGAACGGCTACGGCTACGTCGTGGCGGCGCGTGCGCTCGGGTTCTCCCGGCTGCGCATCATCTTCCGGCACACGCTGCCCAGTGTGCTGCCGGCATGCCTGATCTTCGCCATGGTCGACGCCGTCGGCAACGTGCTGCTGGGTGCCTCGCTCGGCTTCCTCGGCATCGGCATCCGCCAGCCGACACCGGAATGGGGGTCGATCATCGCCGAGGGCCAGAACTACATCCTCTCCGAGTGGTGGCTGTCCATCCTGCCCGGTATCGCGCTGGTGCTGCTCGGCGTCGCGCTGAGCCTGATCGGTGACGGTCTCGCCGACGCACTTCGCCCGAGAGACTCGCGTTGACATGGCCGACACCCTTGCTAGGGAGACAACCCCGATGACGACCGCGATGACGTCCGGGATGTCCGGGGCCGACGATGTCGCGCTCGACATCCGAGGACTGAGCGTGCACATCCCCACCGACAACGGCACGGTGACGGCGGCCGACGACGTGTCGCTGACGGTCCGGCAGAACGAGGTGCTCGGCATCGTCGGCGAGACGGGCAGCGGCAAGACGGTGACGTGCCGCGCGATGCTCGGCCTGCTGCCCACCAAGCACTCCACCCACGAGGGGGCGGTCAGCTACCCGGCCGCGGACGTGGCCGAGGTACTCGGTGTGCCGCAACGGCAACTGCGTTCGCTGTGGGGCAACTACGTGGCGATGATCCCGCAGAACCCGATGACCTCGCTCAACCCGATCCGCAAGATCGGGCCGCAGATCGCAGAGGCCGTCGACGCGCACGACTCGCTGTCCCGTTCGGCCCGCCGGGCCCGGGTCATCGAGCTGATGACGATGGTCGGTATCCCGGCGCCGGAGAACCGGCTCAACGACTTCCCGCACCAGTTCAGCGGCGGCATGCTGCAGCGCACCCTGATCGCGATCGCGCTGGCCGGCCGGCCGAAGCTGCTGATCGCCGACGAGCCGACCACCGCGCTCGACGTGATCATCCAGGACCAGATCCTGAACCTGCTGCTGCAACTGCAGCGGGACACCGGCCTGAGCCTGGTGCTGGTCAGCCACGACCTGTCGGTGGTGGCGCAGGTCTGCGACCGGGTCGCGGTGATGTACGCGGGCCAGGTCGTCGAACTGGCCGACGTCGACGACGTGCTGCGGGCCCCGGAACACCCGTACACCGCCGCATTGCTCAACTCGCTGCCCAGCGCGGTACCCCGGGGGCGCCCGCTGACCACGATCCCCGGAGCGCCGCCCCAACTGGTCGCCCTGGGCAGTACCTGCCGCTTCGCCGAACGCTGCGCGTTCGCCCAGCCGGAGTGCGTCGAACAGGACAGCGAGCTGTTGGACGCCGGAAAGCCGGGACACAGCGTCCGCTGCATCCGGCACGACGAGATCCAGTTGCCAGCCCTGACCGGCGGCACAGTACCAACTACCCAGCCACCCACCACCCAGCCACCGACCTTCGAACGGGAGCTTTCGTGACACAGGACAAACTGCGAGTCGGAGTCGTCGGAGCGGGCCGCTGGGCCGTGCGGTCGCACATTCCGGGCTGGCAGCGGGATCCGCGCTGCGAGGTGGTCGCCATCGCCGACACCGACGCGAACGCGTTGCGCGGTGCCGGTGAGGAGTTCGGGGTGACCAACCTGCACTCCGACTACCGTGCCCTCGTCGCCGATCCGGACATCGACGTCATCGACGTCGTGACCGGCAACGCGGCGCACTTCGAGGTCAGCTGGGCGGCGCTGGAGGCCGGCAAGCACGTGTTGTGCGAGAAGCCGGTGCACAGCGACTACGCGAAGGTGGTCGAGGCCGCCGACCTCGCGGAGAGCAAGGGCCTCAAGACCAAGCTCGGCTTCACCTTCCGCTACGCGCCGGCCACCCTCTACGCCGCCGAACTGATCGAGCAGGGCTTCATCGGCGAGCCGTACATGCTCAACGCCTACGAGCAGAACAGCCAGTGGCTCGACCCGTCGACACCGCTGCGTCAGATGCACGGCGACGAGAACCCGGACGTCATCGCGGTGTCCTCGATCGAGGGCTACGGCGCACCTGTGATCGACATCATGCACTGGTGGATGGGCACTCCGCTGGAGGCCGTCGTCGGAACGATGCGCAATTTCGTACCGTCCCGGGTGGTACGGGACACCGGCGAGATGACCCGGGTGAACATCGACGACGGCGACATGTGGATTGCCGAATTCGGTGGCGGCCGGCTCGCTTCGGTGCAGTCCTCCTACGTGACGGTCGGCAACTACCCTGGCATCGAGGTGCGCATCTACGGCTCGAAGGGCGCGATCATCGTCCGCCTGGTCGAGGAGTTCGGCATCTGCCAGACGATCAAGACCGCGACCAAGGGCTCGGTGGAGTTCGTCGAGCGGGAGATCCCGCAGAAGTACTTCCCCGAGGGCGGCGCAAGCACCGAGCCGTGGCCGCTGCTGTTCTACTCGAACCTGGTGAAGAACTTCGCCGACGAGATCATCTCGGGCACCCCGGAGAACCAGGGCGACTTCGCCCAGGGCGCGCTGGTCCAGCGGACCATCAACGCCTTCGAGCGGTCCGCCCGCGAGCGCCGCTGGGTGGCGTTCAACGAGGTCGAAGGCGTCTGAGGGTGCAGGTAACCAGCAACGCCGCCCACCTCGTTACCCAGGTGCTGGCGGGCGAGGTGTGGCCGCCGCTGGCCGACCGGCACGGGTTCCGGGTCGATCCCGACGGGCATCCGTTCCTGCTG
>DASXYT010000085.1:0-28040 GCA_036502345.1 Pseudonocardiaceae bacterium | reverse complement strand
GGTGTTCCCGGTACTCACGCTCGCGTTCGTGGTCCTGGCCGCGCTGGCACTGGCGATCCCGGAGACGGTGACCCGGCGAGCCGGCGGCCTGGCGTCGATGCGCCCGACCGTCCGGGTGCCACCGGAAGCGCGACGCGAGTTCCTCGCCGCGGTCCCGGCCATCGTCGCGGGGTGGTCCGTCACGGGGTTGTTCCTCGCGCTCGCACCGTCGCTGGTGAGCGACGTCCTGCACGTGCGGTTCGGCGTCGCGGGCGGTCTCAGCATCGCGGTGCTGTTCGTCGCGAACAGCGCGGGCGGGTTGTGGGCGGCGCGGCAACGGGTGCGGGTCGCCACCTTGCTGGGCGCGGTCCTGCTGACCGTGGGCGCGGCAGGTCTGGCAGCCGCCCTGGTCCTCGCCTCCCCGGCCGTCTTCGTCAGCGGATCGATCATCTCCGGGTTGGGCGTCGGACTGACGTTCAACGGCAGTTTTCGAGGCATCAGCAGGGCGACCACCGCGACGTCACGGTCGGAGGTGTTCTCCGCCGCCTACGTGGTCAGCTACGTGGCGATGAGCGTCCCGTCTCTCGCAGCCGGACTGGTCGCACCCTGCTGGGGACTGGCGACGACGGGCTACCTGTACATCGCGTTCGTCGGGGTGCTGTCCTTGGGTGCGGCACTGCACGTTCGCCAGAGGAAGGAACCGACATGCGAGCCATCACAGTTCGAGACCGTGCCGCCGGCATCGGTGGGCTCACCCTGACCGACCTGCCCTACCCCCACGCCGCCGAGAACGACGTCATCGTGCGCGTCCACGCCGCAGGCTTCACCCCCGGCGAGCTCGACTGGCCGACGACCTGGACCGACCGCGCCGGCCGCGACCGGACGCCCAGCGTTCCCGGGCACGAGCTGTCCGGCGTCGTCGTCGAGCTGGGCTACGGCACCACCGGCCTCACGGTCGGCCAGCGGGTGTTCGGCCTCACCGACTGGGCCCGCGACGGCTCCCTGGCCGAATACACAGCCGTGGAGGCCCGCAACCTCGCCCCTCTCCCCGCCGACATCGAGCACACCGTGGCGGCAGCGTTGCCGATCTCCGGGCTGACCGCATGGCAGGGACTGTTCGATCACGCCGGGCTGCGCACCGGCCAGACCGTGCTGATCCACGGCGCCGCAGGCGGTGTCGGGTCGATCGCCGTCCAACTCGCCCACGAGATCGGTGCCCGGGTGATCGGCACCGGACGGGCCGACGACCGTGGTGCTCGACCTCGGCGCGCAGGCATTCCTGAACCTCGACGCCGACCCCTTGACGGGCGTCGGCGAGGTCGACGTGGTCTTCGACGTCATCGGCGGCGATGTACTCGAACGGTCGACCGCACTCGTGCGCCCCGGTGGCACCGTCGTGACCATCGCCATGCCACCCACGGTGCAACCCGAGAACGGGCGCGCCGTCTTCTTCGTGGTGGAACCCGATCGCGCGGGACTGGCGGATTTGGCCCAGCGGGTGCGGGACGGACGCGTCAAGCCGATCGTCGGTGCTGTGCGTCCGCTCGCCGAGGCGGCCGCCGCGTTCGCCAGCCACCAGCGGACCGCGGGTAGAACGATCATCCAGGTCACCAAGGACCTGGGAGAGTAGATCGGACGCCGGACAGGGGTGGCGCGCAGAGCAGCGCCACCCCTCCTCCGACCCCCGCCACGCGGAGGCCGGTCCGTCGAGGACTGACTACTTGATGACCGAACGCTTGATGACCATACGGGCGGACTTGACGCTCATGATGTACCCCCTCCCTGCGGAGAATTCGACACGGGCGAACAATTCGCCGGCACCGGCGAACGTTTCGAGTAAACCAGTCGGCATGGCTCCCGGTCCCATTACGGCTCGAATTCCGACCGTCCAGGAAGAATGTATACAGAAACAGGCGAGCCGAATTGTTGACAAACACGAAACTGGTGACCTGACTCACGCGGGCGTCGCGACGGATTCGGTCACGCCGGTCGGTGTCGACGGGTCGAGCGCCGCTTCGACGGCGACCATCTCCATGCCACGCAACACGTCGACCATGTCCTGCTCGCTGAAGTAACGCGTGTCGGCGGACATCACGAACTCGATGGCGCCCTCCGCCTCGCCGACGTTGACGTACAGCGTGCGCCGCGGGATGTCCGGCTCGTACTCCCACTCGTACCGGGAACGGGGCAGGGCAGCGCGGATCTCCTCCGGCGTCGGGAGTGGACCCGAGCGCGTGCCACGGTCGCTCATGCGCCGGTCGTTGTAGAAACAGGACCAGTCGACGTCCACGCCACGTTCGGCGTTGACCCGGTCCATCACCTCGTCCTGCAGGAACGGGTCGTAGTAGGCGGTCTTGTAGGTGTTGAACACGCTG
Organism: Pseudonocardiaceae bacterium; assembly: GCA_036502345.1. Lineage (GTDB taxonomy): Bacteria > Actinomycetota > Actinomycetes > Mycobacteriales > Pseudonocardiaceae > DATEPR01. Next base: position 25,686 of record DASXYT010000085.1, on the reverse strand, counting down.
GCCGTCGCCCTGTTGACCGCCTCACTCAGCGTTGCGTCTGCGACGTCGATCATGTACGGGCTCATCTGCACGACCGGGCTGACCGTGGCGGCGAAACCCGGCCGGAACCTGTTGCTCACCAACAGCATCGCGAGCACAGGGTTGCTGCCGGTGAACCGTGCGAGACCGACGGCGAAGCATGCCAGCAGCACCGACGACGTGTTGGTGCCCTCACGCGTCGCGACCACCTGGATCGCCGCCTCGGTCGCGGGTGAGTGGTAGCGGAGCACCCGGAACGCCATGTCCCCACCGTATTTCGGCGGACCGAACCGGGTCGGGCTCACGGTGCGCAGCACGCGTTCCAGATGGCGCAGCGACAGGTCGGAGGCTCGTCGCGCCGCGGCTGTGCGCTGTTGTGCCGCCTGTTCCAGCGGTTGCATCGCGGTGATCGGATCGGGCGCGGCAGCCAGGTCGCGCGCCGCCAGATCGGCGGCCAGCACCTCCAATGCCGACGCGTCGATCGCCAGGTGCAGGTAGACGGCGACCATATGGGTCACCACACCGCCTGTGACGATCACCGCCATCCGCACCGGCCACTCGTGTTCGTAGTCGAACTTTCGTTCCTCGTAGGAGATCCGCAGTGTGTCGGCGACCACAGCCGGGTCCTCGTCGGTCACGTCGACGACCTCGAGCACCACTTCGCCGTCGGTCGAACAGACCTGCTTCGGGCGGAACGGGTCGTCGGTCATGCTCAGCCGGGTGCGCAGGGCCTGGTGGCGGCCGACGAGGTAGCCCAGGTCGTCCGCGATCCGCTGCACGGTCACACCGGGAGGCACGGGAGTGGCACCACCCATGGTCAGCGACCGGCCACCGTCCGCCATTCCCTGCCAGAAGCTCACCTGTCCCCAGGTGAGGTCGGCCATGCCCGCACCCTCGCCGGAGAAGGGAACGACGACCTGCCGCACCGTGTACACGCGACGGATTCTCGTGAGGCGCCAAGTGAACTGTCAACGAAGGCGGCACGGTTGCACCTGATCGTTCCGTGCCCATCACGATTTACGTAGTGAAAAAACAGAATCGACCACTGCGCGCTACTTCGCCGGTGCGGCAACCCCGTCGTCGGCGGTCTCGATGCGGTCGATGACCTGCTCGCTCCAGGCTCGGATGGTCGTTGCCTGGTCGGGGGTGACGGAATCGAGGAAGTAGCGGCGGATGTTGGCGCCGTGCGCGGGGATGGCGGCCCGCACGACGCGGCTCCCGTTGGCGGTCAGTCCGATCCTGGTGCGGCGGCCGCTGGCCCCGCCCTCGGTCCGCGCCACGAAACCGCGGTTCTCCATGCGTGTCAATTGGTGGGAGACGCGGCTCTTCTCCCAGTCGAGCGCGTCGACGAGATCGCCGACGCGCATCTCCCGGCCGGGCGCCTGCCGCAGCGTCATCAGCACGCTGAACTCCGCCTTCGAGATGCCGCAGTCGTGCTGCAGACCGCGGTCCAGCTCCCGGACGAGCAGGCGCTGCGCGCGCATCCACGTGTCCCAGAGCTCCCACTCCTCGGCTTCCAGCGGTTCCGCCATGGCGGCATCGTACCTGGTGGGCATGGGTTGACGCATCAACTAGGCACTTAGAGTTGACTCGTCAACTTCTCGGAGGACGACATGAGGACACTGTTACGTGGCGGCATGGTGGTCAGCATCGACCCCGCTGTCGGCGATCTTCCGCACGGCGACGTGCTGATCGAGGACGGCCGGATCGCCGCCGTAGCCGCCACCATCGAGGCGGTCGACGCCGAGGTCGTGGCCGCCGAGGGCAAGATCGTCATGCCGGGTTCGTCGACACCCACCGGCACATCTGGCAGACCGCGTTCCGCGGCGTCGGCGCCGAGTGGACGTTCGACCAGTACCGCGTCGCCATGCACGGCCGCACTACCGGCCCGAGGACGTGTACCTGGGCAACCTGCTCGGCCGGATCGAGGCGCTCAGCTCCGGTGTCACGACGATGGTCGACTGGTTCCACTGCTCCGACCGCCAGGAGAACGCCGACGCCGGGATCGCGGCGCTGCGCGAGGCGCCCGGCCACTCGGTGTTCTGCTACTGCGTGGGCACTGCCGCCGAGCCGGACATCGCACCGGAGATCACCCGCGTGCGGTCCCAACTGCCTGACGACGCCATGATGCTGGGTCTGCGTGGCCCACAACTGACCACAATGGACATGGCGGCTGTCGATGTCGCACTGGCGCGGGAACTCGGGCTGCGGGTGAGCGTGCACGTGCACGGCGCCACCGGCTGGCCCGGTGGTCACCGCCCGATCGCGGACATGCGGGAGCGCGGGCTGCTCGACGACCGCACGACCATCGTGCACGGCAACGGCATCTCCGACGACCAGTTGGCGATGCTGGCCGAAGCGGGCTGCTCGGTGTCGATCAGCCCGGACGTCGAGCTGAAGATGGGCTTCGGCTGGCCGGAGACCGGCCGCATGCTGGCCGCCGGTCTCCGCCCGTCACTCTCGATCGACGACTGCCCGTCCGCGGGCGGTGACATGTTCGCCACCATGCGCACGGCCTTCGCCGTACAGCGCGGCCTGGACGGCGGCCTCACCGCGCGGGACGTCATCGAGTTCGCCACGATCAACGGCGCCCGCGCATGCGGACTGGACGCCCGAACCGGCAGCATCACCGTCGGCAAGGACGCCGACCTGGTCCTGCTCGACGCCGAGGACCCCTCGGTCTTCCCGGTCGGCAATCCCACCGGGACGATCGTCGCAGCCGGCCACCCCGGCCTGGTGGACAGCGTCTTCGTCGCCGGCACAGCGGTCAAACGCGACGGCCGACTGCTCGGCGTCGACCTGCCGGCGCTGCGCACCCGCCTGCTGGCCTCCCGCGACCGGATCGCCGTGGCCGCCGGCATCGCGGTCGACGGATCATGGCTGCCCCCGACGTGACCGTGGCACATCGCCGAAATTAGGGCGATCCCGGTTCTCACGTTCCGACGCGTCCGAACGTCTACCCACCGAGCCGCCCCGGACCGGGTGCGGCGAACACGGTGGCGAGAGGACGGTTCCATGTCGGTCGAGGAGAACAAGGCCATTGTCGGGCGCTGGTTCACGGAGTTCTGGGGACCGGACTTCAATGCGGCTGTCATCGATGAGCTCGCGGCCCCGGACATCCGGTTCGAGTATTCACTGCACGCGCCGCTACGCGGTCGCGATGCCGTGCGCGAGTTCGCGACCACGTTCCGCGCGGCGTTCCCGGACCTCTCGTTCGGTGGCACCGCGGACCTGATCGCCGAGGGCGACCATGTCGTCGGCCAGTGGATCGGCGGTGGCACGCACACCGGCGACGCGATGACCGATCTGCCACTGGGTGGCCTGCCGGACGCGAAGACCGGCAAGACGATGCGGTTCACCGGGACCACGGTCCTCAAGGTCGAGAACGGGCTGATCACCGAGGAGGTCGGTCTTGACGACGGGGTGTCGGTGCTGCGCCAGCTCGGGTTGATCGCGGAGGGCTGAGCGATGTCGCCGGTCACGCCGGTTCGGTCAGCGGTGGATGCCGGATCGACCGGACGACCGGCGACAGCAGCGGTACCAGCGCGACGACCGCGAAGATGATGCCGCCTGCCAGCGCCACGTGTTGGGCGCCCAGCACCAGCGCGAGCGGGGCTGCCAGCAGTTGACCGATGGGGATGCCGACGTAGGAACCGAAGTCGTCGTACGCCGCCATCCGGGACAGGATCCGGCCGGGAATGTTCTCCTGGATCGTGGTGTCCCAGGCCACTCCGGACACACCGGAGCCCAGCCCGGCGACCAGACCGGCGGCGGCCAGGGCGAACACACCCGAATGTGTACCGAGCAGGATCAGCGGGGCCGCCGCCAGCACCGTGCACAGCTGTCCCAGCGTGAGCAGTCGCACCACGACGACGCGGTACATGACGATGCCGGTGATCAGCACGCCGACCGCCTTCACACTCAGGACGACGCCCCAGGACGCCTCGCCGATGGTGCCCTTGGCGATGATCGGGCCGAGTACCTGCCACACGCCGGTCTGCACGATGTTGATCAGGGTGAACGACGCGACCACCCGCCACATCCACGGAATGCGACGGAACTCGTGCCACCCGACCCTGATGCTGTGCAGCGTGCTTGTCGTCTCGCGGGACTCGAGCGGCGGTAGCTCGATGGTGCTGAACATCAGGCCGGCCAGGACGAACGAGATGCCGTCGATCGCGATGGCCCAACCGCCGCCGACGGTGACGACCAGGACGCCCGCGACCGACGGCCCGATCACCTTGCAGGCGTTGCGTGCCGATGCCAACAGCGAATTGGCCTGCTGCATGTTCCGCTTGTCCACCAGTTGCGGCACGATGCCGCGCAATGCCGGCGTGGTGAAGGCGTCCAAAGCGCCGTTCAGGAACTCCATCACCGCGACGAACGTCAACGAGTAATGTCCCGTGATCAGTACCGCGGCGACGATCAGTTGGGTGATCCCGGAGCCATAGTTCGAGAAGCGTAGGACCAGCGCGCGGGAGAACCGGTCCCCGATCGAGCCGCCGACGAGAACGAACGCGATCAGCGGAATGATGTGCGCTGCCACGACGATCCCGAGGTCTGTGCTGTTCCGGCTCGTGTCGAGGACCGCGAAAGCGAGGGCCACCGGTGTCATCGAACTGCCCAGAAGTGACACCAGTCTGCCGGTGAAGAAAGAAGTGAATCGTCGGTCGCGCAGTAGTCCGCGCATGGTGATGGCCGCAGCGGTGTCCGACTGCCGTTGTGTTCCGGGCATGTCGGGATACTGACACCAATGTTGCCGGGAAAGCAAACAATAGGTCATTTCACGTCAACAATACGCGTGAACTGCTATTCTTCTTCTATCGGGTCGCAAAGCGCGGGCCTATTTTACGGAACCCATTTTCGCGAGTCCGGCTCTGGTCATGTGCCAGGCGTCGGCCACCGACTCCTCGCGCGCGGACACCGCCGCAAACCTTCCATGTCCGACAAGCAAGACCATTCGGACATCAATCACGCTCACTACGGGCAGTGAATGGATCGCAGCCGGTAACCACGGTGATAACGCCGTGATAGTCGCCTGTACTCAACTGCACTGGCGTCCGAAGATTTCCGCTGGGGAAGGTGAACGATGAAGTTCCGTATTCTCGGCCCGTTGGAGGTCACCGGTCCGCTCGGCCCAGTCAGGCTCCCGCCACGCCAGCGGGTCGTGCTGGCCACGCTGTTGCTCGAACCCAACCGCCTCGTCGTGGTGGATCGGCTGGTGGAGGCCGTGTGGGACACGAACCCACCGTGTACCGCCCGCGACCAGATCCGCATCTGTATCAGCGCCATCCGCCGGTCATTGGCCGGCGCGGGCCTGCCGAACGCGATCGCCACCCGGTCGCCGGGATATTCCGTCCGGTGTTCCGACGAGGAACTCGACCTGCTCGCATTCGACCGCCTGGTGACCGCCGGTCGAAAAGCGCTGGCGTTGCGTCGGGACACGGATGCCGTGCACGAATTCGAGCACGCCCTGCGCCTGTGGCGTGGTGTCCCGCTGGCCGGCACCGGCAGGCTGGTCGAGTCCGCCGCTGTCGTGCTGACCGAACGTCGGCTGGCCGTGCTGGAAGAGTGTGTGGACATCAAGCTGCGGCTGGGCGACGAGCACGAGTTGGTCGGCGAGTTGGCTGCCGTGGTTGCCGCCAACCCGCTCCGCGAACGGCTCCGCGCCCAGCTGATGACCTGCCTCTACCAGACCGGGCGACGGGCCGAGGCGCTGGACGTGTACCGCACCGGTCGCGAGTTGTTCGTGGAGACACTCGGTCTGGAGCCGGGCGAGGAACTGCGCGGTCTGCAGCGCGCGATCCTGGCCGGCGACCTCGAATCCGACGCCCGCACCGCGAGGACCATGACCACGCCAGCGGCCACTCCGCACCTGCTGCCAGCGCCGATCGGTGACTTCACCGGCCGCGACGGCCAGCTCGCCCAGGTGCGGAACCGGTTACGGGAGGACGCGGCCCACCAGAACGTCCAGGTGGCCCTGCTGACCGGCCGGCCCTGGTCGGGCAAGACCACGCTCGCGGTGCACGCGGCCCACTCGTTGTGCGACACGTTCACCGACGGCCAACTGTTCGTTCGCCTCGGCGGTACGACCGGCAGGCCGATCTGTCCGGCCGAAGCCCTGGAACGGTTCCTGCGCGCGATGGGCGTCGCTGTCGACCGCGTGCCGGACGGCGTGGACGAGTGCGCCGAGATGTACCGGAACATGGTGGCCGGTCGGAAGGTCCTGGTGGTCCTGGACGACGCGGCCGACGAACGGCAGGTGCTGCCGCTGGTGCCCGGCAGCCCGAGCTGCGCGGTGCTGGTGACCAGCCGCGCGCCGATGGCCGCGTTGCCCGGCGCGAGCCGGATCGAGGTGGGGCGGCTGCCGGTCGCCGACTCCGTGGCACTGCTGACGAAGATCATCGGTGAGGGCCGGGCGCGTGGTCAGGCCAAGGACATGCGGCGCCTCGCCGAGCTGTGCGGCGGCGAGCCGTTCGCACTGCGCCTGGCCGGTGCTCGCCTCGGTGGCCGGCCGCACTGGACGGTTCGGACACTGATCGGAAGGCTGACCGACGAACAGCGGCTCAGCCAGGAACTCACGCACGCGGCAGGCGACGCGGTCGGTGCGATCTCCCAGTCCTACGACAGTCTGGCCCCGTTCGCCCGGCGCCTGGTCCGTCGGCTGACCCTGCTGGGCTCGGTGCGGTTCGCGAGCTGGATCTGCGCACCGCTGCTGGACGCCGACGAGGTCCAGGCCGAGGACGCGCTGGACGAACTGGTGGACGCCGGCATGTTGGACGTGGCGCCCGTGGCCGATGATCCGGCGCCGTTCCGGCTGACCGGTCTGGTTCGGGCCTTCGCCCGCAGCCGGCTGGCCATCGAGGACCGGCCGGTGGAGCGGGTGGCCGCGCTGCGCAGGGTGCTGAACCATCCGCACAAGTGCTTCCCGATCGAACGGTGGCTGCTGACGGCCAGCCTGCGCAGAAACCTTGCCCTGACGTCGTGACTACCGCCGTATCAGTGCCCCGGAGATCAGGTCGCCGACCGGCGCCAGCGAGGGGTCGGCGCCCTGGTGGCTGATCCGGTTCGCCTCGTCGACGAAGACCACGCGGGGCTGCACCGCCTTGGCCTCCTCGTCGGCCACGGAGGCGTACGCGATGATGATCACCAGGTCACCCGGGCTGATCAGCCGGGCGGCGGCGCCGTTGATGCCGATCACCCCGCTGTCCATCGGGCCCTCGATCACGTACGTCGACAACCTGTTGCCGTTGTTGATGTCCACGATGTCGACCTGTTCACCGGGCAGCAGGTCGGCCGCGGCCATCAGGTCCGCGCTGACCGTGACCGAGCCGACGTAGTGCAGGTCGGCCTGGGTCACGGTGGCCCGGTGGATCTTGGATTTCATCATCGAGCGGTACATGGCGTTCCTTTCTCGGTGAGTGCCGGACGCCCCAGATGTCGGCTGACGAGTAGCTGCGGCCCAACCAGGTTCCACGTGTGAGCATCGGACGGCACGCTGGAAATCAGGAACGTGAGCCCGGCCGGCCCGGCAGGTCACTCCTGATCCGTTCGTCATGCCGCCAGCGTGGGCGCCGCACCTATTCATCCGGTATCCATTCGGGAGTGATAGCTCGTGAATAGGCAACTGATCGTGGCCCGGATTTCGCTGTGAGACATGCCTTTCCGAAACGTAACTGCCGGAGTGGGGCTGGTCGGCGGGTCGGCCGTCGGCGTGCCCGTCCGGTATCTGGATTTCGCCGAGGAGCTGGGGGAGAGCCTCGGCCTGGCCGGCTTCGGACTCGTGTACGGAGGCTCCGCGGTCGGGGTCGTCGGTGCCGCCGTCCACGCGGCCATCCGAGTCGGCGCGCACGTGGTGGGCATCGTGCCCCACGGGTCGTTGCGCACGGGCGCGCCGCTGGCGAGCGGTTCGGAGTTGCACGTGGTCCGGACAGCCGTGGAGGGCGACCGGCTGATGCGCAGGCTGGCAGGTGGTTTCGTGGTGCTACCCGGCGGACTGGCCACTGTGGCACAGGTCGGCGCGCTCGCGGCGGGACCGTTCGGCCCTGTGGTGCTGGTGAACCAGGACGGCTACTTCGATCCGCTCCTGGCCATGCTCGACCATGCCGTGGCGGAAGCGTTCGTGACACACGACGAGCGGCGGGTGATCGAGATCGCCGACACCGTTGACGGCGTGCTCCACCACCTCGGCCTCCCGACGTTGGTGGTGCGGAGTTAGACGGTGATGGACAGAAGTGACGCGCCGGCGAGGTCAACTGCCTCGTCGGCGCTGGCGGCCATCCGGACCAGGCCTCGGTCGAACGCCGAGATGAAGCCCTCGGTGAACGCCTGGTCGAGCAGTCCGGACAGGATGTCGTAGTAGCCGTCGATGTTGAGCACGACGACCGGCTTGCTGTGCAGGCCGAGCTTGCCCCAGGTGAGGGTCTCGAACAGCTCGTCCAGCGTGCCAAGCCCACCTGGCAGCGTGATGAACGCGTCGGACAGGCGGTACATCATGGCTTTCCGCTCGTGCATCGTGTCCACCACGTGGCACTCGTGGATGTCCGCCTTCACCGGGTCGTGCTCGGTCAGGTGCCGGGGGATGACCCCGATCACCGTGCCGCCGGCGGTCATGGTCGCCTGGGCGACCGTGCCCATGATGCCGCCGGCGCTTCCGCCGTACACCAGGCCGAAACCGCGCTCGGCGAGCGCGGTTCCCAGCCGGTGGGCGGAATCGAGGTAGCCTGGCCGGTTGCCGGGGCTGGCACCGCAGAACACCCCGATCCGCTGTCCTGTCATGGTTGTCCCTTCCTGTTCCCGTGCGTGAGAAGGAGTCCCACCTCGGCGACGAAGTCGGCGAGCACAGGGTGGTCGAACAACAGGCGCATCGGCAGCCGGACCTGGACGCGACGCTGCAGATGCGTCATCACCCGCGCGCCGGCGAGGGAGTGGCCACCCAGTGCGAAGAAGTCGTCGTCAGGGCCGATTCCGTTCCGGCGCAACACCTTCTCCCACACCTCGGCCACCACGGCACCCAGCTCGGTGTCGAACTCGGTGACCGGGGCGGCCACCTCCGGCGTGCTGGGCCGGTCCTCGGCCATGGCCAGTTCACCCTGCCGGACCGCGGTGAGCGGCTCGCCGGCCGCCAGCTGCTCCAGCAACGCCGCGAAGTGCCGCTGCATGACCTCGATGGTGCCGGCTGTCAGGTGCTCGGAGTTGAACTGCCAGATCGCGTGCTCGGTCCCGCCGTCCTTGCGGATGGTCAGCACCAGGTCGACCGGCACCGGCAGGCTGGCCAGTGGCAGCGGCTCGATCCGCAGATCGCCGAGGTCCACCGGCTCACGTGCCACATCGGAGTACTCGATCATCACGTTCACCAGCGGCACCCGTCCCGCACTGCGGTCGGGCGCCAGGTGCTCGACCACGCGGTCGAAGGGCACCTGCTGGTTCGCGTACGCGTCCAGCATCACGCGCCGGGTGCGGTCCAGCAGTTCCGGCACGTCCGGCTCCCCGGACAGATCCAGCCGCAGCGCGACGGTGTTGATGAAGTACCCGACCACGTCCTCGATCTCGACCTGGTCCCGGTTGGCCATCAGGCTGCCGAGCACCAGGTCCGTCCTGCCGCTGTAGCGCGACAGTTGGGTGGCGAACGCGGCGGTGAGCACCATGAACAGCGACGTGTTGCGGGCCCGGCCAAGCTCGGTGAGCCGGGCCAGCACGCCTGCGTCCAGCGGCTGGATCAGCCGGCCGGACTGCCTGCTCGCCGGCCGCTCACCGGGCAGCCGCACGAGCGGCGGGCGGTCGGCGAGCGTGTTCCGCCAGAACGCCAGCTGACGGTCCATCTCGCCGCCGGACAGCCAGTCGCGCTGCCATTCCGCGTAGTCCGCGTACCGGATCGCCGGTTCCGCCGGCAGCTCGGTCCCGTCCCGCAGGGCCGAGTAGAGCAGGGTGAGGTCGCGGTGCAGGATGCGCATCGACCACGCGTCACACGTCAGGTGGTCCAGGGTGAGTACCAGGACATGGTCGGTGTCGCCGAGCCGGAACAGGTTCGCCCGCCCGACCGGCCCGTTGGCCAGATCGAACTGCCGACGGAGCTCCACAGCGGAGGCCTGTGCTCGGGCGGCATCGGGATCGGGTACGCCGGTCAGGTCGTCCAGCACGATCTCCCACGGCAGGTCGTCGTGGATGACCTGCAGTAGGTCGCCGTCACGGGTGTCGAACGTGGTGCGCAGCACCTCGTGTCGCTGCGTCAGCGCGACCAGTACGCGCTCCAGGACCTCCAGGTCCAGCCGGCCGGTCAGCCGCATGCCCAACTGGCAGTTGTAGGTGGCCGAGCCGTGTTCGAGCTGCTCGAGGAACCACATGCTCTGCTGGGCGAAGGACGCCCGTGCCGCGAACGTGCCGGTCTTCATCGCATCGTCTCCAGGCGTTGCGCCAGCGCCCTGCGGTTGAGCTTGCCGGACAGGGACAGCGGCAGTGTGGGCACCCGGACCAGCCGGGTGGGGATCATGTGCTGGGGCAGGATCTCGCGCAGCCGGGCGCGGACGGTCTCCTCGTCGGCAGGCGAATCGATCCTGCCCGCCGGCACGTAGCCGGCCACCAGGATCGGTTCGCCGGCCGAAGTCGTCTGCACGACGGTGCCGGCACCGGCGATCTCGGGCAGACCGCGCAGGGCTGCGTCCACCTCGCCCAGCTCGATCCGGAAGCCCCGGATCTTGACCTGGTCGTCCTTGCGGCCGAGGAACCGCAGTTCGCCGTCGGCGCCGAGCACGGCGTGGTCACCGCTGCGGTACCAGACCTCGCCGTCGTCCAGGACCACGAACCGGTCCGCCGTCAGCTCAGGCCGGCCGAGATAGCCCGCCGAGACACCGCCGCCCGCGATGTGGACCTCACCCGCGGTGGCCGGCTGTCGATCGTCGTCGAGCAGCCGAACCCGCAGGTGCGGCAGGGGCATACCGATCGGGGTGCCGGGCTCGGACCGGTCCTCGACCAGCGCCCGATCCAGGTTCTTCCAGGACACATACACGGTGGTCTCAGTCGGGCCGTACATGTTCACCAGTTGGGCGCGCGGCGCGACGTCGAGGTCGTACCAGGTCCCGATCGTGTCCCTGCCGATCGGTTCACCGCAGAACACCAGCTCGCGCAGCCGGGGCATGGCCACCGGCCGCTCGACGAGTTCGGTCACGAAGTTGGCGAAGATGGACGGCACGAGCGTCACCAGCGTGACACCGTGGTCGGCGAACAGATCCGCCAGCGCGTTGGCGTCGTGTGTGGCTTCCACCGGGACCACGACGCAGCTCGCGCCGGACAGCAGGGGCCGCCACATCTCCCAGACACTCAGGTCGAAGTTGGCCGAGTGGAACACGCTGGACACGTCGTCGCGCGCGCACGGCATCGCATCGGCCGCCGCGTCCAGCAGCGCCAGCAGGTTGCGGTGCCGGACCACGACACCCTTGGGGTTGCCGGTCGTGCCGGACGTGTAGATCACGTAGGCCGTGTCGTGGGGCACGTCGTCGCGGCGGCCGTCGTGGCCGGTGGCCTCGATCCGCAGCCCCTCGGTGACCAGGTGGGACACGGTCGCGTCGGCGCTGATGTAGTCGCGCCGGGCGGCCGGGTAGTTCGGGTCGATCGGGACGTACCCGCAGCCGTGCAGCCAGACGCCAAGCATGGCCGCGATCATGTGCCAGCCGCGCGGGACCGACACGCCGACGAGCGTGCCGGGCACCACGCCCGCGTCGGCCAGCCGACCGGCAAGGTCGGTCGCGGCCGCCGCCAGGGCGCCGTAGGTGATGGTCGTGTCGCCCTCGACTACGGCCGGACTGCCCGGTGAACGCTCCACGCAGGACAGGAACCGGTCGGCGCACGACACCGAAACGGTACTGGTCATCGCTGTTCCTCTCCGGCCAGCCGCAACACCGTGTGCAGCAATGTGTTCGCCCCGGCTATCAGGTGGTCGTCCTCGGTGTCCTCCTGCGGCGCGTGGCTGATGCCCCGCTTGCTCGGCACGAAGATCATGCCGATCGGCGTGGCCTCGGCCACGATCTGCGCGTCGTGTCCCGCGCCGCTGGGCATGGTCAGGTGGGACAGGCCAAGGCCGTCGGCGGCCTCGGCGATCAGCCTGCTGATCCGCTCGTCGGTGCGTACCGGATGGGTGACCCGGCGCAGGTCGACCTCGATGAACGTCTCGGTGGCGGTGCCCAGCTGCGCCAGGTCGGTCAGCAGTGCCTGCTCGGCCGCGCGCAGCCGCTCAGTCCGGCCGTCGCGCAACTCGGCGGTCAGCGCGACCGCCCCGGGGATGACGTTGGTGACGTTGGGATCGGGCTTGAGGTAGCCGACCGTGCTGACCGAGCACAGTCCGCGCGCGGTGGCCAGTCGCTCGACCGCCAGCACGACCCTGGCGGCCACGACCAGCGCGTCCTTGCGCAGCGACATCGGCGTCGTGCCGGCGTGGCCCTGGCTGCCCCGGACCGTGATGTCCAGAATGGACCGTCCGCTGATCGCCTCCACCACGCCGATGGGCACATCCCTGTTCTCCAGGATCGGGCCCTGCTCGATGTGCAGCTCGATGTAGCCGGCGATCGACCCGGACGGCCAGGCGGCATCGCCGATCCGGTCCAGGTCGCCGCCCGCCGCATCCAGGGCATCCCGCAGGGATCGGCCGTCGCGGTCGGTGATGGTGCTCGCGTAACCGGTGTTGACCTTCCCCACTATGGCGAGCGACCCGAGGAACGGATACGGGAAATGCGCGCCCTCCTCGTTGGTGAACGCGATCGCGACCGGTTCCGCTGCCAGCTCGACGTCGTGCCGGGCGAGCACCCGCAGCACCTCGTGCGCTGCCATCACGCCGTAGGTGCCGTCCAGCCGACCGCCGTTCCCGACGGTGTCGATGTGCGACCCGATCAGGACGACCGGCCGCGTCGGATCGGCTCCGGCACGCCGGATCACCAGGTTGCCCGCCTGGTCGGTACGCGCCACGAGGCCGTCCGCGCGGCACTGCCCGGCCAGGTAGTCGCGGGCCGCGTTCTCTTCCGTGGACAGTCCGGTGCGAGTGATGCCCGGTCCGGGCGACGCGCCGAACCGGGAGATCTCGGCGAGCCTGCGCAGCATCGAGTCGCCGTCGACCCGCAGGCCCGCGCCGGGTGGCAGGTATGTCCTTGGCAGCACTGACCGGTGCGCGGGAATGCTCATGATCTCTCCTGACCTGGCTTGGGTGGCCAGTATTTTGACGCAGTACAACCAGTGCGGATATCGAACAGATATTGATTTTCTTATGCTTGACTCGATCTTCGAGCGGTGTCCATAGTAAAGGCCATGAGAGCTGCCTGGAATCTCCTCGCACGCAACCGGAACTACCGGTTTCTGGTGACCGCGCACCTGATTTCAGCGGGCGGCGACTGGATTCTCGGTGTCGGTATGACATTCTTCGTCTATCGCCTCACCGGGTCCACCCTGGCCTCCGGCACGATGTTGTTGATGTCTTTTCTGCCGCAATTCCTGTTCGGCTCGGTGGGTGGTGTGTTCGCCGACAGGTGGGACCGGCGGCGCACGATGATCGTCACCAACGCGCTGCTCGCCGCATCCTTGCTGCCACTGCTGCTGGTCCACGATCCGGACCAGGTCTGGCTGCTGTACGCCACGGTGTTCGTCGAAGGCACCATCGCGCAGTTCTTCGCGCCCGCCGAGTCCGCCATGGTCGCGACGGTCGTTCCGGAACGGGACCTGGTCGCGGCGAACGCGCTCAACGGCCAGACCCAGCAGGTCGCCCGCCTCGGCGGTGCCGGCCTGGGCGGCGCGATCGCGGCCGCGAGCGGCCTCACCGCGCTGGTGGTGGTCGACGTCACGAGCTACGTGGTCGCCGCGGTGCTGGTGGCCATGCTGAGCATCGCGAAGAAACCGACACCCGCCGACCCCGTCACCGAGGTCAGCCTGGGACTGCGCGCCGAATGGCTGGACGGCCTACGGATGTGTCTGGCCCGCAGAGACCTCTCGACGCTGCTGGTGTTCCGCGTGCTCTCCGGGTTGGGCGAGGGGATCTTCGGCGTGCTGTTGGCCCCCCTGGTCGTCGGCGTGCTGGCCGCCAGCGGCGGCGAGTACGGCGTTGTCGTTGCGATGCAGGCGATCGGTGGCGTGGTGGGTGGGCTGGCCGTGGCCGCGCTGAGCCACCGGATCTCGCCGATGAAGCTGCTCGGCTATGGTGCGCTGGCCTTCGGCGCGCTCGATTTCACGATCGCGGTGTACCCACTCGCGCTGCCGGTGTTGTGGCCGATGATCGTGCTGATCGTGCTGGTCGGCCTGCCCGGCGCCGCCATGGTGGCCTCGTTCAACGGCCTGCAGCAGCTCTGGACGCCGGACAGGTACCGCGGCCGGATCTTCGGCGCGGTGAACGCGGGCTGGGCACTCGCGGTCAGCATCGGCACGGTGTTCGCCGGCGTTCTCGGTGACCAGCTGGGCATCATCCCCGTACTCGCGGTCCAGGGCGTCATCCACCTCCTGCTGGCACCGTTCCTGCTGGTCAGGTGGAGCCGCATGCCCAAGCCCGACACCGCGCCGCCTGTCCTGGCCGTGGAAAGGAGCGCTGGATGATCGGCCCGCTGACCGGCGTCGGCGTGTCCTTCGGCACGTTCGGCGAGCTGATGCAGGGCGCTTTACCCGGCGTGGACACGGACTTCCTGGTCACCCTGCCGATCGCGCGCTGGTCCACGGCGGAGATCACCGTGGTCCCCGGCGACGGGCAGTTGCGGGTCGACCCGCCGGACCGGCACAAGGCGCTGCGGCTGGCGAAACTGGTGCTGGCCAGGTACGGCGTGCGCGGCGGCGGTCTGCTGACGGTGGCCAGCGACCTGCCGGTGGGCAAGGGGATGGCCAGTTCGTCGGCCGACCTGGTGGCCACTGTGCGCGCGGTCGCCGACGCGCTCGGCAGGCCGGTGTCGCCATGGGCCACCGAGGACCTGCTCCGGCTGATCGAGCCGACCGACGGGCTGATGTACCACGACACCGTCGCCTTCTACCACCGCAGGGTGCGGCTGTGCCGCCGGTTGGGTCCGCTGCCGCCGATGACCGTCGTGGGCGTGGACGAGGGCGGCCAGGTGGACACGGTCGACTTCAACGCCTCCCGCGATGCCATCACGCCTGCCGAACGCAGGGAGTACGCCGCGCTGCTGGATCGCCTGGAGGTCGCGCTGCCAGCCGGTGATCTCGCCACGGTGGGCGCCATCGCCACCCGCAGCGCCGTGCTGAACCAGGCGCGCTGCCCGAAACACCATCTCGACCAGGTGCTGGACGTCTGCCGCCAGGTCGGCGCGCTCGGTGTCGCGGTCGCGCACAGCGGCACGATGGCGGGCATTCTCGTCGTCCGGTCCGATCCCGACCACGCGCGAAAGGTCGCCGACGCGATCGATGGTTGCGCCGGGCTGGGGGCCGTCTCGGTGGACGAGACCCTGAAATTCGTGCCGTCGCCGGTCGGCGAAAGTCAATCGGCACGGATGGCAGTTAAATAGCCGACCGATACACCACGGTCGCAGGATCGTGGTCAGTGAACAGGTGACCCGCTGCCGAAGCACACGTTGGTCGCCGAGCTACCGAAAGGTCCTGCGATGAGTTCCGAATTCCCCGGAGAACCGTGGGCGTCGGTCGTCGAACTGTTCGAGGCCAGAGTTGCCGCCGCGCCGGACTCGATCGCCGTGGTGGACGCGGACGGCACTCGACTGTCCTATCGGGACGTCAACGTCGAAGCAAACCGGCTGGCCCGCCTGCTCATGGCGCGTGGTGTCGGCCCTGAGGTGCGGGTCGCGCTGGTCCTGCACCGGTCCGCGCGGATCGTCGTCGCGGTGCTGGCGGTGCTCAAGGCAGGCGGCACGTACGTCCCGGTCGACCCGGAGAACTCGGACCACCGCATCGGCCACGTGTTCGCCAACTCCGCACCCGTGCTGGCGCTGACCACCGGGGACCTGGTGCACAGGGTGCCGGCCGACGTGCCGCACCTGCTGGTGGACGCGTCCGAGATCGCAGGGCAACCGGCCGACAACCTGCCGTCGGAGATCGTGCCGGACCACGCGCAGTACGTCATCTACACCTCAGGCTCGACGGGCACTCCCAAGGGCGTCGTGGTCTCGCACGGGAACGTGGTCCGGCTGTTCACCGCGACGAAAAGCACCTACGGATTCGGCCCCGAGGACGTCTGGACGCTGTTCCACTCCTACTCGTTCGACTTCTCGGTGTGGGAACTGTGGGGCGCGCTGCTGCACGGCGGCCGGCTGGTGATCGTGTCGAAGGAGACCGCCCGGGCCACGCCCGCGTTCCTGGGCCTGCTGGGCCGCGAAGGCGTGACCGTGCTCAACCAGACACCGTCCGCCTTCGCCCAGCTGATGCACGCCGACCGGGAGGACCCGGCCGGGGGGCTGGCCCTGCGGTACGTGATCCTGGGCGGCGAGGCGGTCGAGCCCGCGCTGCTGTCCGACTGGTACAGCCGGCACGCGGATGACGCGCCGGTGATCGTCAACGGCTACGGGATCACCGAGACCACCGTGTTCACCACCTTCCGGCCGATGGACGAGAAGTTCGCGCGAGAGGGCAACGGCAGCTACATCGGTGACGCCATCCCGGACCTGCCGACGTACCTGCTGGACGACGACCTGCGGCCGGTGGACGTGGCCGTGCGCGGCGAGCTGTTCATCGCCGGTGCCGGCGTGGCCCGCGGTTACCTCGGGCGACCGGGGCTGACCGCGGAACGATTCGTGCCCGACCCGTTCGGCGCGCCGGGCACCCGGATGTACCGCAGCGGCGACCTCGCCCGGCGCACCGAGGACGGCGAACTGGAGTTCCTCGGCCGTGCGGACAGCCAGGTGAAGATCCGGGGCTTCCGGATCGAGTTGGGCGAGATCGAGGTCGTGGCGAGCGCCTGCCCACCGGTGGGCCAGGCCGCGGTGGTGGTCCGCGAGGACAAGCCGGGGGACCGGCGGATCGTCGCCTACGTCGTGCCCGGCCGGGACGCCGACGTCGGCACGCTGCCGGCCGAGGTCCAGCGGTGGGCGCTGGATCGCCTGCCGCATTACATGGTTCCGTCCTCCGTGGTCCCGCTCGACGTGTTTCCGTTGACCACCAACGGAAAGCTCGACACAGCGGCGCTGCCCGAACCGGCCGTCGCGGAGACGAGCGCGCCGGAGACCACGACCGAACGCGCGGTCGCGACGATGTGGTCGGACCTGTTGGAGCACAAGACCGTCGGCCGCACCGACCACTACCTGGAGCTGGGCGGCCACTCGCTGACCGCGGCCCGGATCGCCGCCCGTGTCCGCGCGGAGCTCCGGGTGGACGTGCAGGTCGTGGACATCTACGACAACCCGGTGCTCGCGGACTTCGCGCGGCGGGTGGACGAGCTGCGGGCCCGTGGATCGGCGGCGCCGCCCCCGATCCGCAGGATCGCCAGGACCGCGTCGGTCGGGGAGCGCTGATGACCACGCCACTGTCCCACCAGCAGGAACGCTTCTACCTGGCGGAGAGCCTGAATTCGGGCACGTCCGCGAACAACCTGGGCTGCGTGCACTGGATCTCCGGCGCACTCGACGTGCCGGCCCTGACCGGCGCGATCGCGCAACTGCACCGGCGGCACGACATCCTCCGCACCCGCTACCCGTCAGCAGCCGCGCAGGTGGTGGACCCGGCGGGCGAGTTCAGGCTGCCGGTCCAGGACCTCAGCGGGCACGCCGACCCGGCGGGCGAGGTGCGCGGGCTGCTCGACGCGGCCGTGGACGAGCCGTTCGACCTGGCGACGGCGTCGCCGGTGCGCTGGTCGCTGTTCCTGCTCGGCCCCGACCGGTACGCCCTCACGTTGGTGGTGCACCACATCGCGTTCGACGCATGGTCGAAACTGGTCATCAACGACGAGATCACCGCGCTGTACGAGCGACAGCCGCTGGCCGACCTGCCGGTCCAGTACGCGGACTACGCGACCGACCAGCGGGACCGGACCGAGGCGCTTGACGAGTGGGTCGCCCGCCTGGCCGGCGCACCAGCGGCCACCCGGCTGCCGTTCGACCACCAGCCCTACGCGGGCACCGGTTTCGACGGCCGGGCCAGCGAGATGCCGATGGCCGAGGAGATCGTCCGCCGCGCCGAGCGGTTCGCCCGGCAGGAGCACTCCTCGCTGTTCATGGTCCTGCTGGCCGCGTTCGCCGGTCTGCTGTCGCGCTACGACGACCAGCGGGACCTCGTACTCGGCGTGCCGACGGCCGGCCGGGACGAGCTGGAGCTGGAGAGCCTTGTCGGCTGCTTCGTGGACACCGTGCCGTTCCGGATCGGTTTCCGGCAGGCGAGGACGTTCCGTGACCTGCTGGCCGTCGTGCGGGACGTCACGCTGGACACCTACGACCAGCAGGCGATACCGCTGGGCCGGTTGGTCGGCACGGTGCGGCCGAAGCGGGAGGCCGGCCGGGAACCTCTGGTCCAGGTCGTCTTCCAGGTCCGGAACACGCCCTACGAACCACTTCGCCTTGCCGGGCTGGACATCCTCGAGGAGGCCCGCAACCCGACGGCGACCGGTCTGGATCTCAGCGTATCCGTTGTCGACGGCCCGGACGGCCCGATCGGCGTCTGGCAGTACAAGAGCGAGTTGTTCGAGCCGGGCACGATCGAGCGGCTGCAACAGGACTTCGAGCACATCGTCGATCAGGCCGTCACCGACCCGGACGCCCCGCTGGACACCTACCTCGTCCCGATCGCGGTCGAGCACCAGGTGACCGGGGAGAGCGCTGTCACCGGCTCGGGCGGCCCGATCGAGGACATGGTCGCGGCGATCTGGGCCGAGGTCCTCGACGTGGACGACGTCACCGCGGGCGACGACTTCTTCGACCTCGGCGGCCACTCGCTGACCGCCGGCCAGGTCATCTCCAGGGTCGGCGAGCTGACCGGCATGCCCACCCGCGGTCTGATGCGGGACGTGCTGCGTTACTCGGTCCTCGCCGACTTCGTCGCCGTGCTCACCGAGCGACTTGCCGAGCACGCCATCGAGTTCCCGGCCGCCATCCGGCACGAGAGCCGCATACCGCTGGTCGACCGCAGCCAGCCACTGGCGTTGTCGTTGGGGCAGAAGCGGTTGTGGTTCCTGGACCAGTTCGTCACCGACAGGTCCTCCTACTTCGTGCCGATCGTGATGCGCATCGAGGGCGCGCTGGAGGTGCCGGCCCTGCGGCGGGCGCTGCGCGAGATCGTGCGGCGGCACGAGGTGCTGCGCACCAGCGTGGTCGTGCACGACGACGAGCCGGTCGGCGTCATCCGCCCGGTGGACCTGTTCGACCTGGAGGTCGTCGGGATCACCGGCGACCTGGTCGACGCGATCGCAACCGAGACGTTCCGGCCACTGGACCTGGCCGACGGCCTGCCGACCCGCGCGACCCTGCTGCGGATCGCCGACCAGGACAACATCCTGTGCGTGACCGTGCACCACATGGCGTTCGACGGCGGCTCGGTCGCCGTCCTGTTCGACGAGCTGGCCGAGCTCTACGGCGGCGGAACGCTGCCCGCGCTGCCGGTCCAGTACGCCGACGTCGCCGCCCACCAGCTGTCCCTTCAGGACACTCCGGAGTTCGCGCGGAAGATGGACTTCTGGCGCGACGAGCTGGCCGGCGCGCAGGCGTTCGAGCTGGCCACCGATCTGCCGAGGCCCGCCAAGCGGACCGGGTACGGCGTGCTGCACCCGTTCACCGTGCCGGAGGATGTGGCCGGGCGGCTGGAGGAGATCGCAGGCCGCCACGGCGTCACGCTGTTCATGACCGTGCTGGCCGCCTGGCAGGCGCTGATGCACCGCTACTCCGGCCAGGACGAGATCGTGCTCGGCACCACAGCGGCCGAGCGGGACGTGACCGAGTCCGAGGCGCTGATCGGGTTCTTCATCAACATGCTGGTGCTGCGCGGCGACCTCGGCGGCGACCCGAGTTTCAGCGAGCTGCTCGACCGTACCCGGGAGCGCACCCTGGAGGCCTACGCACACCAGGATGTGCCGTTCGACCGGCTGGTGGAGGAACTGGTGCCGGACCGGGACCCGTCCAGGACCCCGTTCTTCCAGACGGTGGTCAAGGTCGGCAACTCCCGGTCCCGGCTGCCCGGGTTGCCCGGCCTGACCGTGACCCAGCTGTCCGGGCCGCCGATCCCGGCCAAGTACGACCTTGAGGTCGACCTCAACCGGGTGACCGACGGCATGGCGGGCGAACTGACCTACGACACCGGCCTGTACCTGCCCGACACGGTCGCTCGGCTTGCCGGACACTTCACCACCCTGCTGGCCGCGATCGCGGCAGCGCCCGACGAGCCGATCAGCAGGCTGTCCCTGTTCGACCCGGCCGAGCAGGACCAGGTCAGGGCGTTGACCGTGCGCAGGCCGATCGACGTGTCCCCGCAGGCGCTGCACGAACTGTTCGTGGCGCAGGCGAAGCGGACCCCGGACGCGGTGGCGGTGGTGCACGGCGAGCGCGAGATCAGCTACGCCGAGCTGGACGGTTGGACCAACGTGATCGCGGCACGGCTGGTCGAGCACGGCGTCGGACCGGACGCGGTGGTCGGCGTGCTGCTGGACCGGTCACCGGAGATGGTCGCCGGGCTGCTCGGCGTGCTCAAGGCTGGCGGGGCCTTCCTGCCGATCGAGACCCAGAGCCCGGCCGCGCGCGTCGCCGCGGTGCTGGCCGACTCCCGGGCGTCGGTGTGCCTGGTCGGCCAGGAACTGGCCGCCGTCGTCGCGGCGGCCGGGTGTCAGCCGTTGACCGTGCCGGCGCTGTGCACCGGCGACGCACCGGAAGTCGTGGTGTGGCCGGACAACCTGTGCGCTGTCTACTACACGTCCGGGTCCACCGGCGCACCGAAGGGCGTCGCCTGTACCCACGGTGGCTGGGTCAACAGGATGGCCTGGATGCAGCACCATCACCCGTTGGCAACCGGCGAAACCGTGCTGCACAAGACAACCCTGACCTTCGACGACGCCGCGGTGGAGATCTTCTGGCCGCTGGCCAACGGCGCCACCGTCGCGCTGATCGATCCCGGTCTGCACCGCGACCCGAGGGCGATCGCCGAAGCGGCGATCCGGCATCGCGCCGTGCACGTCCAGTTCGTGCCGAGCATGCTGGACCTGTTCCTGGCCGGCCTGTCCGACGCCGGCGGGTTCGAGTCGCTGCGCAGCGTGCTGTCCAGCGGGGAGGCGTTGCGCCCCGAACTGGTCCGCCGGTTCCGCGAACTGTTCGGCGACCGGGTGCTGCTCGACAACACGTGGGGCGCCACCGAGGTCTCGATCGACTCCACCTGCCGGGTCTGCCGCCCCGAGGACGGCCAGGGCGAGGGCGGTGCCGTGTCGGTCGGCGTGCCGATCGACAACAACGAGGTCCTGGTGCTGGACGACCGGCTGGCCCAACTGCCGATCGGGGTGGCCGGGGAACTGTGCATCGCGGGCATCGGGCTGGCCCGTGGGTACCTCGGCGATCCCCGGCGCACCGCGGAGAAGTTCGTGCCGCATCCGTTCCTGCCCGGCGAACGCGTGTACCGGACCGGCGACTGGGGTCGGATGGGGCTCGACGGCGCGCTCACCTTCCTGACCCGCAGGGACGACCAGGTCAAGGTCCGGGGCGTCCGGATCGAACTCGGCGAGGTCGAGCACGCGTTGCGTGCCCACCCCGAGGTCGCCGACGCCGCCGTGATCGCCTGGGAGGCCGCGCCCGGTGACAAGCGCCTGGCCGCCTACGTGGTCGCGACCTGCTCGGTGGCCGAGCTGGACCGGCACGCCAAGCAGCTACTGCCCGGGTACGCGGTACCGGGATCGATCGCGATCCTGGCCGAACTTCCCTTGCACTCCAACGGAAAACTGAACAAGCGCGCACTGCCGGACCCGGAGCGCCGGACCGAGCCCGCGACGGTGTCCTGTGCACCACGGACACCGACCGAACAGGCGGTGTGCGAGATCTGGGCCGCGGTGCTCAACGTGCCGGCGATCGGGGTGGAGGACGACTTCTTCGCCTTCGGCGGCCACTCGCTGCTGGCCACCAGGGCGATCGCCCGGCTGCGCGAGGCGTTCACCCCGACCCTGCCACTGACCCTGATGTTCGAACACGCCACGCCGGCCGGTGCCGCCGCGGCGATCGAGGAAGTCCTGTTCGAGGAGATCGCCGGGCTGACCGACGAGGAAGCCAGCAGGCTGCTGAGCTGAGAGAAGAAGGAGAAACCCGCCATGGCCGAGAACGAGCCGCGGTATCAGGTGGTCGTCAACGACGAGGAGCAGTACTCGATCTGGCTGGCCGGCCGGGACCTGCCGCCGGGCTGGCGGGCAGATGGCGTGACCGGCGCGAAGGAGCACTGCCTGGCACACATCGAAGAGGTGTGGACCGACATGCGGCCGCTGAGCCTGCGCCGCCAGATGGCGTCCTGACCGTCCCGGCACCCATCAGCCACCAGTGACATCACCCGCGACATTCGAGGGGTCCCGATGACCACGACTCCGCCCGACTCCCGCACGCTCTCGCCCGCCAAGCTGGCGCTGCTCCGGCAGCGGCTCAACGGGTTGGCCGGCGAGAGGGCCGCGAGCGGTATCCCCGCCCGTCCACAAGGCGAGCAGGTGCCGCTGCCACCCGTGCAGCACGCGCTCTGGGTGGTCGACCAGTTCCTCGCGGACAACTCGCTCTACAGCATGAGCCGGGGACTGTGGTTGCGTGGCAGGCTCGACGTACCCGCGTTGCGAGCCGGACTGGACGAGGTGGTGCGCAGGCACAGCGTACTGCGCACCACCTACGCCCACGGTGCCGAACCTGTGCCCACCATCACCGAGGGACCCGCCGCCTTCCAGCTGGTCGCGGTGTCCACAACGGATCGGGCGGTCGAGCTGGCGGGCGAGGAGATGCGGCGGCCGTTCGACCTGGCGGCCGGCCCTGTCTTCCGTAGCACGCTGTTCCGTGTCTCGGACGACGAACACCTGTTGCTGCTCAACACCCATCACATCGCCAGCGACGGTCTGTCCTACGAGGTGCTGGGGCGGGAACTGGCGCAGCTGTACTCGGCGGCTGTCCGGGGCACCCGGCCGTCGCTGCCCGCGCTGACCATCCAGTACGCCGACTACGCGCACTGGCAGGCCAACCGGATGACCGGAGAGCTGCTGGAGCGGCAGCTGGACCACTGGCGAGGCGCGCTCGGCGGTGTGCGCCCCCTGCTGCAACTGCCCACCGACCGGCCCTACCCGGCCCAACCGTCCTACCGGGCCGACCGGGTGGCCCGGCTGCTCAGCCCCGAACTGACGGCCGCGCTGCGGTCGCTCACCCATGGGCACGGCGTCACGCTGTTCACCATGTTGTTGTCGGCCTTCGGTGTCGTGCTGCACAAGTGCAGCGCGCAGGACACCTTCGCGGTCGGCACGCTGACCTCCGGCCGGGACCGGCCAGAGGTGGACCGGCTGATCGGGCTGTTCGCCAACACCGTGGCGATCCCCGCCGACCTGAGCGGGAATCCCACCTTCACCGAGGTACTCGGCAGAACGCACCGGGCCGTGCTCGGGGCCATGGACCACCAGGACGTCTCGTTCGAACAGGTGGTCGCCGCCGTGCGGCCGGCCAGGGACCCGGCCCGCAACCCGTTGTTCCAGACACTGTTCCAGCTCATCGAGACCGCCACGGACCAGTGGGACTTCGCCGGTCTGGACGTCGAGTCCGCCGACCTGCACAACGACACCGGCAAGGTCGAACTCGCGCTGTTCGCCGCCGACCGGGGTGACCGGATCGAGCTGGAGATCGAGTTCGCGGTGGACGTGTTCACCACCGAGAGCGGCGAGCGGTTCGCCGACCGGCTGGTCAGGACACTGGAGACGGTCGTAGCAGCCCCCGGCGCCCGGCTGGCCACGGTGGACGTCGTCCCGGCTGCCGAGCGCGAGTTGGTGACCACCGGGTGGAACGACACGGCAGCGCCGTTCCCGAGGGCCACCGTGGCCGAACTGTTCGAGGCCGCGGTCCGGCGGTCGCCCGACGCGCGGGCCATCGTCGACACCGACGGCTCCGTCGTGACCTACGCCGAGTTGAATCTGCGCGCCAACCGCCTGGCGCACTACCTGCGTGGCGTCGGCGTCGGGTGCGAGTCCGTGGTCGGCGTGTGCGTCGAGCACAGCGTCGACATGTTCGTGGCGCTGCTCGGCGTGCTCAAGGCAGGCGGCGCGTACGTGCCGCTCGACCCGGAGCACCCCGCCGACCGACTCGGGTTCATCGTCTCGGACATCGGCGCGCGGGTGGTCGTCACCCAGGATCGGGTCAGCCACGCGGTGCCCGCGTTCGACGGGCTGGTCGTGTCCCTGGACCGGGCACCACTTGCCGACCAGCCGGTCACCGACCCCGAGCCGGTCAGCGGCCCGGACAACCTGGTCTACGTGATCTACACGTCCGGCTCGACCGGTCGGCCCAAGGGCGTGATGATCTCGCACCACGGCCTGATCAACTATCTCTGGTGGGCGATCGAGGGCTACGGCCTGCACAGCGGGACCTCCGGCGCGCCGATGCTGGGCTCGATCGCGTTCGACCTGTCAGTACCCAACTTCTTCCTGCCGCTGATCGGCGGCAAGGACGTCACGCTGCTGCCCACCGACCGAACCCTGGAGTCGCTCGCCGACCTGGTCCGCCGGCCGGGCGACTTCAGCCTCCTGAAACTGACGCCGGGGCACCTGGACGTGCTGCGCGGCGCACTCGGCGAGTCCGGGCAGGTCGAGTCCGTGCACACGTTCGTCGTCGGCGCCGACGAGGTCCGGCCCGAGACGGTGACCGCGTGGCAGCGGATCGCGCCGCACGCGACGATCATCGACGAGTACGGCCCCACCGAGACGGTCGTCGGCTGCTCCACCTACGTGATCGACGAGACGTTCGACCCGGCCATGCCGGTGTCGATCGGGCGGCCGATCGCGAACATGACCATGTACGTCCTGGCCGACGACCTGTCGCCGCTCCCCGTCGGCGTGGTGGGTGAGCTGTGCATCGGCGGGGTCGGCGTGGCGCGTGGGTACCTCAACCGCCGTGGCCTGACCGCCGAGAAGTTCGTGCCGGACCCGTTCGCCAGGGACGCGGGCGCGCGGATGTACCGGACCGGGGACCTCGCGCGGTTCCGGGCGGACGGCAATCTGGAGTTCCTCGGCCGGACCGACCACCAGGTCAAGATCCGCGGCTACCGCATCGAGCTCGGCGAGATCGAGGCCCGTCTGCTGTTGCACCCGGCGGTCAGCGAGGCCGTGGTGGTCGCCCGTCAGGAACCGTCAGGGCAGAAACGTCTTGCCGGCTACGTGGTGTCCACAGTGGATGTCGGACCGGACGAACTGCGTGGGTTCCTGGCGAAGGCGCTGCCCGAATACATGGTGCCGGCGACCGTGACCGTGCTGCGGGAGATGCCGCTGACCGAGGCCGGCAAGGTCGACCGCAAGGCACTGCCCGAACCCGCCGCCGCTGGCGTGTCCTACCAGGCCCCGACCACGCCGGTGCAGTGTTCGCTGGTCGAGATCTGGACCACGGTGCTGGGCCGCCGGGTCGGGGTGCACGACGACTTCTTCGACCTCGGCGGCGACTCGATCCTGGCGATCCAGATCGTGGCCAAGGCGCGCGAGGCCGCCCTCGCGGTGACCGTCCGGCAGGTCTTCGAACACCGGACCATCGCTGCGCTGGCCGACGCCGTTGCCGACCGCACGCAGCCCGCCGTGCACGC
>DASXYT010000084.1:0-10717 GCA_036502345.1 Pseudonocardiaceae bacterium | reverse complement strand
GTCCTCGGCGAGGATCAGGACCGACATCTACGCCGGGTTTGCCATGTCGGGGCAGAAGTCGTAGGTGAAGTCCTCCGACGGCCCTTCGTCCCCATCACTGCTGGACACCTTGTTCGCCGTGGGATCGGCAGCGAGCAAGGGCCGACCGTTCGCATCCACGGCCACCTGGGTGTTGTGGTCATAGTAGAAAGTCTCGTGAATCGGGTCGCCCTGCTGCCGTGCCGGCCGCATGCCGTTCAGACCCCAGGGACGCAGGCCCGGCCGGGACGGGGCGCTGGAATCGGCAGGGCCACCAACTCGCCCCAGGGGGAATTGCGCGGAGTGTGGTGCGATTGGATCGTCGGCGAAGCCGACCAACGCGAGTGCCGTGCTCATTCCTCGGTTCACCTCTCTCGCTTCGCAGCACCAGACAGGGGTTCAGTGTCGCCGTGTTCACTGTCGGTACGCAACCGGTTACCGGGGTCCTCGCTGTACATCGACCCGTTCCGGTCAGCTTGGGCCAGACCGGCAAACCAGTCCTACTGCCAGCTCGGGTCCCGCCCGAGGAACGCGACCAGCCGGTCGGTGGCCGGCGCGTCACGCGGAATGTCGATCGCTGGCGTGAAGACCGACGGATCGGCCTCCCTGACCTCGGCGCACAACGCCGGCCACGCCGACGACAACAGGGCCTCGGCGACTCCGTCATCGGACGTGACCGGCCGGCCGGTGGCGGTGGCGGTGGCGAGATCCCAGCCGTGCACGAAGATCTCGCCGGTCGCCACCTCGATGCATCGTGACCCCGGCGCGGGACCGGTGGGCAGGGCCATGACCCGCTCCATCGCTCCCGGCGCCGAGAAGCCGGCCACGACACGGCGGAACGAGTCGCCCTCCTCGGGAGCCGCCCCTGCGATGTCCGCGAAGAAGCCGACCGCGCCGACGACGTGCTCGATCAGGTCGCGCACGAACCAGTCAGCGCATGGTGTCGGCAGCTCCAATTGCTCGCTGCTCACGTGCTCCACGATGCCTTGCGTAGCAGCGCAAGCGCGTGCCAGCAGATCCACTTGATCGGCAGAGGCCATGGCTCATCGTGCCACCACCCCGGCCCGGCTGACGATGTCGACCAACAGCTTCGCGGCCACTGTCGCCCCATCGGTGCGGATCGTGCCCGCGACAGCACCCGCTCGTGCGCTGATCTCCGGTGTCAGCGCGGTCTTCAGAGCCATCGAAAGCGACTCGATGGTCGGCGTCGGGCCGTCGTGGGCAGCGCCGATGCCCAGTTCGGCCACCCGACTGGCCCAGTACGACTGGTCGCCGATCTGCGGTATCACCACCTGTGGTGCGCCTGCCCGGGCGGCCGTGGTCGTCGTGCCGGCGCCGCCGTGGTGCACGACGGCGGCCACCCGGCGGAACAGCGCCTGCTGGTTGACCTCGCCGACGACGAAGCAGTCGTCCCGGTCGTCGATCAGGGCCAGGTCGGCCCAGCCGTGACCGACGATCACGCGCCGCCCCTGCGCGCGGATCGCCTCGATGGCCACCCTGGCCAGGTCCTCCGGGGCACGCATGCTGCCGAAGCTCACGTAGACCGGTGGCGTGCCGGCGTCCAGGAACGCCGTGAGATCGCGCGGGAGCGGTCGTTCGTCCGGCAGGATCCACGCGCCGGTCTGCACGATGTCGACGTCCGCAGGCTCCTGCCAGGGCGCCAGAACCGGGTCCGCCGCCAGCCAGGGCTGGTCGCCGTGGATGTGGTGGCGGACGTCAGGTACCGGCGGCATGCCGTGCGCCGCCCGGTTGGTGTTGAGTGCCTCGCCGAACAGCGAGTTGAAGTTCTCGCGGTTCAGATCCCACAGCACCCGGTTGTCGGTCACGTCCGGCGGCAGCGGGTGGCCCGGCAGCGGGTGTGGCGGGTGGTGCGGCGACGGGATGAAGATCGGGCAGTAGTGCGCGTACACGGACCAGATGCCCAGCTTCTCGGCCACCGACCTGGCGCCCGCCGCCGCGGGCGCCAGGCCGGTCGTCACCAGGGCGTCACACCCCTCGGCAGCCGGTATGAGCTGATCGAACTGTGCGGCGATCAACCCGGCCGCGATCCGGGGCACGTCCGCCTCGGTGGGCCGTTTGGCGCCGTGCACCAGCGTGTGCACCGGCATGCCGATCGGCACATGCGGCACGCCGACCTCGGCCAGCCGATCAGCGCAGTCCGGCGGCGCGCACATCCGCACGTCAGCGCCCAGTTCCCCCAGTCGCACGGCGAGCGCCACCAGCGGCTCGACACCGCCACGCGAGTCATACGTCGACAACAACACACGCACTTCGTGTTCCCCCGTTTTTCGCTGGTTGTGCCTTCGGCCAGCGATTGTGCGGCACACCCCGGGGCTTGCCGCAAGCCCCGGGGTGCGCTATATGTTGAAGAGGGGAGAGGTTACGTCGTGCACGTCGGCAGTGCCTTGATCACCCAGACCGGCTTGCCGTTCTGATGTGTGACCCCCGGCGGCACGGCCTTCCCGGTGAATGTGAATACCGCTCGTGCCCAGAATTCACCGCAGGCGGTCTTGGTCGGCTGGTCGAGACGAATGGTCGCCGGATAGTACGACCGCTTGCCGTTGGCGCACGACGGGTCACAGTTGAGATCACCGACGATGCCGGTGCCGTCCGCGTGCGTGGACGTCCATGCTGACCAGGTGGCTTTCGTCAGGTCCTCGCTGGAATCGCAGGACCAGACCATCTCCTTCGGCTGCACCTTGACGCCGTCGCCCTTGTGGTAACAGGGATCGAACAGGATGTTGGACACCTTCGTGACCTTGGCGGCGGTGGACGCGGCAGTGGTGGTCTGTCCCGAACCGCACGCTGCCAATGCGAGAGCCGAAAGAACCGCGAACACAACCAGACGCAATTTCATGTTCTACCCCCGATGGTTTTGCCAATACTAGGAGGACGCGTCAGGGGAGCGCGAGTTGTAGCGAATTCGAAGCAACCTCTCGGGGTCGCTCGACGTCAGGCCCTGGCCGGAACTGGTAAGACGGCTTCCACTCGAAAACCGCCGCCCGCTCTCGGTCCCGCGGACAGTGAGCCGCCCACCGCCGCTGCTCGTTCCCGCATGCCCAGCACGCCGTGGCCGGAGCCGACGCCCGGTCCGGGCGCACTGCTGCCGTCGTCGTCCACCACGATCCGCACGTTCCGGTGGTCGACGCCCAGGCGCAGCCGGGCCGAGTCGGTCCTCGCGTGCTTGTGCACGTTGGTCAGCGCCTCCTGCACGATCCGGTAGGCGGTGATGTCGACCGCCGCCGGCAGTTCGGTGACCGCGCCCGTCACGTCGCGATCCACCCGCAGCCCGCAGCCGGCCATGCCCGCGATCAACTCGTCCAGCCTGCCAAGGCCAACCGTCGGATCGGTGGGCGCCATCGGGTCGTCCGGCTGACGCAGCAGTCCCACCGTCGAACTCAACTCCTCCAGCGCGCTGCGGCTGGCGTTGCGGATGTGCACCAGCGCGGCCCTGGCCTGCTCCGGGTCGGCGTCCAACAGATGCGCGCCCACCCCGGCCTGCACGTTGATCAGCGCGATGTGGTGCGCCACCACGTCATGCAGGTCCCGTGCGATGCGTAGCCGCTCCTCGGCCACCCGCCGGCGTGCCTCCTGCTCACGCGACTCCTCGGCCCGCCGCGCCCGTTCCATCACCTCGGCGAGATACGCCCGCCGGTTGCGTACGGCGTCACCCAGCGCGAACGCCAGTCCGATCGCGACGATGTTCAGCAGGCTGTTCGGGTCCACCCCGTTGCCGCCGGCCAGCACCACGTTGCCCACCGACAGCACCACCGTGGCCGCGGCGCCCAGGATCAGGGCCGTACGCCGGGGAACTCGGAGCGTCACGGTGTACATCGCGACGACCACCACGAACGTGGCAGGCCCGTGCGACGGCCCGACGACGAAGTAGCCCAGCGCGCACGCGACGGTCGTGGCCAGCACAGCCCTCGGCCAGCGGCGCCGGAACACCAGCGTCGCGCAGCCCGCCGCCAGCACGACACCGGCCGACATGGTCATCTGCTGGTGCAGCAACTGACCACGCCACTCGTCCGGTTTCACCACCTGCACGCCGACGATCAGGCCGAACACGGTGAGCGCAATCACAGCATCGCCCCACGGGCGAGACCGTGCGACGCGGACCCAATGTGCCACGGTGTTCACGCCAGCCACGTTACGTAGGCGACGCTGCGCTGCCATCCCTCAGCGGTGGGATCGAGGTGTACTGCATCCGTGGTACGTCGGGCCGATCGCACGCCGGTCGTGGTATCGGCAAGACCCACCCGAGGGTGGACGCGGTGCAGCGGCGCAACCGCGACGATATGCCGGCAGAACCATGGCCGGACGGGGACCGTCACGACGGATACCGGCTGTGCACCACACAGGCAGAGGGAGAGACCGGGGTATGCGCGCGACCAACGCCGACGAGACGGCGGCCACACCACCCGACGACGGCGAGGACGAGCGGCACGGCGCTGTCGGCGCGGTGTTCGCGGCGATCGGCCGGTTCTCGGTCCGGTTCCGCTGGCTGATCGTGGTCGTCTGGCTGATCGGCACGGTGGCCGCCGCGCACTCACTGCCGTCGCTGGCCAGTGCCACCGACAGCAACAACGCCGACTTCCTGCCGGCCAGCGCGCCCAGTTCGCAGGCGCAACAGCTGACCAGCGCGTTCCAGCAGCGCAACGTCCAGCCGGTGACCGTGATCGTGGCCAGCAAGTCCGGCCAGCTCACACCGGCCGACGAGCAGGCCATCGACGGGCTGCGGGTCGGCCTGACCAAGGTGTCCGGCGTCAAGCAGGTGCTGGACACCGGTCAGTCCCGCGACCAGCAGGCCGAGCAGTTGCAGGCCCTGGTTGCCATCACCCCGGGCCCCAACGGCACGAAGCCGGTGATCGACGGGTTGCGCTCCGCTGTGACGGCTGCCTCACTGCCGGGCAATCTGCAGGCCCACCTGTCCGGCCAGATCGCGGCACAGGTGGACAACCAGGCTGCCAACGGCAACGCGGGCAACGAACTCCAGCTGCTGTCGGTGCTGCTGATCCTGGTGCTGCTGCTGCTCATCTTCCGGTCGCTGCTGGCGCCGCTGGTCACGTTGGCGCCCGCGTTCCTGGTGGTCACCCTGGCCGGCCCGCTGGTGGGTGCTGCCGCGAAGGCGGGCCTCCAGGTGTCGCCGCTGGCCCAGTTCCTGCTGATCGTGCTCGTCCTTGGCGCCGGCACGGACTACGGCTTGTTCCTGATGTTCCGGGTCCGCGAGGAGATGGGCAGAGGGCTGTCGCACCGGGATGCCGTCGTGCGGGCGGTGGCCAGGGTGGGGGAGTCGGTCACGTTCTCCGCCGGCACCGTCATCGCGGCCCTGGTTTCGCTGCTGGCGGCCAGCTTCGGTCTGTACGCGGACCTCGGTGTGCCGTTGGCGATCGGCATCGGCGTGATGCTGGTGGCCGCGCTCACCCTGCTGCCCGCGCTGCTGGCCATCCTCGGCAAGGCCGTGTTCTGGCCGACGAAGCTGAGGCCGGGCATCGGCCGCAACGGCGTGTGGGGCCGGGTGTCGGCCCGTATCGTGCAGCGACCCGTGGTGACGCTGGTCGCCGGTGTCGTGCTGTTCGGCGGTCTGGCGTTCGCGTCGCTGGGCTACGTGTCCTCCGGCTTCGGCGGCGGAGTGACCTCGCCCTCTGGCAGTGACTCGGCTGCCGGCGCCGACCTGCAGACCAAGCACTTCCCGGCACTGGCCGCGTCGCCGACCGATGTGCTGTTCCGGCTGCCCGACACGGCGTGGAGCAATCCGCAGGTGTTGGCCGACGCGCAGGCGAAGTTGGCGGCGACCAAGCAGTTCACCACCGTGAGCGGTGCGTTGGACCCGAACGGTGCTTCGCTGCCGCCTGCCCTGTTCGCCCAGTTGCACAACCAACTCGGCCCGGCGAAGGCGCTGCCACCGGTTCCGCCCGCGTCGGTTCATGTGCCGCCTGCGGAGTATCAGCTGTATCGGGCGACGGCCTCGTATGTCAGCGCGGACGGCCACACCGTGCAGTATCTGGTCGGCCTGGCGGCCGGTGATCCGAGTACGACACAGGCGAAGAACGCGGTGCCCGCGATCCGAGCGGCCGTGACGTCGGTCGCGAACGCCATCCACGCCACCGACTCGGGTGTGGCGGGTGAAGCGCCTGCTGTCTACGACATCAGCAACATCTCCAGCAGCGACCTCGGCACGGTGATCCCGATCGCCATCCTGATCATCGGCCTGCTGCTGGCGCTGGTCATGCGCAGCATCATCGCGCCGCTCTACCTGATCGCGTCCGTCGGACTGTCCTATTTGGCCGCACTGGGCCTGTCGGTGCTGATCTTCATCAAGATCGGCGGTACCGGCGGGCTGACGTTCTTCATGCCGTTCCTGATGTTCATCTTCCTGCTGGCGCTGGGCGAGGACTACAACATCCTCGTGATGAGCCGGATCAGGGAGGAGGCGCGCCAGCTACCGCTGCGCGAGGCGATCACGAAGGCGTTGAGCACGACAGGCACCACGGTCACGTCGGCAGGCCTGATCCTGGCCGGCACGTTCGCCGTGTTCGCGGTCGCCGGCGGCAGCCTCGGGAGCGAGGTACGGGACATCGGCGTCGGCCTGGCGGTCGGCATCCTGATGGACACGTTCCTGGTGCGGACGCTGCTAGTGCCGTCCACGGCGGTGCTGTTGGGCAGGTGGAACTGGTGGCCGTCGAAGATGGGCAGGCGCGGCTCAGCCCCGGAGGAACCGCCAGGCGCGGACGCACCCGCCGACCCGCAACCGGTAGGCAGCGGCAACAGCTGATCGTCAGAGGCGGCCCGGCGCCGTCGGCTCGGTCCAGCGACCAGGCCGACCGCGTCGGGCCGCCCTACTCTTTCGGGTGAGTGCCGACGGCTGGTCGGCTCCGGGTGCAACCTGTCCGGCCCGGTTGGGGTTCTACGGGGCATGGAAACAAACAGCCGCCCCCAGTCCGCCTCCCCGTCGATCCTCGCCCGCCGAACAACGCCGCCGCTGTCTCGAAACATGTCTCAGAATAGTCTCGTTATTGGCGGAGATGGCGATACAAGGTCGCCCTGGACACTCCGACGGCAGCCGCGACCTGGTCGATCGTGTGGGTGCCGTCGGCATACAGCCGGCTTGCCTTGTCCAGCAGTTCCGGGCTCAGTGCGCTGGGCCGCCCGACCTTTCGGCGTGCCGCCACCGGCCGCTCGGCTGGCGGTGGGTCGGCCAGTAGTCGCCGCACGCCGGCCAGGATCTCCGCCCGCAGCGCTCCGGTGGGCGCGTCCGCCAGCAGGATCACCGGGTCGCCGAGCATGGCGATCGCCTGCGTGGCGCGTACCCGCCCGGCCAGGTCCGGGTCCGGGCCCGCCACGAACCGGTTCGCCACCAGCATCGCGTTGCTGAACCGGTGGAACGCCGGGTCCCTGGCCAGCGGCGCCAGGTCGTGCAGGACCATCCGCATCGCCTGCCGGTGGGCCAGCAGCACGTCGAGCATGCCCTCGATGGCCGGCCACCTGGTCACCTCGGGGTCGTCGCCGTGGATGTCGGCGAGCGCGGCGTCCAGGTCGTCCAGCAGCGGACGGGTCAGCGCGGTGAGGATGTCCGGTTTCGAAGGGAAGTGATACAGCACCGCTGCCTTCGTCAGCCCCAACTGGCCCGCGATCTCCCGCAGTGACGTGCGCTGGTAGCCGTACCTGGCGAACAACTCGCCTGCCACGACCAGGATCTCGCTCCTGGTGTCCCTGGCCGGTTTGTCCTGCACCCGACTCACGATAGCAGTTGACTGACCGATGGTCAGCGACCTAACCTCGGGAACTGACCGATGGTCAGGGAATGAGGGGAGCGAGTCATGAGGGTGTTGATCTCGGGAGCGAGCGTGGGCGGACCGACGCTGGCCTACTGGCTGGCAGGCCACGGGCACGCGGTCACGGTGGTGGACGTGGCTCCAGGCTTACGGGACAGCGGTTATCCCATCGACGTCCGCGGGCCGGCGATCGACGTGGCCGGGCGGATGGGTGTGCTGGACCAGGTCCGCGCGCTGAGCGTCGACACCGAGCGCGTCGACTTCGTCGGTGCCCGTGGCACGACGTCGCTCGGTATGCGTGCGCTGCGCGAAGCGGCCGGTGTGGAGGACCTGGAACTGCTGCGCGGCGACCTGGTGCGCACGCTGTACGACGCCACGAAAGCCGCCGTCGAGTACCGCTTCGGCGACTCGATCCGCTCGCTGACGCAGGACGATGCGGGGGTGTCGGTCGAGTTCGAGCACGGTGCGGGGGAGCGGTTCGACATCGTGGTCGGCGCCGACGGTCAGCACTCGAACGTCCGGCGCCTGGCGTTCGGGCCGGAGGAGCGGTACACGAAGTACCTCGGCTGCTACGTGGCCGTCGCCGCCGTCGATCCCCGGTTCGGCATCGCGGACCGCTGCGTGCTGTACAACGTGCCGGGCAAGGCGGCGGGCGTGTACCGGTTCGGCGACACCGCATCGGCTATCTTCCTGTTCCGCAGCAAGGCGCCCGTGCGCTACGACCACCGCGACGTCGACGAGCACAAGCGCCTGCTGGCCCGGGAATTCGCCGGTGTCGGCTGGCAGGCCGTCGACCTGCTGGCTGACGCGACCTCGGCCGACGACTTCTACTTCGACTCGGTCAGCCAGATCCGGATGCCGGAGTGGTCCCGTGGCCGGGTCGTGTTGGTCGGCGACGCGTGCCATGCGCCGGCGCTGCTGTCCGGTGCCGGCACCACGCTGGCCATGGTCGGCGCGTACCGGCTGGCCGGCGAACTGGCCGAGGGCGGCCCCGAGCAGGCCTTCGCCAGATACCAGGCTGCGCACCGGCCGCTGGTCACCCGGTCGCAGCGCTCCGCGGGCACCGGTGGGGCGATGCTGGTGCCGGCGACAGCCCTGGCGATCCGCGGGCGTGACCTGTTGACCCGGCTGTCCGGGCCACAACTGCTGGCCGCCCGGCTGTCCAGGTATCTGCCGAACCGCCGGACCACGCTGCCCGACTACCCGGCGCCGGTCCGGCTGTAACCTTCAGGCTTTCGCACAGCCCACGAACGGCGGCCAGCGCGATTCGTTGACACAGCACGGCGTTACCCGGCCAATGGCTTTCCAGGAGAGCCATCGTCGGAAGGAACGCCATGGTCAGGTTTCGCAGGCCGCGGTTCGTGGTGCGGGCTCGGCTGCTCGCGGGAGCGGCGGTCATGGCCATCGCCGCTCTGCTGCTGTTCCAGTTGCCCGCCAACGCACTTGACGTGACCGGCACGCCAACCCCGGTCGTCGGCAACGCCACGTGGTTCGACAGCCTCGGCACCCCGTACGGCGGCTGCGGCCTGCCGCAGGCCAACCTGGACAGCCAGGACTTCGTGGCGCTCAACGTGTTCAACACACCGGGTGACTACGCGGGCTTCCCCCGGCCGCTGCCCGCCTCGATGGCCGACAAGCTCGGCATGTGGGACAACGGCCTGAACTGCGGGCGGTTCGTGCAGGTCACGGTCAGCGATTTCTGCACCGGCACCAACGACGGAGCGCAGAACGAACCGTTCTGTCGCAACGGATCCTTCGTGCCCGACGCCTACAACGGGGCCACACTGACGATGGTGGTGGCGGACAGCTGCGCCGACTCGAACGCGTGGTGCCGGGACGACCCGTTCCACCTCGACCTGCATCACTCGTCGCTGAACAAGTTCCTGTTGAACGGTGTGCCGGTCGGCGACATGGACCCGGCCCACTGGAACAACAGGCACATCTCGTGGCAGTTCGTGCCGGCGCCGAACTACACCGGTGACATCCAGGTCGGGTTCCTGCAGGGCGCGCAGTCCTTCTGGGGCGCCGCATCGATCTCGCACCTGCCCAACGGCATCCACGGCGTGCAGTACTTCGCGAACGGCACCTGGCAGAACGCCACCATGGACGGCGACATGGGCGAGGCGTACGTGCTCCTGCCCACCGTGAGCGCCGGCACCCAGTTCCAGATCCGCGTGCTGGACGCCAACGACCAGTTGGTGAACGGCGGCCGGGTGTACACGTTCTCGCTGCCGGCGTCCTGCGGCTCGTCGTGCCCCGCGGCATACACGCAGGTCAGCTACACGACCAGCGCCGGCGGCACCACGACCACTCCGCCGCCCGTGTCGACCACGACGGTCGCGCCGCCGCCCGTCACGACCACCCAGCCGCCCTCGGCAGGTGGCTGCTCGGCCACCGAGACGATCACCAACAGCTGGCTCGGTGGCTTCCAGGCCAGTGTCACGGTCACCAACACCGGCACCGCGCCGATCAACTCGTGGACCGTCGGCGGCGCGTTCCCCGGTAGCCAGACCCTGGCCACCTCGTGGAACGCCACGGTGACCCAGACCGGCGCACAGTTGAACGCCGTCAACGCCAGCTACAACGGCACCATCCCGGCCGGTGGCAACACCAGCTGGGGGATGACGGTGAACGGTGCCAGCCAGGCACTGACCGGCGTCACCTGTCATACCTAGACGACACTCGGCGGACCGACGGCGGACCGACGGCGGACCAGCTAGGCATGCCTGGCTGGCCGCCTTCGCCGAGCATTACGGTCAGGTCGTGAGAGCCGCGTCGGCGGTGTTCACGTCCTTGTGGAAGCGCCGGTTGACGTAGATCTTCTCGCCGAGGGTCTCGCACCGCCACCACAGGCCGCTGGGCGGGCCGATCCTGGTCTCACGCGGCAGTTCCAGCAGGACTTCCTTGACCGGGGACACGCTCAT
>DASXYT010000083.1:0-2366 GCA_036502345.1 Pseudonocardiaceae bacterium | reverse complement strand
ACCCGGCGGCAGCGTCGTGGTGCTGGGCCTGGGGCCGATCGGCGACATGGCCACCCGCATCGCACGCCACCGCGGCGCGGAGATCGTGATCGGCGTCGACCTGGTGCCCGAGCGACTGGCACGGGCCCGCCGCAACGGTGTCGTGACCGTCGACCTGAGCGAGCACAGCAAGGACCTGACCGATGTCGTGCGTGGGCTCACCGGCGGTCGGGGTCCCGACGCGGTGATCGACGCTGTCGGCATGGAGGCGCACGGCTCCCCCGCCGGCACCCTCGCCCAGAAGGTCACCGGGCTGCTGCCCGACCCTGCCGCGGCGAAACTCATGACCACCGCCGGTGTCGATCGGCTGGCGTCCCTGCACTCTGCCATCGACATGGTGCGGCGCGGCGGCACGATCTCCATCAGCGGTGTGTACGGCGGCGTGGCCGACCCGATGCCGATGTTGACGCTGTTCGACAAGCAGATCCAACTGCGCATGGGGCAGGCCAACGTGCACAGGTGGGTGCCGGAGATCCTGCCGCTGCTGACTGACGCCGACCCCCTGGGCACCCAGGACTTCGCCACCCATCACCTGCCGCTGGCGGAGGCACCCGACGCCTACGCGACCTTCCAGAAGAAGCAGGACGGCATGGTCAAGGTCCTGCTCCAGCCCTGATCCGAACGGTTGACCAGGGCACGGGTGGGTAATCGAAGGCCATGCGACCCAACCCAGCGCAGTGGCTCTGGTAATCGTACGGCGGACGCCTGCCGGACCGTTACCGTCACTGGGTGCGCCACGACAACACCTGCCCGCACATGGATGCTGCGATATCTCACGCGCATCCTGGCGCAGGCATTGCCGGTGCTGGTCGGGATTTTCGTGCTATTGCGGCTGTTCACGCCGGTACCGGCGTGGACAATTCTCGCGGTGATGGTGCTCGGTCTGCTGGTGAGCCTGTTCTACACGATCGGCACGGCTCGAGACCTCGCGAGGGTCCGGCTGGGTAAACAGGGCTTTCCGCCCGACGTGGTCCCGTCGCCCAGCCGCCTGCTGCCTGAGGACGCGTCGACGCAGCGGCGCGACTAACGGTCGGAGCCCGGGATCTTCAGTGGACCGCATGTCAAGACTAAGGGCACACGGGGTGCGGCTGGCTCCCGCATGATCAGCGGGCGAGCGGGGTACACCCAGGTCATAGGTTCGCGAAAGAGGTGTGTGCGATGCCGCAGGCATGGAGCAAGAAGAGTGAACGCCAGTACGAGCACATCAGGGACGGTGCGAAGGATCAGGGCAACAGTGACAAGCGGGCCAAGGAGATCGCGTCGCGGACGGTGAACAAGAACCGCGCGCAGTCTGGCGAGTCGAAGACGGCCAGCAAGTCCTCGACAAACGACGTGTCCCCGCAGCATCGTGGCGGCAAGCGGTCGGGCAACCGGCAGGGACCGGGCGGACCGACCAAGGACCAGCTCTACAACGAGGCGAAGAAACGCAACATCAAGGGCCGCTCCTCAATGAGCAAGAAGGAGTTGCAGAACGCCTTGGGGCGATGACCGCCGCAACCAGGCCCGACGCCGCGCTCAGATGACGTCGACGCTGGGTTCAGCGCCGTTCTGATGACGCGGCGGCATCGCTACGGATCGCTTTGACCTTGGTCGGCCCCACAGACCCCGTTACCCACGCGAGCCCAGACAACTCAGGACGAGCGTGGTTCTCGGCGTAGCACACAGAATTCGTTGTCTTCCGGATCGGCGAGCACGACGAACCCCTCCTGGCCGGTCTGTCCCACGTCGGCGTGACGGGCGCCAAGCTTGATCAACCGTTCGACCTCACGGTCCACATCACCCTCGACCGGGCGCAGGTCCGGGTGGTCACGATTCTTTCCCAGCTTGGGCTCGCCTGTGTTCTGCAACCACAAGGTCGGCACGTCGGGCGGCGCGTCGGGCGACGGGTACAGCTTCGCCGATCCGTCATCGCCACGCCGGACCTCGTAGCCCAGCGCTTTCGACCAGAACTCCGCCATCAGCGCCACGTCCCGGACATCCAATGTCCACTGTACGAATCGGACGGTCATTGGTTGTGCCTCCTTGTCCCTCTGACGGCTGTGAACGACACCGCCTACCGTGGCCGGGCCGGATCTGTCGCCAGTCGTTGGCCGGTTTCCAGGGCGGCGGCGTGGACGAACGCCTGCGGGAGGTTGCCGCGTAGTTGCCGTTGCCGCACATCGTGTTCCTCGGTGAACAGTCCCGGTGTGCCACAGGCGGTGCGGTTGCGTTCGTACCAGCGGAACGCCTCGACGGTCCGGCCCTGGTGCCAGTCGGCCAGCGCCATGGTGAATCCACACAACAGGAACGCACCCTCGGACTCCCGAAGCGGTCGGTCGTCGTGAGCG
>DASXYT010000082.1:0-50439 GCA_036502345.1 Pseudonocardiaceae bacterium | reverse complement strand
GTCCTGGGCAGGCCAACGACCACTTCGACCACCTCATGCTCCTTGACGAGCGCGGCGAGTTGGCCGATATCGCGGCCACCTCGCTCATCCCTCGACAGGGTAACGAGTGGGGTAGCTAGAACGGGGCTCGGATCACTGAGGGCAACACCGACCCGGACAGAGCCGACATCCACCCCCAGTCGTCGTCCACGACCGGGGTCATTCACGCCGGGGCGGTCGGGCCCACGCCCGACCGCCCCGCCGCGCTTCTTCTCTCGGCTCAATGTCGTGCCGACTCAGGGCCGGTCGGTCAACTCGGCCCGCAACGCCTCGATCGCGGCCGGCACACCGGCAGGCTTGCTGCCGCCGCCCTGCGCCAGATCCGGCTTGCCGCCGCCCCTCGCCTCGATCGTCGGGGCGAACGCCGGCACCAGCTTGCCGGCCGCCAGGCCCTTCGACCGCGCCGCCGCTGTCGTGGCCACCACGAAGTTGACCTTGCCGTCCACCGTGGAGAACAACGCGACCACACCGGGCCGGTCGCCCAGTCGGTCCCGCACGTTGCTGGCCAGGCTGCGCACGTCACCCGCGCTCACACCGGCCGGCAGCGCGGTGGCCACCAGGGAGACGCCGGCGACGTCCTCCGCCTTGTCGGCCAGCTCGCCGACCGAGCCGAGCAGCCGTTCGCCGTGCAGCCGTTCCAGTTCCTTCTCGGCCACGCGCAGCCGCTCGATCAGCGCCTCGACCCGCGCGGGCACCTCGACGTCGGGCACCTTGAGCAGGCCGGCCAGGTTCTGCACCAGCGCCCGTTCCTTCGCCAGGTACTGGAAGGCCTCAAGGCCGACGTAAGCCTCGATGCGCCGCACACCCGAACCGATGGAGGACTCGCCGAGCAGCGCGACGGAACCGATCTGCGACGAGTGCTCGACGTGCGTACCACCGCACAGCTCACGCGACCACGGGCCACCGATCTCGACGACCCTGACCTCGTCGTCGTAGGTCTCGCCGAACAGCGCGAGCGCGCCGAGTTCCTGCGCGCCGGGGATGGTCGTGTAGACCACCCGGACCGGCAGGTCCTTGCGCACCGCGAGGTTGCTGACCTCTTCGATCTCGCTGCGGGTCGCCGGGGACAGGCCGCCCTGCCACGCGAAGTCCAGCCGCAGGTAGCCGGGCTTGTTGTAGGAACCGCTCTGCAGCGCGCTCGGGCCGAGCACCTGGCGCAGCGCCGCGTGCACGACGTGCGTGCCGGAATGGCCCTGTCGGGCACCGACCCGCCACTCCGGGTCGACCTGCGCCAGCACCTGCTGGCCCTCGGTCACCTCGCCGCCGCGCACCCGCACCTGGTGCACCCACAGCTTGCGGGCCACCTTCTGCACGTCGAGCACTTCCAGTTCCAGGCTGTCCGCCGTGATGACACCGGCGTCGCTGTCCTGGCCACCGGACTCCGCGTACAGCGGCGTGCGGTCCAGCACGACCTCGACGATCTCGCCCTCGCCCGCGTCACGCACCCGCTGGCCGTCCTTGATGATGCCGCGCACCACCGACTCGGAGGTCAGCTGCTCGTAACCGACGAAGTCGGTGGCGCCCAACGCCAGCAGGTCGCGGTAGACCGTTCGGTCGCCGTGCCCCGTCCTGCGCTTGGCCGCGTCCGCCTTGGCCCGCTCGCGCTGCTCCGCCATCAGCCTGCGGAACCCGTCCTCGTCCACGGTCAGGCCCTGCTCGGACGCCATCTCCAGGGTGAGGTCGATCGGGAAACCGTAGGTGTCGTGCAGCTGGAAGGCCTTGTCGCCGGGCAGCACGAGGCCACCCGCCTTCCTGGTGTCCTGCGCAGCCACGTCGAAGATGCGCGAACCGCTGGTCAGGGTCGTCAGGAACGCGTCCTCCTCGCCCGTGATCACCGACTCGATGCGCGGGAAGTCCGACACCAGTTCCGGGTAGGACGGCCCCATCTCGTCGCGCACCACCGACGCGAACTCGCCGAGCACCGGCTCGTGCACGCCGAGCAGTCGCGCGGAACGGACGATCCGGCGCAGCAGCCTGCGCAGCACGTAGCCGCGGGCCTCGTTGCCCGGCGTCACGCCGTCACCGATCAGCATCACGCCGCTGCGCGCGTGGTCGGCGATCACGCGGAACCGCACGTCGTCGGTCTTGTCGGCGCCGTAGCGGCGGCCGGACAGCTGCTCGGCCTTGCTGATCACCGAGCGGACCAGGTCGGTCTCGTAGACGTTCTCCACGCCCTGCAGCAGCGTCGCCACCCGCTCGACACCCATACCGGTGTCGATGTTCTTCGCCGGCAGCTCACCGATGACCGGGAAGCCCTTCTTCGGACTGCCCTCGCCGCGGACGTCCTGCATGAAGACCAGGTTCCAGATCTCCAGGAACCGCTCCTCGTCCACGGTCGGGCCGCCGTCCCGGCCGTACTGCGGGCCACGGTCGAAGAAGATCTCCGAGCACGGGCCGCACGGGCCGGGCACGCCCATGTCCCAGAAGTTGTCCTCCGCGCCCCGCCGCTGGATCCGCTCGGCCGGCAGGCCGGAGATCTTGCGCCACAGCTCGAAGGCCTCGTCGTCGTCGTGGTAGACGGTGGGCCAGATGCG
This sequence comes from Pseudonocardiaceae bacterium, assembly GCA_036502345.1. Classification (GTDB taxonomy): domain Bacteria; phylum Actinomycetota; class Actinomycetes; order Mycobacteriales; family Pseudonocardiaceae; genus DATEPR01. Next base: position 47,866 of record DASXYT010000082.1, on the reverse strand, counting down.
GTCCGCGTCGAACCCGTAGCCGCCGTCGGCGACCGAGGACGTGATCAGCTCCCAGGCGAGCGTGATCGCGCCTTCCTTGAAGTAGTCGCCGAACGAGAAGTTGCCGGCCATCTGGAAGAAGGTGTTGTGCCGCGTTGTCTTGCCGACCTCGTCGATGTCCGGCGTACGCACGCACTTCTGGATACTTGTCGCACGCGGGTACGGCGGCGGCGCCTCACCGAGGAAGTACGGCTTGAACGGCACCATGCCGGCGTTGACGAACAACAGGTTCGGGTCGTCCAGGATCAGCGGCGCGCTGGGCACGACCGTGTGGCCGTTGCGTTCGAAGTGATCTCGGAAACGTTTGATGATCTCGTGGGTCTGCACGTTGGGTTCCTCGCGAGAAGTGGGGCTGCTGGACGCGGGGGCGGCGAATGGCCGGCGGATCTCCATGGCTCGCGCTAACCGGCGCGAGCGTCAGCCATCCGCCCTGCGAGCTCGCGCCCGGTTGGGGCGGCGGGCCGAGGGTGCGCTGGCGCGCAGCGTCTCCTCGGCGGCGCGGAGCGCGTGCCGAGGGGTCGGGTTGATGCCCGTCCGCTGTTCCACCGTGTCCGTCAGTTCCCGTTCCCGTTCGGCCATGCCCGCCCTGATGTCGGCGCCGAACGTACCCAGTGCACCAGCGAGTTCGCTGATCGCACCACCCAGATTACCCGCCATGCCCGCCGGAGTCGCCTGCCTTGCGGCCTGGCCTGCCTTGCGGGACAGCACGACGCCGGCGGCAACGCCGACGCCGAGCCAGAACAGCCGCTTCATCACTTCCTGCCTCCGCGTCGACGCTGCTTACGGGAATGCTTGCCGGGCACCTCGGCCGCCGACCTGCGGCGGGCCCGGATCGCCCTGCTGACGCCGTAGGACAGGGCCGCCGTCTTGACCAGCGGGCCGCCCAGCGTCGCGGTGAACAGCGAGGTCAGCGCCGACACGTTGCCGGACACCGCGCGGGCGTTGGCGGTGATGCCGTCGACCCGCTCCAGCTGGGTGTTCACGTGGTCGAACGTGGTGTTGGCGCCGGTGAACAGCGGGTCGGAGTTCTCGGATGCCTTGCGGATCGCGAGCGTCGCCTCATCCAGCGTCTTGCCCAGCTTGATCAGCGGGACCGCGAGCAGCAGCACCAGCAACACGAAGGCGCCGGCGGCGACGAGCGCGGCAATCTGCCCTGCCGACACGAATCCTCCCGAGGTACGGCGTGTGGGGACGCGCAGGTCCGTGCCGCGCGATGGCGGTCAGGCTACCGCGCCGACCAGCGTCCCCGCGCTCCGGGACGGACCGGTCACCGGGGACACCGTGATCAACGGCAGGAAACGGTGCCGAGATCGACAACACGGATTCAGCCGGACGGCTGACCGTCCTCGGCCGGGGGTTCGGTGCCCCTCACGACTCTGCGCAGTTTCGGCACCCGCTCGGCGATGACGCGTTCCGCGCCGCGTTGGGTCGGCTGGTAGTAGTCCCGGCCGACCAGTTCGTCCGGCGGGTACTGCTGGGTGAGCACGCCGTCGGGCACGTCGTGCGGGTACTGGTAGCCCTGTGCGTTGCCCAGCTTGGCCGCACCGGCGTAGTGGCCGTCGCGCAGGTGCGGCGGCACGGTGCCGGCGGCACCGGCCCGCACGTCGCCCAGCGCGCTGTCGATGGCCATCACGATCGCGTTGGACTTCGGCGCCGTGGCCAGATGGACGGTGGCCTGGGCGAGCGCCAGCCGGGCCTCCGGCATGCCGATCAACTGGACCGCGGCGGCTGCCGCGGTCGCGGTCTGCAACGCGGTCGGGTCGGCCATGCCGACGTCCTCGCTGGCGTGCACGACGAGCCGCCGCGCGATGAACCTGGCGTCCTCGCCCGCTTCGATCATCCTGGCCAGATAGTGCAGTGCCGCGTCCACGTCGGAGCCCCGGATGGACTTGATGAACGCGCTGATCACGTCGTAGTGCTGGTCGCCGTCCCTGTCGTAGCGGACCGCCGCCTTGTCCACGGCCGCCTCGACGGTGGCCAGGCCGATCTCGGCAGCGCCGGTGGAGGTGGCCGCCTCGGCGGCGGCCTCCAGCGCGGTCAGCGCCCGCCGCGCGTCCCCGCCCGCCAGTCGGACCAGGTGGTCCTCGGCGTCCTTGGCCAACGGCAGCGCACCGCCGAGACCACGCGGGTCGGTCACCGCGCGCAACACCAGGGCTCGCACGTCGTCGTCGGTCAGTGGGCGCAGTTGCAGCACCAGCGACCGGGACAGCAGCGGGGACACCACGGAGAACGACGGGTTCTCCGTGGTCGCGGCCACCAGCAGCACGGTCCGGTCCTCGACGGCACCGAGCAGCGCGTCCTGCTGGGTCTTGGAGAACCGGTGCACCTCGTCGATGAACAGCACCGGCGCCTCACCGCCGGAGCGCAGCCGCAGCTTGGCCTGGTCGATGACCGCGCGGACTTCCTTCACACCGGCGGACAGCGCGGACAACGCGACGAACCGTCTGCCGGTGGCCGATGAAACGAGCGTGGCGAGGGTGGTTTTGCCGGTGCCCGGCGGCCCGTAGAGCAGCACCGATGCCGGCGCCGCTCCCTCGACCAGCCTGCGCAGCGGCGCACCGGCGCCGAGCAGATGGTCCTGGCCGAGCACCTCGTCGAGGGTCTGCGGACGCATCCGGACAGCAAGCGGCGCCTTCATATTCACCATGGAATGGGCACCGTGACCCTGGCCACCCCGGGCGTCCGCCGAGCCGTCGGAAACCCCACCGAACAGGTCCTCCTGACCGTCGCCAGCACCGTCGATGCGCTCCCCAAACAGACCGTCCTGCACGCTACGACATGCTAGGCGCCGACTACGACGGTCATCCGAAGGCGGTAGGCCACTCGCCGACTGTTAATCGGGATATCGGCGGAACCGCTTTTCCTCGCCCCGTTCGGCAGGTACAACTAGACCCTATGTGTTGAGGGGGTGACTCTTGGTGTCCGACCAGCGGAATGGGCAGGCAACGTTCCGCGACGTCTTCCGGGTCGGCGAGTTCCAGGCGCTGTGGGCCGCACTTGTGCTGTCCATTGTGGGGGATCAACTCGCCAGGGTGGCGCTTGCCCTGCTGGTCTTCGCGCGCACGCACTCGGCGGCCCTGACGGCGCTGACGTACGCGCTCACGCTCCTGCCCGACCTGATCGGCGGCCCGCTGCTGTCCGGCCTTGCCGACCGGTTCCCCCGGCGCGAGGTCATGGTCGTGGCGGACGTGTCCCGTGCGGGGCTGGTCGCGCTGATGGCGATCCCGGGGATGCCGCTGGCGCTGCTGTGCGTGCTGCTGGTGGTGGTGCAACTGCTCGCGTCGCCGTTCAACGCGGCACGGGGCGCCGTCCTGCCCTCGATGCTCGGCGGAGACGCGTTCATCGCAGGCCAGGCCGTGGTCAACATCACGTACCAGACGGGTCAGTTGTTCGGCTACGTCGTCGGTGGCGTCATCGTGGCGTTCACCGGTACCCACGTGGCACTGCTCATCGACGCTGGCACGTTCGTGGCGTCGGCGCTGCTGGTCCGACTGGGCACCTCCACCCGGCCGCCGTCGCACAAGGGCGACGGACTGCCGACAAGCCAGGCAAAAGCGACCATCGCGGCCCTACGCGCCGGCACCGACCTGGTGTGGCACGACCGCAACCTGCGCGCACTTGTCGGAATTGCCTGCATCTGCGGCTTCTACGTGATCGGCGAAGGACTCGCCGTGCCGTACGCGCACGAGTTGGGTGGCGGTGCGCTCACCGCAGGCCTGCTGTTCGCGGCGTTTCCGGCCGGCAATGCCCTGGGCATGATCATGCTGCTGCGACTGGTCCCACCAGAGCCTCGGCTCAGGCTGCTCGGACCAATGGCCATCGCAGCCTGCGCCGTGTTGCTGATCTGCTTTGCCCACCCGAACCTGGTTGGCACGCTGGTGATCCTGGCGTTGTCCGGCGCAGCGGCGTCGCACCAGACTGTCGCCGCCGCCGCATTCGTCCGTGCTGTCCCTGATGCGAATCGTGGCCAGGCCTACGGCCTGGCCAACACCAGCATTCGAGTCGCCCAGGGCCTGGGGGTGGTCCTGGCCGGCCTCGCGGCGGACAGTGTGCCGCCGTCAATGGTGGTCGGGATATTCGGAGGGGTCGGAGTGCTGGTGGCATTGGCCGCCGCAACGGCCTACTACCGCGCCAGGCACGCTGTGTCCATTACTACTGTCGAAGCGTGACGGGTGATGGACGGCCAAGCGTTTACCAGCTGATGTCCCGCTTCCGCTTCCAACTGATGTCCTTGGCTGCTGCGGCTGCCTGGTATGTGGCGTTCATCGGATTCCTCCACAATCAAACTGACGAGATCGACGTCTGCGGGCGGGCGTTGGGGTGGCGCCCGGCCACAACCGCGGCTGTACGGCCACGGCAGCTGGCTGGTCAGGGCGTGGGCAGGTAGTCCACAGGTCAAATGATGTCACTCGCGACCCCGTTGCGGTACATAACGAATCTCAACTCGTATGGTCACGCATTGTGGTCACCCGAACAGTCTAGAGTTTTTCGGAAGACAGCCCGTGACCAGTCATGTCCGGTCGGCTACTGTCCATTGTGTGGTATCGGACGGGGGATCACCAGTAGGTAACCGTAACGGCGGCAGTCGAAACCATTGGCCGATGGCCTGGATTCGACGGTGGCCGGTCTGGTCGCTGCGCCGACCGGCCGTCGTGATGGTCATCGTCATCGAGGTCGTGACGGCGCTGGTCACAGCCGCGGTGGTGCTGCGGCTGCCGATCCATCGACACGATTGGGTGATCTTCGCCGTGCTCGGCGTGGGATCGATCCTGCACATGGAACTCGTCCGAGGTGTGGAACGCATCCGGGAGGGCACCCGGGCCCACACGCCGCACATGGACCTGAAGTCCGTCTGGACGTTCGCCGGCCTGCTGTTGCTGCCGCCCGCGCTGAGCATCGGCCTCGTCGTGGTGACCTGCCTGCACAACCGACTGCGGGTCGACACGCTGCAGACCTTCCGCTGGCTGTACAGCTCGTGCGTCGTCGTACTCGCCAGCGAGGCGTCCGCGGCCGTCCTGTACGCCGGACTGCCCGCCGGGCTCTACCCCGGCCTGCCCACATCGTGGAACGGCGTCGCGGTGATCATCCTGGCCGGCGCGATGCGCTGGCTGGTCAACCTCGCCCTCGTCGTGGCGATCATCTTCATGTCCTCGCCGAAGGTCACCTCGCGGGACGCGACCGGCGGCTTCGACAACAACCTGGTCGAGATGGCCGGCCTCGCGCTGGGCGCCGTCGCCGCGCTGGTCATGGTGCACGACCCGTGGTTCCTGGTGCTGATCCTGCCGCCGCTGCTGGTCCTGCACCGCAGCCTGCTGCTGCGCAAGTACGAACTTGCCTCGCGGGTGGACTCCAAGACGGGCCTGAGCAACGCCATGCACTGGAGCGAGCTGGCCAGAGGCGAGCTGGCCAGGGCGGAGCGCCAGCAGACCGCGGCCGGCGTGCTGATGCTCGACCTGGACCACTTCAAGCGGGTCAACGACACCTACGGCCACCTCACCGGCGACGCGGTGCTCAAGGCGGTGTCCGAGGCGCTGCGCAAGGAGTCCCGCGACTACGACCTGGTCGGCCGGTTCGGCGGCGAGGAGTTCATGATCCTCACCCCGAACATCGACCCGCTGGACCTGGGCTCGGTCGCCGAGCGGTTCCGGCGCTGCATCGGCAACATCTCGGTCACCTCACCGGACACCCACGAGCAGGTCACCGTCACGGCGTCGGCAGGGGTGGCCGCCTACCCGCAGAGCGGGTGCGACCTGGACGAGCTGCTGCTGGCCGCGGACGCCGCGCTCTACCGGGCCAAGGAGGACGGCCGCAACCGCTCCTGTTTCGCGCCGTCGGCCAGCGCCGACCGGCTGCCGAGGGCTCGGCAGCCGGAGGAGCAGTAGTAGTCAGATCAGACCAGCACCTGGCGCAGTGCGCCGAGGAGCATCTCGACCTTGTCCAGTCGGGCGTTGTGGCCCATCGTGCCGATCCGCCACACCGTGCCGGCGTACTGGCCGGCGCCTGCGCCGATCTCGATGCCGTACTCGGTGAGCAGCCGGTGCCGCACCTTCGCCGAGTCGACGCCGTCGGGCACCCACACCGTGGTCAGCTCGGGCAGTCGATGGCCCTCCTGGGCGAACAGCCGCAGGCCGAGATCGACAAGGCCCTCGTGCAGTCGGGCGCCTGCCACCTTGTGCCGCTCGAACACGGCGGGCAGCCCCTCCGCCAGGATCCGGCCCAGTGCGGCGTGCAGCGACGCGATCATCGCGACCGGCGCCGTGTGGTGGTAGGTGCGGCCACCGCCCGCGTCGCCACTCACGTAGGCGCCGATCATGCCGAGGTCCAGGTACCAGGTTGGCGGGTGCTCGACCCGTAGCTCCCAGGCCCGGTCGGAGATGGTGAACGGGGACAGCCCCGGCGCGACGCCGAGGCACTTCTGGGTGCCCGAGTAGGCGATGTCCACGCCCCAGTCGTCGACGGCGACCTCGATGCCGGCCAGCGACGTCACGCAGTCGGCCAGCACCAGCGCCCTCGGGTCGCGGGCGTGCACGGCGGCGGCCAGGCCCGCGATGTCGCTGACCACACCGGTCGAAGTCTCGGCGTGCACGGCGGCCACCAACGCGGGTGCCGGGTGCGCGGCCAGCACGGCCGCGATGTCCACGGTGGTGCCCCACTCGTGGTCCACCCGGACGACGTCGGCGCCGTAGCGGCCTGCCACGTCGCACATGCGCTCGCCGAAAAGCCCGTTGACGGCCACCACGACCACCGTGCCGGGCCGAACGGTGTTGGCGAATGCCGCTTCCATTCCGATCGAGCCGGTGCCGGACAGCGGCAATGTGCGCCGGTTCCCGGTGCCCCACACGGTGCGCAGCCGGTCGCACGTCTCGTCCAGGATGCGCAGGAAATCCGGATCGAGGTGACCGAGCAGCGGAGCGGCCAGCGCCTGCGTGGCCTCCGGGTAGGGGTTGGACGGGCCAGGGCCCAACAGGGTTCGATCAACCAGCGGCATGGCTCTGAGCCTAAGCCGCCAGTTGCTCCCCCAGACTGTGCGCTCGCGCACTCAGGTCAGGTCGCGAATGCCGCCCGCGCCTCTGCGGCGTCCCTGATCGCCTGGGCCCAGTCCAGCAGTTGCTGGTCAGCGGACCCGCTGCGGTCGCCGTTCTCACCGGCCCCGTGGACCGACTCGTACAGCCGTTCCCACAGCCGTACGCCGTTCCACTCCACGAACCTGCGATATGCGGTGGGTACCGCGATGCCGAACGTGACGGGTAACCGGCGCCACGCGCAGCCGCTGGTGAGCACGTAGACCACCGCCACGAACACCGCGCGGTCGCCGACCCTGGTTCGACCGCCACCCTGCGGCCGAACCTTCGGCGTCGGGATCAGTGGTTGGACTAGTGCCCACATCTGATCCGGAACCAACCGACGGGACAGCGGCGAAATCCGATCGTCGAAGTCAACCGAGTGCACCACAAAGCCACCTCCAGCCGGAATGCCTCTTTGTTGTAGAGGTATTCCAGCCACCGGTCAATCGGCCGCATGGTGCAAAAAATCGGCTCGCGGGTGCCGATTCGGGCGTCAATATGCTCTGACCACGTCCCTTGCGTGCCAGCGCTGCATCGCGTGTTGCACCATTGTGATGAGTGCCTGCTTCGTCGATTCGCGCTTACGTGCGTCACACTTCACGATCGGCACGTCCGCCGGTATCGCCATCGCTTCCCGGACATCCTCGACCGGATACTGCTGGACGCCTTCGAAGCAGTTCATCCCCACGACGTAGGGCAGTCCCCGTTCCTCGAAGTAGTCGATGGGTCCGAAGGAATCCGCGAGCCGCCTGGTGTCCACCAGCACGACGGCACCGATCGCGCCCCGCACCAGGTCGTCCCACATGAACCAGAACCTGTGCTGGCCGGGTGTGCCGAACAGGTACAGGATCAGTTCTGAGTCCAACGTCACTCTGCCGAAGTCCATGGCAACCGTCGTGGTGCCTTTGCCCGGTGTGGCCCGCAGGTCGTCGATGCCCACGCTGGCCTCGGTCATGACGGCCTCGGTGGTCAGCGGCATGATCTCCGAGACCGAACCGACGAACGTGGTCTTGCCGACCCCGAAACCGCCCGCCACCACGATCTTCGCCGAGGTCGCCGTCCGCGCGAGGGGGGTCTTGTTCGACCTCTCAAAGTCGACGGAGTCCACTCAACACCCTTTCCATCAACACGAGATGCGCCGCGATGTCGTCGTCGGCGAATGTCCGATGAATGCTGATCAGTCCCAGTTCGGCCATGTCACTGAGGATCACCCTGGCCACGCCCAGCGGAATCGACAGCTTCGCCGCCACCTCCGCGACGGACAGTGGATAGCGGCACAGCGAGCTGACCTCACGATGTTCCAGCTGCTGCAACAGAGTCTCGTCCTGCCCGAGATCTGTCGTGGAGATCAGGGTTTCCAGTTTCAGGTCGTAGTTCGCCTTCGTCCTGCCCCGCGTCCATGCGTAGGGCCGGACCATGGCCGCCTCGTCGCCGAGATCGTCGATCGGCAGTGCGTCGACCGGTGATTCCACCGATGGCTCGGTCACCACCGGCTCGTTGACCACACTGGAGCCGAGCAGTAAGCCGAACCCGTCGGTCCCGCCACCGCCCCGGTCGCCGATGTACTCGGTGACGAAATCGAAGGGATATCCGACATCCGGGTCAGGTGCCGCTGCCGCGCCACCGTGTTCGGCGGCCGGCGGGCTCAGGATCTCGAACCCGACGTCGTCCAGCGGTGCCGCAGGTCCGAGTCCGGCGCCGGCTTCCCCGCCGGCCAGCTCGTCGTCCGCTCCATAACTTGCCATCCCGACCTCACACTGGTTGCTTCATGAGCATCCGACTGGTGCCCTGCAGTTCAGCTCGAAGCTCCGGGGTGAGCATCTGCCCGACTCGTTCGACGAGCAGCGCCATCTCGTACGCGACCTGACCGATGTCGCAGTTGGGTGCGGCGAGGACGGCCAGACCGGAGCCGTCGCTGATCGCCATCAGCAACATGACCCCGCGTTCCATCTCCACCACGGTTTCCCGTACCACGCCTGCCTCGAAGCACCGCGCGGCACCATGGGTCAGGCTGGAAAGGCCGGATGCGACCGCGGCCAGCTGGTCCGCCCTGTCTACTGGCAACCGTGCCGACGCGGACAGCAGCAGACCGTCCGCCGACACCACGATCGCGTGCGCGACACCCGGGACCCGTTCGGTGAAGTCGGTGACCAACCACCCGAACCGGCCTTGCGGCGACTGACTCGACGTCATTCGTTCTCCCAGTTCTACCAATGGAATCCGTGCTCGACGGCGTGTCCGTTGACGGGCTCGGTACCACCGCGCCCCTCGCGGACACCCCGTTGGAAGCTGCTCAGCCGGTCGCGCAGCACGCCGGCGTCCCTGCGGTGTGCCGGCTGGTGGCCCGATGGCGGTGCCACGCTGCCCGGCAACAGGTGCTCCTTCGGCCGCCTTCTCGGCAGCCCGGCCGGCGTGTACTCGCCCGGGTCGGCGTCGGCCACCTCGTCGGCGGCCCGCCAGCCTTCGTCCGCCGAGGACGTCCAGCCCTCCGCCGACGTCGTCTCGGTCACCGCGACCGGTGCCGGCGGCTGCTCGGGTGGGCGGAGTCCGACCGGTTCGGCGACGGTCTCGACCTCGGGTTCAGTCGTCGGTTCGATCGTTGTCGCCTGGCGGCCGCGCTGCACGCCCTGCTGGAAACCGGACAGCCGGTGCCGCAGGCGTTCCGCGGGCACCCCGACGGGCTGCTCGGTGTCGGCACTCGGTTCGTGCCGCACACTGCCCGGCAGCAACAGGGCCTGCGGCTGCCGTTTCGGCAAGCCGGTCGCCGTGAACTCGGCGGGCTGCACGTCGACGACGGCGTCGACCGCCTGCCAGCCCTCGTCGGCGGCGAACTGCCAGCCGGGAGCGGCTTCCACCGGTGCCGGCGGATCCGTTGCCGGTGGTGCCTCCTCGAACCACGCCGACAGCATGGTGTCGAAGATCGGCGACTGCCCGGCGTTGACGGCTTCCCCGCCGTCCACGACCGGTTCGGCCGATGGTTCGTCCTCATCGGACAGTGGCGCGAACAGGCCGACACCGGACGAGATCGCCGACGGCAGCTGCGGAATGGTGACCGTGATCGCCGCGGCCGTCTCCGGATCGGTGACCGGCTGATCGGCGGCTGCCTGGGTCGCGATGGCGGCCGTCTCCTCCAGCGTGCCGCTCAGCGCGCTGTGCCACGGTCCGTTCGGCCGGCTGGTGGCACCCGCGGTCCGCTTCGGCAGCGGACCGCCGAAACCGTTGGGGCCACTGTTGTCCGTCGGGTTGTCCGTGTCGCGCTGGGTGTTCGGCGGCAGCAGGTCCGGCTCGGTGACCACCAGTTCGGCCGGCACGGTGATGGTCACCCGCAGGCCGGGGATGTCCTGGCCGCCGTGCAGCCGGACCCGCACGTCGTGCTGGTCGGCGAGCCGGCTGATCACGAAAAGGCCCATCCGGCGGGAGATCCGGCCCTCGACACCGGACGGGTGGCTCAGCTGCTCGTTGGCCCTGACCAGTTCCTCGTCGCTCATGCCGATGCCGTGGTCGACGATGTCGATCACGATGGCCTTGCGCCTCGTGCGGTGCGACGCCACGGTCACCGGCGTGTCGGGTGCGGAGAACGCGGTCGCGTTGTCCAGCAGTTCGGCGAGCAGCCGCACCAGGTCGCCTGCCGCGTAGCCGACGATGTGTGCTTCCGGCGGCGGCTGCACGACGATCCGTTGGTAGTGCTCGATCTCCGAGACGCCGGCACGCAGCAGGTCGGCCAGCGAGACCTGCTGGCTGGTGCTCCTGGCCAGTTCGCCGCCGGAGAGCACCATCAGGTTCTCGTTGTTGCGCCGCATCCTGGTGGCCAGGTGGTCCAGCTTGAACAGTGCGGAGAGCTGGTCGGGGTCCTCCTCGTCGCGCTCCAGTTGCTCGATCAGCCGCAACTGGCGCTGTACCAGGCTCTGGCTGCGCCGGGACAGGTTGACGAACAGCTCGCTGTAGTTGGCCCGCAGGTTGGCCTGCTCGACGGCCAGCCGCAGTGCCTCGCCGTGCACGGCGTCGAACGCCCTGGCCAGCTGGCCGACCTCGTCGGTGGTGTGCACGCCGACCGGTTCGACCGTGGGGTCGACGGTCTCGCCCGCTCTGATCCGCTCGACGGCGTCGGGCAGTTGACGGGACGCGACGTCCCGGGCCGTGCGACGCAGCAGGCCGATCGAGTACAGCAACTGGCGGGCGATCAGCACCACGAGCGCAGCGGTGGCGGCGAGTGCGATGAGCAGCACGACCACGGCGGTGGCGGCCGATGTGCTGGCGTCGGACCGCAGTGTCCGTGCCGTCGAGTCGAGCGAGGTGGCGAGGTGCCCGATGACCTGGTTCAGGCCCTGGGTGATGGGGTCGTTGGCCGCGTTCCACGTGGCGACCGGGATGCCGATCACCGCGCCGGGGACGACCTGTCCCGACATGCCGCCGGACTGGTCGATCGCCTGGCTGAGCAGCGCGCTCTGGTGCCCGAGGGTGGGCCCGTCGACGGACTTCTCGAAGTCGCGGTCCACCGCTGTGCTGGCCACCGCGCGGAAGTCGCTGATCCTGCTGTCCAGCCGGGCTTCCGACCCGTGCAGCGACGTCACGTCGGCGACCGACATGGTGCGCATGTCGATGCCCGCCAGTACGACGGCCTGCTGGTAGCGGATCTCCTCGCGGGCGGCGAACAGGTCGTAGGTGGACAGTGCCTGCCGGGTCAGCCGGGCGTCGGACAGGTCGGTGGTCAGCACACGGTCGAACGCGAACAGCGTGCCGACGAGTTGCGTGTAGGTCGACACCTCGGTGGAGCGATCGGCTTTCGGCGATGCGCTGTCCGCACGCAACGACCCCAGGTCGCCGAGCAGTCGCTGCGCCGACGACCACGCGGTGTCGGCCACAGGGTCGAGATCGCCCGCGCGCTGGTCGGCGGCCACGCCCTGGCGGGTGACGGCGAGCGACTGGTCGACCTCACGGCGGGCCAGCGGCACTGTCATGGCCCGCGCCGGGAGCAGGCCCGCCATGCCCTTGGCCGGCGCGGTGTTCGGGGTGGCGACCTGCTGCCGCTCGTCCTGCAGCGCGGAGATCGATGCCCGCACGGACGCGGACAGCTGGGTGATCCGGTTGGCCCTGGAGTACTGGTCCGCGTTGGCCAGTTGGCTGTTGATCAGCACGACGCCGAGCGTGATCATCACGAGCATCGGCACCAGAGTGACCAGTGCGAGCTTCACCGGGAGATTGAGGTTGCGCCATCTGCCGAGGCGGGCGGCCAACGAATGGGCCGGACCGGTTCCTGCCGCCCCCTGCTGTGTTCGTCCTACGGGGGACCTCACGCAACCTCCTCACTGCCGGTGGAAATGGGACGGACCGGGAGATGACCTCCGCCGGTTCGCGGCTCCATCAGGGCGCGAATGGGCGCTGGGCGCATCCGTTGTTCACCTCGCTGCCGATATCGTCGAGCGTGGTAAAGCGTTTCTCTGGTTCACTCGAAAGTGGAATCTACGATCGAATATTCGGCCGCCGGAATACGGGATCGGGGCCTTCGAGATCCAGACACTACAACACACTCGGCCACCCGGACCCAATTCCAACCGGGCCCCGTTCACCTGCGCTTTCACGATCCGCAACAGGGTGAACGCGACGAAACGTACGTATCGGTATGCGCAAGATCGAATTCAGGTTGCTGTGCGCGGTATCGGCCGGACCGCGCAACCGCCAAATGCGCGGTCGGGTATCACTCGGTGGTGTGTATTCGGCAAGTGGTCCCGGCGTCTCGGCTGGCCGGACACATCACGCACTCCGCAGGGCCGCTGGCCGTCGATCAGCCGGACCGGTCGCGATCAGCGGTTTCCCTGCCTGGCAGATGATCCACAGCGTTGTGGACCAACCCAGCTCAAGTTCTCGCCGGCGCCACGTCGGAGTGACATCCGACCGTTCGGCGACCAGCCCTTCAGTTCTCCCGGCCGCCGCCGAACACCGACGCTGCCAGCAAGAACGCCGTGACAGCCGAACCTGGCACACCCCCGGGCGACACCAACTGAATCGACCGTTATCCGGACCCCACTCACGGCTGGTAATCAGCATGTTCACACAATGTGTGGGAAACCAAGGCCGCGGAACGCCTCGATCGGGCGGCGTCCCGCGATGATGAAACGGACAATTACCAGACAGGTTCGACCCTCGAAGCACTGATCACGTCCCGATCACGGGCCGGTGCGTGCCACTGGGCCAACTGGTCAGGAAGGTCCCTGGTGAGCGGCCTTACCGGAACGCCGGATACGCCGGAAGGTCCTCGCACACGGCGAACCGCTGCTCCATCGCCGCCACCACGGCGTGCGCGTGGTCGACCACGTCCGTCTCGCCCGCCCGTGCCGCGTCCTTTGCCAGTTGCAGCCACCGGGACCGCAGCGCGACGCTGCGCCTCGGCGACCGCAGTTCGGCGTCCAGCGGGCGGTCCTCCTGGCCGGGCCGGGGCAGGAACCACCAGGTGGACACCCACACCCAGAACAGCTGCGCGTCCAGCAGGCCGGGCAGCAGCACGTCGTCGTCATCGAGATCGGGCCACACGTCCCTGACCTCGGCCCGCCACGCGGCGACCATCGCCTCGGTCATCCCGGCCGGCAGCGTGAACGAGCACCAGCAGGACGGGAACGGCACCCGCAGGTATCCGGCGTCCAGCAGCACGTCCCGCCAGCAGCCGCCCTCGAAGTCCAGGAACCGCACGCCCTTGCTGGTGATCACGTTGTTGTCCGGGCACGCGTCGGACGGGCTGAACGCCCGGTGGCTGTGCGAGTCGAGCAGCCAGGACGAGCCGATGGCCCGGCGGTGCGCAGCGCCCGAGGTGACCACACCGAGCGCGTCGGCCAGCAGTTCGGGCAGTTCCTCGAACGCCTGGTGGCCTGCTGACGCCAGCGGATCGGTCACCCGCCCCGTACCCAGCCGCCGCGACAGCGCGTCGAAGTCCGCTTCCCGGCCCGCCGTGCTGGCGTGCAGCCTGCCCAGCGAACGCGACCAGGACAACAGGGCACGCTCGGCGGCCTTCGGGTCGTCGCCGAGCAGCTTGTCGGCCAGTGTCGGCGCCCTGCCTAGGTCCTCCAGCACGACCAGCCGCTCGGCTCCGTCGTGCGCGAACATCTCGGGGCACATGCGCTCTTCCGGCGACAACGCCGTGAACAGCTGGTAGCTGACGGCCTCCTGGACGAACGCGTCACCCTGGCCGCCCGGCGCGACTGGGCCGTAGCGCTTCACCACGAGGGTGCGAGGCAGTGAGAACGGCGTGACGGCGACGCGCACGCGCAACACGGTCGAGCTGCCGCTGCCGCCGAGATCCTCGGGATCGGCAAGCCGAACGGATGCGCCAAATCGGTGGCTGAGCACCTGCTCAGCCGCTGCGACCGTCCCGGACACCGCCGACTCGATGCCGCCACCGGCATCCGAGGAGCCGGTGGTGGTCTCCACGCTCATCGCCTCCGACCCTACTCGCGCCTGGACTACGTCGGGGGTGGTCTCACCCCGTGCGACGCCTAAGAAATGGCCCTGCACGCCAAGCGACCGTAGTGCTGTTCACGATGACCGGCAGGCACGACTTGGTAACGGGTCGCTATCGGGACATGACACTCCGCATGGGCGCGCACCGGCGCGCCCATGCGGACTGCCGACAGGTCAGGCTCCGGCCGCCGGGGGCTTCGCGTCGACCCCGGCCTCCTTGCGCTGCTGCCCCGTGATCGGCGCCGGTGCGCCGGTCAGCGGGTCGTAGCCGCCGCCGGACTTCGGGAACGCGATGACCTCGCGAATCGACTGCTGGCGGGCCAGCAGCATGGTGATCCGGTCCCAGCCGAATGCGATGCCACCGTGCGGCGGCGCGCCGAACTTGAACGCGTCCAGCAGGAAGCCGAACTTCTCGTTGGCGTCCTCCGGTGTGAGCCCCATCAGCTCGAACACCCGCTGCTGCACGTCGGCGCGGTGGATACGAATCGAGCCACCGCCGATCTCGTTGCCGTTGCAGACGATGTCGTAGGCGTAGGCCAGCGCGTTGCCGGGGTCCTCCTCGAACCGGTCGATCCACTCCGGCGTCGGCGAGGTGAACGCGTGGTGCACCGCGGTCCAGCGACCCGAGCCGACAGCCACGTCGCCGCTGGCCACGGCCGACGCCGCCGGCGTGAACAGCGGGGCGTCCACCACCCACACGAACGACCAGGCACTCTCGTCGATCAGCCCGAGCCTGCGGCCGATCTCCAGCCGCGCGGCACCGAGCAGTGCGCGGGCGCCGTCCGGGTCGCCGGCCGCGAAGAACACGCAGTCACCCGGCTCGGCGCCGGTCGCCTTCGCCAGGCCCTCGCGCTCCGCGTCGGACAGGTTCTTGGCCACCGGGCCGCCCAGTGTGCCGTCCTCGTTGACCAGCACGTAGGCCAGGCCCCTGGCGCCGCGCTGCTTCGCCCAGTCCTGCCAGGCGTCCAGCGTGCGGCGGGGCTGGTCGGCGCCACCGGTCATCACGACGGAACCCACGTAGGGCGCCTGGAAGACGCGGAACGGGGTCTCGGCGAAATAGTCGGTCAGCTCGGTCAGTTCCAGCTTGAAGCGCAGGTCGGGCTTGTCGGTGCCGTAGCGCGCCATCGCGTCGGCGTAGGTCATCCGCTGGATCGGCTGGCGGATCTCGTGGCCGGCCAGTTCGCGCCACAGGGCGGCGACGATCCGCTCGGCCAGCCGGATCACGTCGTCCTGCTCGACGAAGCTCATCTCGATGTCCAGCTGGGTGAACTCGGGCTGCCGGTCGGCGCGGAAGTCCTCGTCCCGGTAGCAGCGGGCCAGCTGGTAGTACCGCTCCATGCCGGCCACCATCAGCAACTGCTTGAACAGCTGGGGCGACTGCGGCAGCGCGTACCAACTGCCGGGGCGGAGCCGGGCCGGCACCAGGAAGTCACGCGCGCCTTCCGGCGTGGACCTCGTCATGGTGGGCGTCTCGATCTCCACGAAGCGCTCGTCGTTGAGCACGTCCCGAGCGATCCGGTTGGCCTCGCTGCGCATCCGGATCGAGGCCGCCGGGCCGCTGCGGCGCAGGTCCAGGTAGCGGTACTTGAGGCGGACCTCCTCACCGACCTCGATGTGCTCCTCCAGCGGGAACGGCAGCGGCGCCGCCTCACTGAGCACGTCCAGTTCGGTGACGGTCACCTCGACGGCACCGGTCGGGATGTCCGGGTTGTCGTTGCCCTCCGGCCGGATGATCACCTCGCCGACCACCCGGACACAGAACTCGGCACGCAGCCGGTGCGCCCGCTCGGCCATCTCGCCCTCGCGGAACACCACCTGGGCGGTGCCGGAGGCGTCCCGGAGATCGATGAAGATGACTCCCCCGTGATCACGCCGCCGGGCCACCCACCCTGCGAGGGTGACGGTCTGACCGGCATGGGAGGCCCGAAGGGTCCCTGCCTCGTGCGTCCGCATCACGGGAATGCTCTCCTCATCTGTTTGTGGTGTGCGCTCAGGCTAGCCAATGACCCCACCCATTCGGCCAGCAGGTTTCCGGCTCTAGCCTCACCACATGATCGTGGACAGCTATCTCGCCACCGCCAGGACCGCGGCGGCACTGTTGCGCTCGCCGGGAGTGGCCCACCACTGGACGGAATCCAGCGCGCTGCCCGAGTACCGGATCAGCGGCCTGGCAGGGCACCTCGGCATGGCGGTGCTGTGGGTGGCCACGTCGCTGGACGCCGAGGTGACCGACGACGAACCTCTGGACGCTGTCCAGTACTTCGCCAGGTTCGCGCCGGGTGCGTCGCCGGACGAGCCGAGGCACCAGCGGATTCGCGGCCTCGGCGAGGCGGCAGCGGGTGACGGACCGGCCGATCTGATCGAGCGGGTCGAGTCGACCATCGCATCGCTGGCGAACCGGCTGCCGACACTGCCGCCCGACCGGCCGGTGTTCGGCAACCGGGCCATGCTGCGGCTGGACCAGTGGCTGCTGAGCAGGATGATCGAGTTGGCCGTGCACATGGACGACCTCGCGGTCAGCATCGACGTGGAAACGCCGGAACTGCCCGCCGAAGCGGCCGACCTGGTGATCACCACGCTGGTCCGGATCGCCGCTGCCCACCACGGCGAGGTGCAGGTGCTGCGAGCCCTGTCCCGCCGCGAACGTGCGGCGGTCACCATCAGCGCGTTCTAGTAGGACTTGGGCAGTTTGAGGGTGTGCTGGGCGACGTAGTTGAGGATCATCTCGCGGCTGACCGGGGCGATCCGGCCGGCACGGGCCGCGCCGAGCAGGGCGCCGAGGCCGTACTCGGAGGCGAGGCCGTTGCCGCCGTGCGACTGGATGGCCTGGTCGACGGTTGCCACGGCCACGTCGGCAGCCGCCAGTTTGGCCATGTTGGCCGACTCGCCCGCTTCCCGGTCCAGCCCGGCGTCGTAGAGCGCCGCGGCCTTCTGGGTCATCAGCCTGGCCATCTCCAGTTGGATCGCGCACTGCGCCAGCGGGTGCGCCAGGCCCTGGTGGCTGCCGATCGGCGTGCCCCACACCTCGCGGGTACGCAGGTACTCGGTGGCCTTGTTCAGCGCGTACCTGGCCATGCCGGTGGACATCGACGCCGCCATGATGCGTTCCGGGTTCAGCCCGGCGAACAACTGCGCGAGGCCGGCGTCCGTCGAGCCGACCAGCGCGTCCGCCGGCAGCCGGACGTTGTCGAAGAACAGCGTGAACTGCCGTTCCGGGGACACGATGTCCATCTCGATCGGCTGGAACGTGAAGCCGGGAGCGTTGGTCGGCACGATCATCAGCGACGGCAGCAGCCGCTGGCCCGCCGCGTCCACGTGCCGCGCCACGACCAGCACCGCGTCCGACTCGTCGACGCCGGAGATGTAGTACTTGCCGCCGGACAGCACCCAGCCGTCGCCGTCCCGCCGGATCGACGTGTTCAGCTTGTGCGAGTTCGACCCGGCGTCGGGCTCGGTGATGGAGAACGCCATCTTCGTTGTGCCGTCCGCGAAACCGGGCAGCCACGTGCGTTTCTGCTCCTCGGTGCCGAACCTGCCGATCACCGTGGCGCAGATCGCGGGCGACACCACCATCATCAGCAGCGGCGAACCGGCGGCGGCCAACTCCTCGCACACCGCGGCCAGGTCGCCGATGCCGCCACCACCACCGCCGTACTCCTCGGCGATGGCGACGCCGAGGTAGCCGAGCTTGCCTGCCTCGGCCCACAGTTCCGACGTCTTCTCGTGGGCCCGGGCCTTGGCCGTGAAGTAGTCCCGCCCGAACCGGGCAGCCATGTCGCGCACCGCGGCCCGCAACGCCTGCCGCTCGTCGGATTCCGAGAACGCTGTGGTCACTGATCCTCCTCGATCACGGCGAGCACGGCGCCCGCGTCCACCTGCTGTCCCTGTGCCACCCGCAGTTCGGCGACCACACCGCCGACCGCGGCCACCACCCTGTGCTGCATCTTCATCGCCTCCAGCACCAACAACTCCGCGCCTGCGGCGACCTGATCACCGACCGACACCGCCAGTCGCGCCACGGTGCCCGGCATCGGCGCGACGGTGGCACCCTCGACCACCCGGTCGGCGGGATCGGCGAACCTGGGCACCTCCACCAACGCCACCGAGCCGAGCGCAGAGTCGACCTCGACCCGCCCCGGGTACGCCGCGACCGCGAACCGGTGCCGCAGCCCACCGATCTCCAGCACGACGGCGTCGGGCGCCTGCGCCACCAGCGTCACGTCCGGCACGGTCGCGCTGACCAGGCCACCGTTCCTGGTCAGCAGGTAGTCGACATCGACGGCCTCGTCACCGACCAGGTAGTGCGCCCGCTGCGGCTGGGACGGCAGGTTGCGCCAGCCGCCGGGCACGGCCCGCTGCACTCTCGCCTCGGCCCGCCTGCCTGCGGCGACCGCCAGCGCGCCGGCCAAGGCCGACACCGGCACCACTTCGGCAGGTCGCGCCGCGAGCGTGTCGAGGCCGATCCGGTCCAGGAAGCCGGTGTCCGTGTCGCCGGCCAGGAAGTCCTGGTGCCGCAACACGTTCACCAGCAGGTCACGGTTGGTCGTCAGCCCGTGTACCTGGGCACCGGCCAGTGCCGATGCCAACCGCCGGGCAGCGGCCGCACGCGTCGGGCCGAACGCGATCACCTTCGCCAGCATCGGGTCGTAGAACGTGCTCACGTCGACCCCGTCGGCGATCCCGCTGTCCAACCGAAGTCCGTAGGCGGCGGGCAGCGCGAACTCGGCGTCCACACCCGGCACCGCGAACCGCAGCACCGTGCCGCTCTGCGGGCGCCAGTCGGCGGCCGGGTCCTCGGCGTAGAGGCGCACCTCGATCGCGTGGCCGCGCGGTTCCGGTGGTTCCTGGGGCAGTCGAGCCCCTTCGGCCACGTCCAACTGCAACGCCACCAGGTCCAGCCCGAACACGCACTCGGTGACGGGGTGCTCGACCTGCAGCCGGGTGTTCACCTCAAGGAAGTGGAACCGGCCGTCAGCGGCCAACATGAACTCGACCGTGCCGGCGCCGACGTAGTCGATGGCGCGGGCGGCAGCGACGGCGGCCTCGGCCAGCCGTTGCCGGGTAGCGGAGTCCACCCCCGGGCTCGGCGTCTCCTCGACGATCTTCTGGTGCCTGCGCTGAATCGAGCACTCCCGCTCGCCCAACGCCCACACCGTGCCGTGCCGGTCGGCCAGGATCTGCACCTCGACGTGCCGCGCGCCCTCCAGCAGCGGCTCGCAGAACACGGTGCCGTCACCGAACGCCGACTCGGCCTCCTGCCGAGCCAGGGACACGGCGTCGTCCAGTTCGGCCAGCGAGCGCACCACCCGCATGCCCCGGCCGCCACCACCGGCAGACGCCTTGACCAGCAGCGGCAGGTCTTGCGCCCGCACGGTTGACGGGTCCAACTCGGGCAGCACCGGCACACCCGCCGCGTGCATCCGCTTCTTGGCGGCGATCTTCGAGCCCATCGCGTCGATGGCGTCCGGGCCCGGACCCACCCAGGTCAGGCCGGCGGCGAGCACCGCCCTGGCGAAGTCGGCGTTCTCGGACAGGAAGCCGTAACCGGGGTGCACGGCGTCGGCACCCGCCAGCACCGCTGCGGCCACCAGGAGATCAGCCCGTAGGTACGTCTCCCCCGGCGTCGCGCCGGGCAGCCGGACCGACGTGTCGGCCTCGGCCACGAACGGCGCGCCGGCATCCGGGTCGGAGCACACCGCCACCGTCGAGATGCCGAGCGTTCGGCACGTGCGGAACACCCGGCGGGCGATCTCGCCCCGGTTGGCCACCAGCAACCTGCGAATCATGGTCCTCACATCCGGAACACGCCGAAGCCATCGGCGCCGTGGACGGGTGCTGTGTGTGCGACGGACAGGCAGATGCCCAGCACGGTCCTGGTGTCCCTGGGATCGATCACGCCGTCGTCGTAGAGCCGGCCGGACAGGTACGTGGCCGCCGACTGCGACTCGACCTGCTCCTCGACCGTCTTGCGCATCTGCGCGTCGAACGCCTCGTCGTAGTCCTGGCCACGTGCCGTCGCTGCCTGCCTGGCCACGATGGACAGCACGCCTGCCAACTGGGCGGGGCCCATGACAGCCGATCGCGCGTTGGGCCAGCTGAACAGGAACCGGGGATCGTAGGCCCGACCGCACATGCCGTAGTTGCCCGCGCCGTAGGACGCGCCCATCACCACCGTGAAGTGCGGCACCGTGCTGTTGGACACCGCGTTGATCATCATCGCGCCGTGCTTGATGATGCCGGCCCGCTCGTAGTCCTTGCCGACCATGTACCCGGTGGTGTTCTGCAGGAACAGCAGCGGCACGTCGCGCTGATTGGCCAACTGGATGAACTGGGCGGCCTTCTGCGCTTCCTCGCTGAACAGCACGCCGCGCTCGTTGGCCAGGATGCCGATCCGGTAGCCGTGGATCGATGCCCACCCGGTGACCAGGCTGTTCCCGTAGAGCGGCTTGAACTCGTCGAACACCGAGCCGTCCACGATCCGGCCGATCACCTCGCGGGGATCGAAGGGCACCTTCGGGTCGGTCGGCACCAGGCCGAGCAACTGGTCCGGGTCGTGCTTCGGCTCAGCGAACGTGACCGCGGGCGCCGGGCCCTGCTTGCGCCAGTTCAGGTTCGCCACGATCCGCCTGCCGATGCGCAGCGCGTCCAACTCGTCCTCGGCCAGGTAGTCGGCCAGGCCGGACACGGTGGCGTGCATGTGAGCACCGCCGAGCGACTCGTCGTCGGACTCCTCACCGGTGGCCATCTTCACCAGCGGCGGGCCGGCCAGGAACACCTTGGCCCGGTCCCGCACCAGCACCGAGTAGTCCGACATGCCGGGCAGGTAGGCGCCGCCGGCCGTCGAGTTGCCGAACACCAGCGCGATGGTCGGCACCTTGCGGGCGGACGACCTGGTCAGGTCCCGAAACATCCGGCCGCCGGGGATGAAGATCTCGCCCTGCGAGTTCAGGTCGGCGCCACCGGACTCCACGAGTTGCACCAGCGGCAACTGGTTGGCCGCTGCGATCTCGCTGGCCCGGAAGCTCTTGCGCAGTGTCCACGGGTTGCTCGCGCCGCCACGCACGGTCGGGTCGTTGGCCACCACGAGGCACTCGACGCCCTCGATCACGCCGACACCGACCACGACACTCGCGCCGACCGGGAACTCGGTGCCCCACGCGGCCAGCGGGGACAGTTCGAGGAACGCGCTGTCCGGGTCGAGCAGCAACTCGATCCGTTCCCTGGCCAGGAGTTTCCCTCGCGTGTGGTGCCGGTCGACGTACTTCGGACCGCCGCCACCCAGTGCCTTGGCGTGCTCGGCGTCCAGTTCGGCCAGCCTGGTGAGCATGGCCTCCCTGTTGTCCCGGTAGATGTCGGTCGCGGGATCGAGCGTGCTGTGCAATGTCGTCATTGTGTGAATCCCCACCGTCGTGCTGCCAACTCCGCGAGCACCTCCGTGCTGCCACCGCCGATGCCGAGAATCCTGGAGTCCCGGTAGTGTCGCTCCACTTCGGACTCACGGAGACAGCCCATGCCGCCGTGCAGCTGAACTGCGGCGTCGACCACGAACGAACACGCCTCGACAGCGGCGTTCTTGGCCACGCACACCTGGGCGACCACCTCGTCGCCTGCCGCGATCCGCTCGGCGATCGACCGGACGTAGGTGCGGGTCAGTTCGATCCGGCCGGCCATGTCCACCAATCGGTGCCGCACCAACTGCCGGGAGATCAGCGGACGGCCGAACGTGACCCGCTGTCGTACCCACTCCAAGGTGAGGTCGAGGCAGCGCTGCGCTGTGGCGTAGGCCTGCACGGCCAGCGAGATCCGCTCCACCTGGAACTGGCGCATCAGCAGCGCGAAGCCCGCGTTCTCGTCGCCGACCAGGTTCGCCACCGGCACCCGCGCGTCCGCGAAGGACAGTTCGGCGGTGTCCGAGCAGTGCCAGCCCATCTTGGCCAGCTTGCGGCTCCTGGCGAACCCCGGCGTGTCCCGTTCCACGACGAGTAGGCTGATGCCGCCGTGGCCCGGGCCTCCGGTGCGTACCGCCGTGGTGACGAAGTCGGCCCGCCAGCCGGAGGTGATGAACGCCTTGGCGCCGTTGACGACATAGTGGTCACCGTCCCGCACGGCGGTGGTGGTCAGCGCGGCAACGTCGGAGCCGCCGTCCGGCTCGGTCACGCCGAGCGAGCCGATCAGCTCACCGGCCAGCGTGGGCCGCACGAACCTGTCGATCAGGTCCGGCTTGCCGACGTCCACGATGTGCGGCAGGGCGATGCCGTGGGTCAGCAGGCCGGCAACCAGGCCGGACGACCCGCCTGCCTGGATCAGTTCCTCGGTGGCCACGATGCTGTCCAGCAGGTCACCGCCGGCACCGCCGACCGACTCGGCGAACCCGATGCCGAGCAGGCCGAAGGCGGCCGCCTTGCGGTGCAGGTCGCGGGGCAGTTCGCCCTCGTCCTCCCAGTCGGCCAGGTGCGGCACGACGTCCCGCTCCACGAACCGGCGCACGGTGGCCCGCAGATCGCGCCGCTCGGGTGTCTCGAACGGACTGCTCACAGCAGCACCTCCGGCACGTCGACCACCCGGGAGCGCAGCCACTCCCCCAGCGCCTTGGCCTGCGGGTCGAACCGGGTGGAGGCGGCGACGCCCTCGCCGAGCAGACCGTGCAGCACGAAGTTCACCGCGCGGAGGTTGGGCAGCGGATGCCGTTCGGTCTCCAGGTCCTTGGCCTCGGGCAGCAGTTCGCGCAGCCGGTCCGTGGTCAGTTCGTTGGCCAGCCAGCGGTAGCCGTCGTCGGTCCTGGCCCACACGCCGAGGTTCGCGTCGCCGCCCTTGTCGCCGGACCTGGCGCCGAGGATCGTGCCCAGCGGCACGCTTCGGGTCTTCGCCGCCGACAGCGGTTCGGGTGCTTGTGGTTCGGGCAGTGGTTGCGGGCTGTTGTCGCCGGCGTGTGGTGCGATGTCCACCCGTTCGCCGCCGGGCAGGACCGCGATGTGCGGCACCGCCGTGACCGGCACGAAGTGCGGGCGGTAGACGCCGACCGGTGTGCCGTCGGCAGGCGGGGCGGTGAGCGTGAACCCCGGGTAGGACGCCAGGGCAAGTTCGACGCAGGCGCGGGAGAAACCCTTGGCGCGCTTGGTGTCCGTGGTCATGATCATGGCGTGCAGGAGGGCACTGGCGGTTTCTTCGGTGTCCGCGTCGGTGTGGTCGGTGCGGGCCAGAGTCCAGGTGACGCCGTCGTCGCCGACCTCGGCGGCCAGTTGGCGGCGGGCCAGTTCGGCCTTGGCGTCGATGTCCAGCCCGCACAGGACGAAGGTCGCGCTGTTGCGGAACCCGGCCAACGTGTTCATGCAGACCTTGGCCGTGTCTGGTGGCTCCTCGCCGCGCACGCCGGAGATCCGTACCCGGTCCTCGCCGTCCTGGGTGAGCGTGATCGTGTCGAAGCGGCTGGTCACGTCCGGGCCGAGGTAGCGGGGGCCACCGATCTCGTAGAGCAGTTGCGCTGTCACGGTTTCCACTGTCACCGCGCCGCCCGTGTCGGGGTGTTTGGTGATCACGGCGGAACCGTCGGCGTGGATCTCGGCGATGGGGAAACCGAGCCTGCCCATGTCCGGTAGCTCGGTGAAGAAGCTGTAGTTGCCGCCGGTGGCCTGCGCGCCGCACTCGATCACGTGCCCGGCGGCGGTGGCCCCGGCCAGTGCGTCGTAGTCAGTGCGCGACCAGCCGAAATGCGCTGCGGCAGGCCCGGCGACCAGCGATGCGTCGGTGACCCGGCCGGTTACCACGACGTCGGCACCGGCGGTCAGGCACTCCGCGATGCCCCAGCCGCCGAGGTAGGCGTTCGCGGTGAGGGCGCCGCTCATCCCGAGTTCGTCGGCGCGCGGCAGCAGGTCGTCGCCGGTCACGTGAGCCACCCGGACGGTGATGCCGAGCTTGTCGGCCAGGCTCTCCACCGCTTCGGCCAGGCCCGCCGGGTTCAGGCCGCCTGCGTTGGTCACGATCCGCACGCCGCGCTCCATGGCCAGCCCGAGGCAGTCCTCCAGTTGGTGCAGGAAGGTCCTGGCGTAGCCGCCGGTCGGGTCCTTCATCCGCTGACGGCCGAGGATGAGCATGGTCAGTTCGGCCAGGTAGTCGCCGGTCAGCACGTCGAGTTCGCCGCCGGTGAGCATCTCCCGCATGGCGGCGAACCGGTCGCCGTAGAAACCGGACATGTTGCCGATGCGCAGCACGTCGCCGCTCATGCCGCGAGCCCCGGTCGGCGGCCCGCCCCGGGTGGGCCCGCGAACGCCTGCGCGATCGGCACCCACTCACTCGCCTGATCGCCGGTCACGGTGAGCCGCAGGTCATCGCGGTGGCGGCGCTGGGTGACCAGCAGGCAGAAGTCCAGGGCCGGGGCAACGATCCGGTTGACGGCGTCGTCCGGTCCCCAGGTCCATAGGTCGCCGTCCGGTCCGGTGAGCTCGAATCGGAACGGCTCGGCGGGCGCCGGTTTGTCGTGCACCGCGAACGCGAAACCCACAGTGCGGACGCCGATGTGGGCGACATGTCGCAGGCGGGCCGTCGGCACGCGGCGGATGCCGAGCGCGTCGAGCACGTCCTGTCCGTGGCCGAACGTCTCCATCAGGCGGGCCGTGGCCATCGAAGCGGGCGCCATCGGCGGCCCGAACCAGGGCAGCTTCTGGCCCGGTGGCACGGCACCCAGTGCGGCCACCACGTCGTTTCTGCCTCGCCGCCAGGTAGCCAGCAGGTCGTCGGGCGGTTGGGCGGCGCCCTGCGCCGCGGCGGCGTCGACCGGGTTCTCGCCGGTCGTCATGGCGGCGCGCAGTTCGGCGGAGAACGCCTCGACGTCGGTGGCGGCGAGGATGGTGGCGCGGTCGGTCCAGGTGAGATGGGCGATCTGGTGGGCGATGGTCCAGCCGTCGGCCGGGGTCGGTGTCCGCCAGCCAGCTTCGTCCAGTGTGGACACTCTGGCGTCCAGTTCGTCGCCCTCGGCAACCAGGTCGGCCAGGAGTGCAGCGATGTCGGTCACGTCAAGTCCCCGTCGGTCCGTAGTGCTTCGTCCAACATGTGTGCCCACTGGCGGACGATGCGTGCCCGCCGCTTGCTGTCGTCGGTGAGCAGGTTGGCCAGGGCGAGGCCGCGGGCCAGATCGAGCGTGGCCTGCACGGCTTCCCGCACGCCGGGTCGGGTCTCGTCGGCAGCCAATAGCCCGACCGCGATCCGGTGGCATTCCCTGCCCAGCCGGGTTTCCAGGTTGACCACGAGTGCCTTGAGCTCGGGGTCGGTGCGGGCGGCGACCCACAGTTCCAGGGCGGCGGTGAACAATGGGCTGACGTAGAAGTCGATGATGAACTCGACAACAGCGGCCGTCCGGTCGCCGATCGCTGGCAGTGCGGCGGCCCGGTCCAGCATCTCGGTCACGCTCTCCGCGCCGACGTACTCGACAGCGGCCGCGACCAGTTCACCCCGGGTGCGGAAGTGGTGCAGTTGCGCGCCGCGGGACACGCCAGCGCGCTCGGCGACGAGCACCGTCGTCGTGCCGGTCCAGCCGCGCTCCACCAGGCACTCGACGGTGGCTTCCATGAGCTTGCGCCGGGTCTGCGCGCTGCGATCGGCCTGGCGTTGCCGGGCTTGCACCACCATGGCCCCGAGTCTGGCCGGGAACTAACAAACAGTCAAGCCTGATTTTTTCTTCGGAGGCGAACGTAACAGTAGGAACCTTGACGAGGTTTGGGTACCGCCTGTCATGATTCGCGTGGCACAGCAACACGAACGCAGCAGGAAGCACAGATGGGCGCATGGGGCACCGGACCCTTCGACAATGACGACGCGGCTGACTTCGCCGCGTCACTGGACGACCTCGAGCCGGAGGACAGGCCCGGCGCCATCCAGGAGGCGCTGGCCGAAGCGGCCGAGGAGACCGACTACCTGGAACGCGACGCCGGCGGAGCAGCGGTGGCCGCGGCGGCGCTGGTGGCCGCGCAACACCCGGACGGTGACCCTGTCGACTCGGCCTACGGCCCGAAACAGGCCATCCCCGAGTTGCCCGACGAACTGCGGCCAGTAGCGGTGCAGGCGCTGACGAGGGTGTTGGCCGACGACTCCGAGCTCAACGAGCTGTGGAACGACTCCCCGGACGGCGAAGCCTGGTTCACCATGGTGGCGCAGTTGACCGAGGTGCTCACCGCAGCCGGCTGAGCACCCGACGCGACCGGGTTGGCCCGACACGGCCGGTCGACACCAACCGAGACGGTCACCGCCCAGCCAGACTCGCGCGGCCAGCGCCAGCCCGGTGCGGCGCGGCCCAGCGGTCAAGCCTGGCTCGGCTGTTGCTGGCCAGTTCCGTTCCTGGTTTGGGCTTGGCTGGCCCGCTCCCTCGCGTTCAGTGTTCAACGCCGGATCGCCGGCCTCAAGGGCGCTGCGCGTCGCCTTCGGCGATGAACGCCTTGACGGCGTTCACCCTTGACCCCGACGCTCCAGCGTCAAGTGCCGGCTTCGTGCGAGGGAGCGGGGACGCCCTGAGCGACTGCCACCATCCGTCGCGTTGCCCAGGTGCAAGGACGGCGGCTGACGCGGGAAGCAAACTCCGGCCAGTCCCCTCCGCTTCCTCGTCCTCAGCCGCACTTGACGTCGGGATGACGGTGTCAAGAGTGGGCCGCCCAGGCGGGCCATCGCCGAAGGCGACGCGAAGCGCTCTTTACTCCGGCAGCTCGGCGTCGAACGATCAAGGGCGAGGGAGCGGAGGCGCCAAGCCCAACCATGACCCAGGTGACCAACTGCACGACGCTGACCTCACAGCAGGGTGAGCTGCGCCTGATCCACCGGGGCCGACTTCGGCGCGCCCGCTGGCAGGCTGCCCGCCGGCCATACCGCGCGGTCCGGGTCCGACTCCCCCGCTCCGCCGCCGATCGGCTCAGCGGCGCCCGTGTCAGCCTCCTCATCAGTCGAACGGTTCGTCCCGGAGGCCAGGCCGTGCCTGCGTAACAGTGGGCCGACCCGTTGGGCCAGCAGCCTTCGATAACTGCGGTCGGCGTAGCTCCCGCGCCCGTAGATCTTCCGGTACGACTCCGCCAGCTCCGGGTGCTCCCTGCGCAGCCAGGCCGCGAACCACTCCCTCGCACCCGGCCTCAGGTGCAGCGGCAACACCGTGACCCCCGTCGCGCCTGCTTCGGCGATCGCGGCGAACAGGCGGTCCAGCCGGTCGACCGAGTCGGTCAGCATCGGGAGCACCGGCGCCACGAAGACCCCGCACGGGAGGCCGGCCTCCCGCACCCTGCGCACCAACTCCAACCTCGCCTGCGGACTGGGCGTGCCCGGTTCCAGATCCCGCTGGATCTCCCTGTCGATCAGCGCGATCGACACACCCAACCCGACCGGCACGTCCTTCGCTGCCGCTGCCAGCAACGGGATGTCCCTGGACAGCACCGTGCCCTTGGTCAGGATGGACATCGGCGTACCGGACCGGGCCAGCGCGCCGATGATGCCGGGCATCAGCGCGTAGCGGCCCTCGGCCCGCTGGTACGGATCCGTGTTCGTCCCCATCGCGACGTGTTCGCGCTGCCACTTCTTGGCCCGTAACTGCGCCGTCAGCACCTCGACCGCGTTGACCTTCACCACGACCTGGGTGTCGAAGTCGTGCCCCGAGTCCAGATCCAGATAGGTGTGCGTATTGCGGGCGAAACAGTTGTGGCTGACCACACCGTTGGCGACGAAGTCACCTGTGCCGGTGGTGATGTCGTACATCGGCATCGTCGTGTTCAGGGCCTCGATCGACACCACGCCCAGCGCCGCTCCGGACTTGATGGCCAGCCCGTCGATGGTGCGCTTGCTCGTGTCGGCCGGGTCGACAGTGTGGAAGAACCGCAGGTGCTCGGTCAGGCCGCCGTTCAACCGGACCACCTGCGGGCCAAGGCCTTTCGCCGACTCCTCGACGGTGTGTGCGAAGCCGAACCGGGTGAAACCGACGAGCACCGCCCGCACCACCTCGGGATCGGCGTTGCGGATCCGCAGCACCCGACTCGACCGGCCACCCCTGGCGTCGAACACACCGGCCAGGAAACCCTTGTGCCAGAGGTCGTTCGGCTCACTCGGCCACGCCAGCAACTCGGGCACGGCGTCGGCGTGTTCCGCATCGACACCGAACTCGGCGAGGAACCTCGAAGCCCGCTCGGCCACCTCAGCAGGCGCTGCCGTCAGCCGGAACCTGGCCACCCGGTCCCGATACCCAGCACCACCACCGCCGCGCAGCAACCCACACAGGTAGCCACGCCGGTAGTCGGCGTCCAGCACCGGCTGCTCGCCGAACGAACCGGTGCCCATCAGCTTGTTGCCGGTGGTCAGGTGAGGCCGGCGATCAGCACCGGTAGTGGTACCTGTGACGTGCTTCCAGCCCCGCTCGGTGAGGAACCGGTGGTCGCCGCTGGTCACGAGTTCGGTGCCGTCGACCAGCTTGATCCGATACGCGGGCTTCTCGGTCGACCAGTGCGCCAGCACCACGGTCGCCTCGTAGCGGCGGTACCGGCCGGTCAGCCGGGTGCCGTAGATCCGGTCGCCGACGACGAGATCCGAGATCGGCTTGGTGCGACCGTCGGCCATCAGCACGGGGGTCTCCCCGGCCAGGCAGTACGTGCAGCCGTGCGAGCAGCCGCGGTACGGGTTCACCGTCCAGCCGAACGGCATGGACGACGCGCCGGGCACCTTGTTCAGCACCGACCGGGCCATCACCTCGTGGAACACGAGGCCGTTGAACTCAGGCGTGCGCACACTGCGCACCAACCCACTGATCCCAGGTAGTGCGTGCTGTGCCTGCTCGTCGACTCGCTGCCCGTCCCATCTCACCTATCGATTCGAACACATGTTCGAACACCCGTCAAATGAGATCGCCCGGTCGATACCATCCGATCATGGCCAATGCGATGATTCGTCCCTTCCAGCCGACCGACCGGGACGCCGTCTACGACGTCTGCCTGCGCACCGCCGACGCAGGCCAGGACGCGACGGCGCTCTACCGGGACCCGGAACTGATCGGCGACATCTTCGCCGGCCCCTACGCCTACCTGGAGCCGGACTTCGCGTTCGTGCTGGATGACGGCGGCCGGGCCACCGGCTACGTGCTCGGCGCCCCGGACACCGCGAGGTTCGCCAGGGCGATGCGGGAGAAGTGGCTGCCGCTGGTCGCGGCGAAGCACCCGGAGCCGGTCGGGCCGCCGACCAATCGGGACGAGGAGATGGCCCAATTCCTGCACCACCCCGAGTGGATCGTGCGTCCTGAACTGGCCGACTACCCGGCCCACCTGCACATCGACCTGCTGCCCGGCTACCAGCGCTCAGGCCACGGCAGGCGGCTGGTGAGCACTCTGCTGGCCGCCCTGAACGCGGCAGGCGTCCAGAAGGTGCACCTCGCGATGCTCACCACGAACACGCAGGCCAGGGCGTTCTACGACCGACTGGGCTTCCACGAGATCGACATCCCGGACAGCGGCCCGGTCACCTACCTGGGCAGGTCGACGGCCGAGTAGGTCAGTCCAGCGAGGCGACGAACTTGCCAACGGCGTCGGACGGGATCCGCTGCGTGAGCCGGCCGCCGGGTGCCATCGCGGCGACCCGGTAGAGCGGCCGCGCCTCGCCTGCCTCGCCTCTCGCCTCGGCCCGCAACTGGGCCACCAGCAACTCGGCGAACACCAGTCCGTTGGTGTCCGAACCGGCGGCCAGGGCGTCGGCCAGCCTGCGCAGCGCGAGGATGTCCAACTCCCGGCCGCCACCACCGGCGTACGTGGCCACGGCGACGTTGATCGTCTTGCCCTTCGGCGGCCCGGTGACCAGCACGCCGACCACCGTGGCACCACGCACGTGGGTGATCAGCAGCTCCATGCCGGTGGCGTGCCGCAGATCGACCGACCGGGTGCCGAGCGCGCGCACGAACACCACGCCGCCCTGCAGCCAGCAGTGCCGGCGCGCCTCGGCCGCGGCCAGCACGACCAGCGGCACGCCGACGACCACGGCGGCGATCAGCCCGACCAACCAGCCACCGGCCAGGCCGAACGCCACACCGAAGATGACACCGAACAGCACCGCGCCCGCCGACACCATCAGAGCGCGGCGGCGCAGCACGGCGCCGGGCAACAGGTCCAGCGCCGTCCGCTGATCGGCACCGTCAGGTTCGGCCACGGGTCACGCCGAGCCGGGCAGGGCGAGCGCCTCGTGCACCGCATCGACCAGGTCCACCAGCGGCACCGGCCGCTGGTCACCGGAGGACAGTTCCTTCAACTGCGCCACGCTCTCCGCCAGATCGCGCTCGCCGATCACCACCGCGTACCTGGCGCCGGACCGGTCAGCCGCCTTCATCGCGCCCTTCAGGCCCTTGCCGCCGTACGCCAGGTCGACCCGCACGCCGGTCGCCCGCAGCGCGCCGGCCACGCCCACCAGCCGGTCCTTGGCAGCGTCGCCCAGCGGCACGCAGAACACGTCACACCGGGTCCGGTCGCCGACGGTCAGCCCCTCTGCCTCGGCGGCCAGCACCGTGCGGTCGACACCCAGCCCGAACCCGATCCCGGACAGCGGCTGGCCGCCCAGTTCGGCCATCAGGCCGTCGTAGCGACCGCCGCCGCCGATGCCGGACTGCGAGCCCAGCCCGTCGTGCACGAACTCGAACGTGGTGCGCGTGTAGTAGTCCAGGCCGCGCACCATCCTGGTGTTCTCGACGAACTTCACGCCGAGATCGGTGAGGTAGCCCTTGACCCGGTCGTAGTGCTCACGGCACGCGTCGCACAGGTGGTCCACCATCAGCGGCGCGTCGGCCAGCAACGCCTGCATCTCGGGCCGCTTGTCGTCCAGTACCCGCAACGGGTTCAGCTCGGCCCGCCGCCGCGTGTCCTCGTCCAGCGGCAGGCCGCCGAGGAACCGCTGCAGCAGGTCCCGGTAGGCGGGCCGGCAGTCGGCGTCACCGAGCGACGTGATCTCCAGCCGGAAACCGGTCAGCCCGACGGCCCGGAAGCCGGCGTCCGCGACGGCCACCACCTCGGCGTCCAGCGCCGGGTCGTCGCTGCCGATCGCCTCGATGCCGACCTGCTGCAACTGCCGGTAGCGGCCGGCCTGCGGGCGCTCGTAGCGGAAGAACGGTCCAGCGTAGCTCAGCTTCACCGGCAACTGGCCCCGGTCCAGGCTGTGCTCGATGACCGAGCGGACCACGCCGGCAGTGCCCTCCGGGCGCAGCGTGACCGAGCGGCCACCCTTGTCCTGGAAGGTGTACATCTCCTTGCTGACCACGTCGGTCGACTCGCCGACGCCCCGCGCGTACAGCGCGGTCTCCTCGAACACCGGCAGTTCGATGTAGCCGTAACCGGCCAGCGCCGCCGACCGCAGCAGCGTCTCGCGGGCGGTGACGAACGCGGCGCTGGACGGCGGGAAGTACTCCGGAATGCCCTTGGGGGCGGAAAAGGTCGACATGATGTCGTGTCACAGTCCTCGGTGCGGTGCGGCCGGAGTGGCGTCGTTACCGTCCTGTCGGTTGATGCCGACGAGGAACGGGTTGCTCGCGCGCTCCCGGCCAATGGTTGTCGTCGGGCCGTGGCCCGGCAGCACCACCGTGTCGTCGGCCAGCGTGAGCACCTTGTCCCGCAAGGACTCCAGCAGCCGACGCGGATCGCCGCCAGGCAGGTCGGAACGTCCGATCGAACCGGCGAACAGGGTGTCCCCGGCCAGCAGCAGAGTGCTGGCGCCCTGGGGACCCTCCGGACCGGTCCGGAACGTCACCGACCCGCCCGTATGGCCCGGGGTGTGGTCGACGACCAGTCGTAGGCCTGCCAGGTCCAGTTCGGCGCCGTCGGCCAGTTCGCGCACCTGGGTGGGCTCGCGCATCTCGATCCGGCCACCGAAGAACTCGGTGGCGTCGCTGCTCAGGCCGCGCATCGGGTCGGACAGCATGTCCCTGTCGTCCGGGTGGATCCAGGCCGGGATGTCCTGCCCGTCGCACACCGGCGTCACGGAGTACGTGTGGTCGAAGTGGCCGTGGGTGAGCAGCACGGCGACCGGCGAGAGCCGGTGCTGCTTGATCGACTCCATGATCGGCTCGACCGCGTCCTGGCCGGGATCGACGATGACGCAGGGCTCCCCGGCATCGGCGGCCAGCAGGTAGCAGTTCGCCTGTAGGGCCCCGGTGGGGAACCCGACGACCAGCACGACAGGACCTCCGTTTTGCCGAAACTTGCGTGCCAACGCACCCCATGGTGAGCCGGTCCACGCTCCATGACCAACGGTTGATGCCGTTGCCAGGCGATTCACAGCGTACCGGGACCGGCCCACCACACGGTGCTCACATCACCTCGCCCTAGACTGCGCTGTCACACGGTCGGATGAGTCAACCCCGGGGAGGGGCAGGTGCCGAGCAACGAGCAGCGCCGCCAGGCAGCGAAGCGCAAGCTGGAACGTCAGCTGGCGCGGCGCGTCGAGCGAGCGCGACGTCGCAGGCTGACCGCGGTCATCGTGACCGTGGTCGCGGTGGTCGTCGTCGTGGGTGGTGTCTATCTCGTCGCCACAGCAGGTCACGGCGGCACAGCGGCCGCGTCGCCCTCGGGCAGCGCAGCCCCTACGACATCGAGCCCGCCGCCGGTGACGACCAAGGGTCCGTGCAAGTACCAGACCACCCCGAGCGCACCGGCCCCGACAGGCAAGATCGAGGGCATGCCGGCCGACCCGGCGTCGACGCCGAAGACCGGCACCACCGCGGTGACGCTGAAGACCACGGCGGGCGACATCCCGCTGACCCTGAACAAGGCCGAGGCGCCGTGCACGGTGCAGAGCATGCTGCACCTGGTCACCACCAAGTTCTTCGACAACACCCCGTGCCACCGGATCACCGACTACCCGAACCCGAACCCGCTGTTCGTGCTGCAGTGCGGTGACCCGACCGGCAGCGGCAGCGGTGGTCCCGGGTACTCGATCCCGGACGAGAAGCCGAAGACCCTGAAGGCCGCGCCCAGCACCACGCCGGTACCCGCGGGCCAGGAGGCCCCGGTGGTCTACCCGGCCGGCACGCTGGCCATGGCCAACAGCGGCCAGGCGCACTCGGGTGGCAGCCAGTTCTTCCTGGTCTACCAGGACTCCCAGCTGCCGCCGGACTACACCGTGTTCGGCTCCGTCTCGGCCGCGGGCCTCAACGTGCTGCACAAGATCGAGGCCGCCGGCATCACGCCGGGCACCGACCCGAGCAGCGGCCAGACCACGCCGAACGACGGCAAGCCGAAGAACCCGGTCACGATCACCCAGGCTCTCGTCACCGCCAGCTGAACCAACCAAACCGGTCCACCAGTACGAAAGGGGCGGCATGACCGCCAGTAATCGGCGCGCCGCAATGATGTGCGCCGCGGTCACCGCCCTGCTCGGGCTGGTGGCCGGTTGCGGACAGTCCAGCACCCCGGCCGCGTCGGGCGGTGCGCCCAGCACGCAACCGGCAGCGCAGCCGCCCGCGGCGACCACCCAGGCGAGCCCGCTGCCCACGACCGGCTCCAGCACGTGTGACTTCACGGCGACGCCGGACCAGCCCGCGCCGTCCGGTCACAACGAGGGCCTGCCGCCCAGGTCGGCGTCGCGGGCCGGCACGGTGACCGTCACCCTGCACACCTCGCAGGGCGACATCCCGATGGTCATGCCGAGGTCCAAGGCGCCCTGCACGGTGGCCAGCTTCGCGTTCCTGGCCACCAAGGGCTACTTCAACCAGACGCCGTGCCACCGGCTGACCTCGGCGTCCTCGCTGAAGGTGCTGCAGTGCGGTGACCCGACCGGTACCGGTACCGGTGGCCCCGGCTACACCATCCCGGACGAGAATCCGACGGACCTGCCGAACGCACCGGGCGCCCAGGGCGCTTCGCTGTACGCGAAGGGCACCCTGGCGATGGCCAACACCGGTCAGCCGCACAGCGGCGGCAGCCAGTTCTTCCTGGTGTACTCCGACTCCGAGCTGCCGCCGACCTACGCGGTGTTCGGCCAGGTGTCGCCCGCCGGTCTCGCGGTGCTTGCCAAGATCGCGAAGGCCGGTGTCGCCCAGGGCGCCGACCCCCAGGACGGCGCACCGGCGGTCAAGGTGACCATCACGTCGGCCACGGTGGCCGGCTGAGTTCACCCGCTCCGCAACCCGAACAGCGGCTGTATTCGGTCGCCTCGTCGCACCACAATCAGTCCGGCCGCGCCAGGGAAAATGCCCGGGCGCGGTGTCCAGGAAATGCCCATAAACGCATCACCACCATTTTCACAGGTGGCCGGAATGTGTGGGAACTGGTTGGGGTAACGAGGGGGAGGCCGAAGTATGCCCTGGTGGCGACGACATCCGAGACTGATCGTCACACTGTTCGTCATTGTGCTGGCAGCCGCGGGGGGCGTTGCCTACGCACTACAGCCGAGTCCACCGCCACCGGTGTACGTGACCGACGGCGCTCACGTGTTCAACAAGAACCTGCGGTCGGTGGAGAATCTGGTCCACGAACAGAACAACTGGGTGACCAGCACCAAGAAGCCTTATCTGAGCATCGCGGTCGTCGTCGGGCCGAACGGTCGACACGCGATCGAGGGCGCCTATCTGGCCCAGTACGAGATCAATCATCCGGCCGGCGCACCTGCCACGAAACTGGTTCGGTTGCTGTTGACCGACGACAGCGCGGCACAGCCCACCGCGGCCGCCCTCGCCGGCCAGCACGTGGTCGCGGTGACCGGGCTGGGCAGTGGTGACGCCGACCTGGCGCACGCGCTGGCCGGCCGGCACATCGCGATGGTCGGCACCGGTGACCTGGCCGGGATCAGCGGGCTGGTGCGCGTCACGCCGAGCTATCCGGACGAGGTGCTGGCCGCCATCCGCTTCCTGGACGGGAACCCCGATCCGCACAACCGACTGCCCGCTCGGCCCAGGATGTGGCTGATGCAGGACGAGAACGACTCGGACGGCTACGCGATCGCGCTCGGTGACGCGTACGCGCTCGCCCTGCACAGCAGGAACTTCCAGATCGTCGGGCCGGGCTCGGAGTACGACTCCGGCGTGCCGGCGGCGGCCACCGTGCTGGCGGCCAGTGCCACGGCCGGTGGCGACGGCGTGTGCCGGTCGCACGTGAACGTCGTCTACTTCGCCGGCACGGCGGCAGCCCTGCCAGCCACGCTGTCCCGGCTGGCCACCCGGTCGTGTGCCAGGACCCGGCCGCTGACGGTGCTGACCGGCAGCGACGCGGCCAGCCTGCTCGGGCACACCGATCTGTGGTCCCCGGCCTCGGCCAACATGGATGTCTACTTCACCGCACAGGCCAGCCCGGGGAGGTTGTCCGGCCAGTCGGCCGACGGGTTCCGGCGCGTGTTCCCCAAGGAGGCCGCCGACGCGCTGGACGACGGTGTCGCGATCGTGTCGCACGACGCCGTGCTGACGGCTGTGGCCGCCGCCAGGGGCGTACTCACCACGGTGCACGGCGCGAGTGGCGACCTGTGCTTCGACAAGGCCGGTGATCCGGTGGACAGGCCGATCCCGATCGTGCAATTGTCCGCGAGTGGCGTGCTGACCTATCGGGGGGTGGCCGGACCGGTAACACGGTGCTGAGAGGCCACGACAGAGAGGCGTGGAGTTGCGGCTCGAGGTGCTCGACTACGCCGGTCCGACGCGCTGGCGCTGGCGGCTGACCGACGCCGGTACGTTCCTCGCTGATCACCAGGTCGATCTGGACCCTCGGCAGTGGCAGTACGGCGCGTTCCACGACCTGCACGGCTACCTGTGGCGCAACGCCGCCCCGGACCGCCGGTTGGCACACGAGGCCGAACTGGTGGCCGGAGTCGGCGAGTGGATCACCGAGCAGGTCTTCGGTGCCATCGCGGCCGTGTTGGCCCGGGAACGGCGGCCGGTGCGGATCGAGGTCCCCGCCGATGCCGGTGTGCTGGCCTACCTGCCGTGGGAGTTGGCGCGGGTGGCCGGGCGGACGTTGGCCGGGCACCGCGTCGGCTTCATCGTCGACCAGCAGCCGCACCGCCCGCTGCGCAAGACCGACATCGGTGAGCGGCTGCGGATGCTGGCCGTGTTCAGCCTGCCCGAGGACGCGGGCGCGCTGAACCTGCGTAAGGAACGCTTCGCGCTGGCCCGGCTGATGCACGACATCGCGGCGGTCAACGACAAGGGCATCGAGTTACGCGTGCTGCAGTACGGCGCGTCACGGGAACGTCTGCGGGACGCCCTGCTGGAGGACGCGGGGTGGGACGTGGTGCACCTGTCCGGCCACGGGCTGCCGGCCGGGCTGGTGTTGGAGGACGAGACCGGGCAGCACGACCTGATCACCAGCACCGACCTGGTCGAGTTGCTCGACCTGGCTGCCGGCCAGATCAAGCTGGTCACGTTGTCCGCGTGTGAATCGGCTGCGGTGACAGCGACCGAACACCTGCACCTGCTGGGGTTGGCGCCGGCCACCCGGACGGTCGACACGCCTGCCGAAACCGGGGCACTGCCGGCCATCGCGACCGAGGTGGCCGGCAAGCTGGACTGCGCTGTGCTCGCGATGCGCTACCCGGTGATCGACGACTTCGCGATCGCGTTGTCCGGGTCGTTCTACAACCTGGTCCTCGGCAAGGGACAGTCGGTGGCTCGCGCGCTGGCGTTGTCCCTGTCGCAGGTGGCCGTGCAGCCGCCCACGCCTGCCGCGCCCGCGCTGTCGGTGGCGACGCCGACGCTGTTCGGGCCGCGTGCGAGTGAGTTACGGCTGGTGCCACCACCGGGTGCTCCCCTGGTGTTCGACGCTGAACGGCTGACACTGGCCGGCTTCCCACCGCAGCCGGAGCGGTTCGTCGGCCGGGTGGGACCGATGACCCGCGCCACGACCGCGCTGGCGCCACGCAGCGGTCGCAGCGGAATCCTGTTCCACGGGATGGCGGGCGCTGGCAAGACCGCGTGTGTGCTCGAACTGGCGTACACCCACCAGGAGTCGTTCCCCGCGATGGCCTGGCACGCAGCGCCGCCGGAGGGCCACGACATCTCGACGTCGTTGTCCGATTTCGCGTTCGCGCTGGAACAGCAGTTGCCCGGCCTCAAACTGGCGCATCTCGTCGGCGACACGGCGGAGTTGCGCCGATGGCTGCCGGCGCTGACCGAACTGCTGGAACAGAACCGGATACTGATCGTGCTGGACAATGTCGAGTCGCTGCTCACCGACGCGGGCGACTGGCGGGACGAGCGATGGGCGCTGCTGATCGAGGCGCTGACGGCACACCGGGGTCTGTCTCGATTGGTGTTGACTTCTCGGCGGCGGCCACTCGGGTTGGTCGATTCGGTGCTGGTCGAGCCGGTGCACGCGTTGTCGTTGCAGGAAGCGGTGTTGCTGGCCCGGGAACTGCCGAACCTGCGGGAGTTGATCGACGGCAGCGATGTCGAACTGGCTCGCCGCGCGCTCACTGTGGTGCAGGGCCATCCGAAACTGATCGAGCTGGCGGAGGGCTACGCGGCCGACCCGGACCGGCTCGCGGCTCAACTGGCCGAAGCGGATCGGACGTGGCAGCGCCAGGGAATCCGGCTGGAACCGTTCCTGCGCGGCGAATCCGCGGCCGGTGACGCCAACTTCCTTGCTGTGCTGCAGGGTTGGACCCTGGCGGCGATAGCCGGCCTGCCATCGGAGTCGGCCCAGTTCTTCCAGTTCCTGTGCTGCCTGGAAGAGGACGACCGCACCGATCAGGTGGTCGGAACCAAATGGGCGCACTTGGATGCGACCCTGCAGCCATTACTCGACGCGGCTCTGGTGGCGGTGAGCAGCGATCAGCATCTTGAATATCGCATCCATCCGGGCGTCGCCGAGACAGTGCGGGCCGGTGTGAGCTCCGAGTTCTCGGACGCGGTGGAGATCGAAGCCGGCAACTACTGGATGTCGTCGCTCGCTCATGCGATCGAGCGGGAACAGGAGGAGCGACTCGGTTTGCTGGTGCTGCGTTCGGCCCGGTCCGCCACCCCCTATCTGCTGCGCCAGCGGCGTTGGCGCGAACTCGACGCTGCTGCGATTTCTGTGCTGCAGCGCGACAGGTCGCCTGCCGCAGCCGCCGCCCTACTGCCCCCGCTCGCCACAGCCGTGGCCGCGGCCCGCGGTACCGGCATCGGACAGCAGGTGGCGCACACACACGCCAGTGCATTGGCCATCCTGCATCCTGACGAAGCCACGATCGAGCTCCGTCGGCTCCTGGATGCCGCGGTCGCCGGTGCGGAGTTCGGCGAAGCTTCGATCATCGCCTCCGACCTGATCAGTCTCTATCGCGACAGTGGCCTGCTCGGACAGGCACTGGCCTTGGCCGAAATCAAGTCGGACTACACCGCCCGCGCCAATTTCGGCCCCTGGACCAGGCTGGGCGACGACGTGCAACGACAGCAGATCCTGTTCTCGATGGGTCACTATCAGGAGGTCCTCGACGCGGTCGAGCAGCACCGCGCGGAGATGGTCAGCCTCGCCGACCAGGCTGACGACAATGAGATCGAGATGCCATGGAACGTCCGTGAGATGAGCCTCAACATCGGCGCTCTCGCCGCGCGACAACTCGGCCTCTGGCAACTCTCATTGGACCTCAACACCGAGAACAACGCATCCGAGCGTGCCCGTGGGGTTCCTGTGCTCCGACAGGCGAGGACCATCTTCAACAACATCGCGCCCTTGTTCGAACTGGGCCGAGTCAGTGAGGCTGCCGAACTGGTGCAGTGGTGTCGGCGGGTTTTCCTCCGGGAGAACGACGTCAGCATGCTTGGCACAACGCTGTCAGCCCAGGGCGCCATCGAAATGTCCCGGTCCCATCCGGAGCGAGCCGTCATCCTGGAAACCGACGCTCTTCGGTTGAAGTACCTGGCACTCGATCCCGAGGGCATCGAGTTCGGCCACAGCAACCTGGCCGGCTACCTCGACGCATCCGGGGGTGATCCGCGAAAGGCCTTGGCACATCGCCTCGCTGCCGCCGTGGTCGGCTTCCAGACCGGCAGCCCCAACGACTATCGGCTGGCGGACGTGCCTCCCGGGT
The DNA here is from genome assembly GCA_036502345.1 of Pseudonocardiaceae bacterium. Classification (GTDB taxonomy): domain Bacteria; phylum Actinomycetota; class Actinomycetes; order Mycobacteriales; family Pseudonocardiaceae; genus DATEPR01. The sequence continues at coordinate 8,339 of DASXYT010000082.1, read as the reverse complement.
TGTCGTTCGCTGAGGTTGATTCGATCCTCGGCGAGATCGACGGGGTCCATCTCGCCGACCTCGTCGCCCGGCTCCCCCAGCGCGCGCCGGATGGCCAGGCCGCGCTGGACGAGGTGCTGCGTGGCTCAGTTGGGTGACAGCATCCGGTAGACGTCGTAGACGCCTTCCACGCTGCGCACGGCCTTGAGCACGTGGCCGAGGTGCGTCGGGTCGCCCATCTCGAAGGAGAAACGGCTGACCGCGACCCGGTCCCGGGACGTGGCCACCGAGGCGGACAGGATGTTGACCTTCTCGTCGGCCAGCACCTTGGTCACGTCGGACAGCAGGCGGTGCCGGTCCAGCGCCTCCACCTGGATGGCGACCAGGAACACCGACGATGCGGACGGCGCCCACGTCACCTCGACCAGCCGTTCCGGTGAGCCGTACAGGTCACCGGCGTTGGTGCAGTCGTCGCGGTGCACGCTGACCCCGCCGCCACGGGTGACGAAGCCGAGGATCTTGTCGCCGGGTACCGGGGTGCAGCAACGAGCGAGTTTGACCCACACGTCGGATGCGCCAACGACGACCACACCGGCATCGCCCGAGCCACGCCGGCGGGTCACTGTGGACGGTGTGGACCGTTCGGCGAGTTCGTCCTCGGCGTGTTCGACGCCACCGAGCAGCGCGACCAGTCGCTGCACGACGTGCCGGCCCGAGAGTTGGCCCTCGCCGATGGCCGCGTACAGCGCTGTCACGTCCGGATAGCGCAACTCGCGGGACAGCGCACTCATCGAGTCGGCGGACACCAGCCGTTGCAAGGGCAGCCCGACTCGGCGGACCTCCTTGTTGATGTTGTCCTTGCCGGCCTCGATGGCCTCCTCGCGGCGCTCCTTCGCGAACCACTGCTTGATCTTCGTCTTGGCGCGCGGCGACGCGACGAACGACAGCCAGTCCCTGCTCGGACCGGCACCCTCGGCCTTCGAGGTGAAGATCTCGACGACCTCGCCGTTCTCCAGCTTGCGTTCCAGCGCGACGAGCCTGCCGTTGACCCTGGCGCCGATGCACTTGTGGCCCACCTCGGTGTGCACCGAGTACGCGAAGTCGACCGGTGTCGAGCCGGTCGGCAGGGTCTCCACGTCGCCCTTGGGCGTGAACACGAAGATCTCGGGGTTGGCCAGGTCGTAGCGCAGCGACTCGAGGAACTCGCCCGGGTCGGCCGCTTCCCGCTGCCAGTCCAGCAACTGCCGCATCCAGGCCATCTCGTCGACCTCGACGGACTTGCCGTTGTGCGAACCCTTGGTCTCCTTGTACCGCCAGTGCGACGCGATGCCGTACTCGGCGGTGTGGTGCATCTCCTTGGTCCGGATCTGCACTTCCAGCGGCTTGCCGTCCGGCCCGATCACCGTCGTGTGCAACGACTGATAGACGCCGAACCTCGGCTGCGCGATGTAGTCCTTGAACCGGCCGGGCATCGGCTGCCACAGTGCGTGCACCACACCCATGGCCGCGTAGCAGTCGCGCACGTCGTCCACCATGATGCGGACGCCGACCAGGTCGTGGATGTCGTCGAAGTCCCGGCCGCGGACGATCATCTTCTGGTGGATCGAGTAGTAGTGCTTGGGCCTGCCCTGCACCTGGGCTTCGAGCCTGGCCTCGGCGAGGTGCCCGGCCAGTTCCTCCTTGACCGTGCGCAGGTAGGTGTCCCGGGACGGCGCCCGGTTGGCCACCAGCCGGACGATCTCGTCGTACTTCTTGGGCTGCAGGATCGCGAAGGCGAGGTCCTCCAGCTCCCACTTGACCGTCGCCATGCCCAGCCGGTGGGCCAGCGGGGCCAGCACCTCTAGCGTCTCGCGGGCCTTGCGGGCCTGCTTCTCCGGCGGCAGGAACCGCATGGTGCGCATGTTGTGCAGCCGGTCGGCCAGCTTGATCACCAGCACGCGCGGATCACGAGCCATCGCGATGACCATCTTGCGGATGGTCTCGGCCTCAGCGGCAGCACCGAGCTTGACCTTGTCCAGTTTGGTGACGCCGTCCACCAGGTGCTCGACGACCTCGCCGAAATCGGCCCGCAGGCGCTCCAACGAGTAGTCGGTGTCCTCGACGGTGTCGTGCAGCAGGGCGGCCACCAGCGTCGTGGTGTCCATACCCAGTTCAGCCAGGATCGTCGCGACGGCGAGCGGGTGCGTGATGTACGGATCGCCGGACTTGCGCCGCTGCTCGCGGTGCTTCTCCTCGGCTACGTCGTAGGCACGCTGCAACAGGCCCAGGTCGGCGTTGGGGTGCAGGTCGCGGTGCACTGCGGCGAGCGGTTCGAGCACCTGCTTGACCGGGGCGGCCCGCTGCGCGGTGATGCGCCGCGCCAACCGGGCGCGCACCCTGCGGGTGGCGGACGGCTGCCGCCCGGCGGCCAGTTGTTCGGCTCCGGCAGCGGCCGCTGATTCGACGTCCTGGCTCACCCACGCCCCCGACACCCCAGGCCACGCGTCTCCCGACGGCGGCGCCCAGTGATCGGATCACGGATGCGACCCGATATCGAATGGTAGCTCGGGTGCCGTATGGCCACGCGGCACGCCGCCGACCGGGCCGTTCGGCTCGGTGACCGGTCGGGTGACCATCGGCCGCGCTACTACCCAGAGTGAACAGGAACCTATTCGGCCCAGTCGTCGACGGTCTCGTCCGGCTGCGGCACGCCGTTCTCGTCCCACACCTCGCGTTTGCGCAGCTCACCGTACTCGTCGAACTCCTGCCGACGGGCCAGTTGGCCGTTGCGGTGCCAGTCCAGTGACTGGCCGGACAGGTTCGTGTCCACCACCAGGTACTCGGACTGACGGGTGCCGTCGCCGTACCACTCCCGCTGCGGGCCCTCCTCGATGCCGTCCCGGTACCACTTGGACGTCACCACCACGCCGTCCTTGGTGGTGCGGATCACCTCACCCGTGAGCGGGACGCCCTGGTAGAGCACCTCCTGGCCCTCACCGAGCGTGGTGTCCTTGATGTTGACGTGCAACTCAGTCATTGATCCTCATAGGGTGGAACGGACGGATTCTCGTACCGCTCGTCGCGCGTCGTGTACTGGCACCGGCCGGTGTAGCTGGGCACGCCGTCCAGCAGCGAGTTGCAGTTGGCGCACGCCGGTGCGGCCCCGCCGATCGCGCCGTCCTGCCCGGTCTGGGCCGTCCACCTCGGGTCGAACCGCAGTTCGCCCAACGTGGACGGTGGCAGGGTCTCCCCCGGCTTGAGCTGGGTCTGCCGGGCCCACAGCAGTTCGTTGGTCGCCTTGACCTCGGCGTGGCCCGCAGGCGTCGAGTAGTGCGCCTTGCCGTCCATCACCTGGGTGGTGCCCTGCACCGGATGCTTCCAGGCCCGCAGGTCCTGGTAGTTCTGCTGCAACAGCGGGTGCAGGTTCTTGGGCGGGATCACGTCGGCACCCGAACCGTTGACACCGGTCGTGACCAGGCCGGTCTTCAGGTCGATGGCCACCGCCGAGCAGCGCGACTCCAACGGCTTGCCGTCCGCGTCCTCGGCACTGAGCGCGTGCGCCCGGCCGCTGGACATGTCACCGACGTACTGCTTGACCGGCTTGCCGTCCACCGTGTCGATCAGGCCGTTCTTCCGCGTCACGCGGCTCTCGTCGATCTGCTCGACCTTGGCGCCCCGGTCCGGCTTCGGCGGCACCGTCCCCGGAGAGTCGACGGTGGGCAGGTCGTCCTTGTACTTCTCCGGCTTCGGCAGCTCCGGCTGGTTGGTGATCACCTTCGACGGGGTGTCGCCGGCCGACGGCGGCTTCTTGCCGGGCGTCAGCGCGGGCTCCGGCGGTTCGGGCTGCTTCGGCGCCTTGCCGCCGCCCTTGCCTCCCTTACCGGGACCGCCACCGCCACCGGGGCCGCCCTTGCCGGGTCCGCCTTTGCCGGGACCGGAGCCGCCGCCGGACGGTGTGGTCTTCTTGCCGCTGCCGTCCGGCTCGATGCCCTGGAAGGTCTTGGTCTGCGTTTCCTCGTTCGTCGTGTGCGCCTTGGCCCCGGTGTGCAGCCGCTGGCCAGCGCCCTTGACCACCCTGGCGCCCTCGCCCGCGACGTCGCTCATCACCTCTTCGGACTTGGTGGCCGCCTTGACGACCACCTGCCCGACGCCGGACTTGTCGCTGCTGGCGTGCGACGACAGGTTCTGGTGGGTGGTCTTGAGCTTGCCGAGGGTCTTGCTGATCGTGTCGCTGAACGTGCCGAGCTGATCGGCGCCCTTGTGCAGTTCGTCGGGGCTGATGTCGAAGCCTTCGCCGCTCATCGCCGTCAGACTTCCCGCTCTTCCGGCACCAGGACACCGGTTCTCGGCTCGAACTGCCCGGCGTCCTCGGAGCTGCCGCTGTCCGAGTCGGAGTCCGAACCGGAATCCGGGTCGGCAGCGTCCGAACTGGAGCTGGAGTCGTCCTCGGAGCCGGAGCCGGAGCCGTTGGTCAGGCCCACGGCGCCCAGCGGGTCCGAGGTCACGCTCTGCACGCCCTGCTCGAAGCCACCGCCCGCGGCGCCCGCGACCTTGCCGAGGTCGACGCCGCTGCTGGTGCCCAGCGCGTCGCCGATCAGCTGACCGGCCAGTTCCTCGCCGGCACTGGTCAGCGCGTCGAAGATCGGCCCCTCGACGGCGTTCAGCAACTGCTGCTCGACCTGCTTCACGGCCTGGTCGATCACGGTCTTCATGATCTCCCTGGTGGCCATGGTCTGCACCGGGATCAACGCCTCGGACGCGCCGAACGTGAACGCGGCCTCCACCTGGTCGGAGATGATCTCCGCGGCCAGGATCGCCAGTTGCGCGATGGCGGCCGCCTTCATGCCGACCACCACGACGGCGGCCACATCCAGACCGGCGCCGACCACCTTCATGCCGTCGGCCAACTGCGGCAGATGCGAACCGGCCAGCTTGTTCCACAACGCCTCGAACAACTCGAGCGAGTCCGCTGTGTTGTTCTGCAGCATCTGCTCGATGTCGGACTTCGCGTCACCGGTGTTGCCGGTCAGCTCGTCGGCCAGTTGGCGCAGTTCGTCAGCGGCTGACCGAAGCTGGTCCTCGTCGATGTTCGGCCAATCGATGCCCACGATGTCCAGCACCCATGTCAGGGCGCCGGGCAGGACCAACCCCACGATCGATCACCAAGGCCTCTCGTCCGACACCCACTCGCCGGAGCTGTCGTCGTCGACGTCGTTCGCGCGACGCGAGCGGTTGGACGCGACATGACCCGGTGCCGGTTCCACGGCAGGCGGTCGGGCTTGCGCGGCGGGCGGCGGGGCCGCACCCCAGCCGTCCTGCTGGCCGGTCGGGTCGACGGCGGTACGCGGCACCTCCGGGACCGGCAGCGGGGTGATACCGAACGCGGCTGCGCCCTTGGCGGCCGAGGTCACGACGCCGCTGTCCTCGCCCCGGATCTCGGCCATCGCGGCGGACATGCGGCCCCTGGCCTGAGCGGCGGCCGACTGGATGGTGGCGACGACTGTCTGCGCCAACCGGTCCGGCGTGCCTCGGTCGAACGCGCTGGGCGCCAACGTCAGTGATGTCACGACGCCGGTGCTGTCCACGACGGCCCGCACGACGCCGTCCTTGGACGTCGCCTCGCCGGTGACCCCCATCGCCTGCTGCTGGGCCGCCTTCACACCCTCGATCCGCGACTTGAGGTGGGCCATCGCCTCGTCGGCCTGCCGCTGGTACTCGGCAGTGCGCTGTGCGATCGACTGCTCAGGAGAGGGAGCGGGTTCAGTCATGACAATTCCTCGCCGGACGGTCAGCTCAGACGGTGAGCAGGGTGTGGATCGAGTAGTCGGGCAGCGCCGCCCGGCCGCCCAATGCGGCCAATTCGATCACCACGGACACGGCAGACACCGTAGCGCCTGCCGCCTCGACCAGCTGACCGGCCGCCCCCACCGTGCCACCGGTGGCGAGCACGTCGTCCACGATCACCACCCGCTGGCCGGCGACCAGCAGACCGGCGGGCAGTTCGAGGCCGGCCGTGCCGTACTCCAACTGGTACTCGACGCGGTGGTCGACCAGCGGGGTCTTGCCCGGCTTGCGCACCGGCACGACGCCTAGCCCGACCGCGTAGCCGAGTGCGGCGCCGAGCAGGAACCCACGGGCCTCCACGGCGACCAGCACGTCCGTCGCCGGGTCGAGCGTGCCGGCCATGGCGTCCACCATGGCGCGGAACGCCGACCGGTCGGCGAACACCGGGCCGAGATCGCGGAACAACACGCCCGGCTCCGGAAAGTCCGGGATCTCCCTGATCAGCGCCAGAGCGTCGGTGACCGCGTCGGGTGCGACACCCACCTGGTCAGCGCTTTCGCTTGCCGGACGGACGACCGGGCTTGCCGGTCGGCCTGCCCCTCGGCGCTGCCTTCGGGGTGCGAGCCGGCACCCCGCCGAGCTTCGTCATGTTGACCGGCGAACTGGTCGCGTTGACGAAGTCCTGGCGAGCAGCGTCCGCCTCGTCGGAGTCGGCGGGGAATTCGTCGGAGACCGCGGTCTGCTCAGCGGCTGCCTGGCGGGCGGCCAGCGTGTCCCTGCGGGCCTTCACCCGCCTGGCCTGCTGGATGTAGGGCGCCTGCCGCATCTTGAAGTCCACCAACAGCGGTGTGGCCAGGCAGATCGACGACGCGGCACCACTCAGCATGCCGACCAGCTGGACCAGCGCCAGGTCGGTCAGCGTGCCGACACCGAGCAGGCCGACACCGACGATCAGCAGGCCGAGCACCGGCAGCAGCGCGATCAGCGACGTGTTGATCGACCGCATCAGCGTCTGGTTCAGCGCGAGGTTGGCCTCCTCGGCGAAGGTCCGCCTGGTCAGGCTGAGGATGCCCCTGGTGTTCTCCCTGACTTTGTCGAACACCACCACCGCGTCGTACAGCGAGAAACCGAGGATGGTGAGCAGGCCGATCACGGTCGCCGGGCTGACCTCGAAGCCGACCAGCGAGTACACGCCCGCCGTGACGATCAGGTCGTTGCCCAGCGCGATCAGCGCGGCCAGCGCCATCCAGCGCTCGAAGTAGATGCTCAGGAACACCGACACCAGGATCAGGAACACGATCAGGCCGATCAGTGCCTGCCGGGAGATCTGCGAGCCCCACGAACCGCTGACCGCGGAGTCGCTGATCGCCGTCTGGCTCGGCTTTCCGGTCGAGTCCAGCGGCTGCAACTCGGCGAACATCGTTGCTTCGAGCTTGCTGACCTGGTCGTTGTTCAGCGCCTCCGACCGGATCTGGATGCTGGCGTTGCGGCCGGTGCCCACCGACTGCACCGACGACGGATCCTTGCCCAGCGCGTCGGTGTACGCCTTGCTGGCCTGCTGCGTGGTGATCACACCGTGCGCGCCGTTGGCCGGCGACTGGATCTGCGTGCCGCCCTCGAACTCGATGCTGAAGCTGAAGCCCCGCACGATGATGGACACCAGGCAGATGACCACGATCGCGCCGAAGAAGATGTAGAACCGCTTGCGCTTGCCGACGATGTCGAAGGCACCTGAGCCGGTGTACAGGCGGTGGAACACGCCCTGCTTTTCGGCGGGCATCTCAGGCCTCCTTCACGGTGGGGCCGGCGGCCTTGTTGGCCGCCCTCGCGGCGGCACCGGCGCGTTGTACGGCACCCAGCCCGGACACGTTCGGCTTGGACAGGAACTTCGACCTGGAGGCCAGCGCGACCAACGGGTGCGTCACCAGGAACACGATCAAGAGGTCGAGCACGGTGGACAGGCCGAGGGTGAACGCGAAGCCCTGCACGTCCTGCACGGCGAACACGTACAGCACCACAGCGGCCAGGAAGCTCACCGCGTCCGAGGCGAGGATGGTGCGCCGCGCCCGGACCCAGGCTCGCGGCACAGCTGATCGGAAGGTTCGGCCCTCCCGTACCTCGTCCTTCAGTCGTTCGAAGAACACCACGAACGAGTCGGCGGTGATACCGATGGCGATGATGAAGCCCGCCACGCCTGCCAGGTCGAGGCTGTACCCGATCCACCTGCCCAGCAGCACCAGCAGCGCGTAGATGGTCACGCCGGACAGAGCCAGCGAGAGCACGGTGAGCACGCCGAGGGCCCGGTAGTAGAACAGGCAGTAGACGACCACCAGGGCCAGGCCGATGCCACCGGCGATCAGGCCTGCCTGCAGCGACGCGAGGCCGAGGGTGGCGGACACGGTCTCCGCGTTGGAAGAGTCGAACGCCAGCGGCAGCGAACCGTACTTGAGTACGTTGGCCAGGTTGGCGGCGTCGGTCTGGGTGAACTGGCCGGAGATCTGGGTGTTGCCGCCCAGGATCGCCTGCTGGATGGTCGGCGCAGAGACGACCTGGGTGTCCAGCACGAACGCGGCCTGCTTGTTGACGTTGGCGGCGGT
>DASXYT010000081.1:0-2186 GCA_036502345.1 Pseudonocardiaceae bacterium | reverse complement strand
AGCCAGCGTTCCTGGACCTGCCTGAACATGTTTCCGCGAATGGCACCGTCCTCGGCGCCGTACACGCGGTGGTCCTTCTCCTCCTGCATCGGGAAATAGGAGCGTAGAACCTGCTTCAGCGGATCCTTCTTCTTGGCCTTCTGGAACGTGTAGTCCGTTCCGTAGTGCGACACCGGCTGGTGGTAGGCCGGTTCCCAGGAAAGCTCCTGGATCTTCTGGTGGGCTTTCGCCACACTCTGGCGGCTCATGATCACTCCTAACCCGCCGGTTCGACGGTGTGCGGGGCTCGGCAGTTGGGCGCAAGTCCTACAGGGGGATTACAGCGCGGAACCGGCTGTGTTTCGGGTCTCAATATGAGACAGTCGCGACCGTCCAGCCTGCGTCGATACGACGCGGCACAGTTGTCCGGTCAGGGTTCGTCGAACATCGAAGCTCGCAAATCAGCGAGCTGGTCCCGGACGCGCTGGGTGGTCCTGGCGTCACCCTCGACGGTCGGCGTGATGCCGAGCGCCCTCAGCAACTCGGCGGCAGGTTCACCCGGATGGCCGGATTCACCGAGCGTCGGATGGAAGCCATGCTCGACAAGATGGTCGAACACGACATTGACAATGGTCCAAGGGTTGTAGGTCTGGTTGGACGTTCCGTCCTGGGGCATCGGGCTACCTCCCGCGCACACCGCTGGTCGTCGCACACTTCCCTGACCACTCATGACACCGCTGTCCGGACAGACGGGGTGTCTCAATTTGAGACAGCGTGCCGACCGTTGTCGGCCTACGCTGTGTCACAGGACACAGAACGCACCCTGCGGTGCCCGCGACCCGGCATCTACGTGGGCAGCGATTGGAGGTGTACGTGGACGACATCCGACTAGCACGCAGGGGCAACCCGAAGCTGACGATCCCGTCCCAGGTCCCGGCGGACGACCCCGTACTGGCCAAGATGCGGGTGCAGTTCCTCACCTCGGAGTCGGTCGAGGCGGACCACATCCGGCAACCGATCCTGGCTTCCTGGTGGCGATCGCGGCAGTTCAGGGTGGCCGCCGACCGGATCGAACTTCCCTACGTCGTCGACCAGGACCTGGACACCCCGCTGATCAGAGCCGCGGGTCCGGTGCTGGACCGGCTCGGTGAGCAACTGGACGGCCAGCCCATCAGCCTGATCCTGACCGACCCGACCGGTGTCGTGCTGTCCCAGCGCACCGGCGATCCCGACCTGCACCGGCACCTGGAGAGCGTCGAGCTCGTGCCGGGTTTCAGCTACGGAGAGCAGTTCGTCGGCACCAACGGCATCGGCACCGCCCTCGAGGACGGCAGGCCGACGCACGTGTTCGGCCATGAGCACTACGCGGAGAACCTGGAGGACCTCGCCTGCGCGGGCGCACCCATCCTGCACCCGATCTCGGGCAAGACGATCGGCGCCATCGACCTCACCTGCTGGCGCAAGGACGCTGGCCAGCTGCTGATAGCGCTGGCCAGAACGACGGCGGAGCAGATCAAGCAGGCGATGATGACCCACAGCAACATCCGTGAGATGGCGCTGTTCCAGGCGTACCTGCGGACCTGCAGGCGCACCACCGGCATCGTGATGGCGTTCAACGACGACATCGTCATGATGAACGACCGCGCGCGACGCCTGCTCGATCCGGCTGACCAGGCGGTACTGCTCGGCCACGCCACCCAGGCACTGGACGAGGGCAGGGCGACCACGGCCACCGTGGCGCTGCCCACCGGTGGCAAGGTGCGGCTGCAGTGCCGCAGCGTGGCAGGCCAGAGCCAGGGCGACGTCGTCGGCGGCGTGCTGTCGGTGAAGCTGATCGAGACCGAGGAGGGCCAGGGCGCCGCGGCCGCCGCGTCCCTGTCACTGCCGATGTTCCTGCCCGGCGTCGTCGGCTCGGCCCCGCTGTGGCTGCGCTGCTGCCACGACGTGGACGCCGGCTACGGCAAGGGGGAGTGGCTGGTCCTGGCCGGTGAGCGGGGTGTCGGCAAGTACACCCTGGCCAGGTGCGTGCACCAGCGGCGCAACCCGACCGGTCGGGTGCACTCGTTGGACGCCGAGACGGTCACCGACGCCGGCTGGGTGGACGACCTGCGCCGCGAACTGCTGGACGATCCGGTGGACGCGCTCGTGGTCCGACACGTGGACCGGCTGCCGACCGACCAGTTGGCCCAACTCGTCACCGTGCTCAA
>DASXYT010000080.1:0-14996 GCA_036502345.1 Pseudonocardiaceae bacterium | reverse complement strand
ACTTCGCCCGTGGCCTTGCCGCGCGCAAGTACTTCAGCACCGCGGACCTGGCCGGCTTCGCCTGGCAGCAGGTGAAGTTCCGGGTGGCGGGCCGGGAGACCCAGGACGGCATCGCGACCAGCCGGGAGCAGGCACTGTCCTTCGTGGCCGGCCGCAGTGTCTCCCAGCTGATCACGCTCGGCGAGGAGATCTACGACGACCTGATGGCCGACAAGATCTGGGCCGGCACCAGGGCACTCGCACAGATGCACATCGACGCAGGTCAGCGCGTCTGGCTGGTCACGGCGACACCGGTGGAACTGGCCGGGATCATCGCCCGGCGGCTCGGCCTGACCGGCGCGCTGGGCACAGTCGCGGAGAGCGTGGACGGTGTCTACACCGGCCGGTTGGTCGGGGAGATGCTGCACGGCAAGGCAAAGGCGCACGCGGTGCGGTCACTGGCCGCCAAGGAGGGCCTGGACCTGCGCAGGTGTACGGCCTATTCGGACTCGGCCAACGACGTGCCGATGCTGTCCGTGGTGGGCACGGCGGTCGCGGTCAACCCGGACCAGGGCCTGCGCGACGCGGCCCGCAAGCGCGGCTGGGAGATCCGGGATTTCCGCACCGGCAGGAAGGCCGCCAGGATCGGTGTGCCGTCGGTGCTCGGTGCCGGAGCGCTGGCCGGCGCGGTGGCGGCAGGCATGGCCTACCGCCGCCGGCCTGGCGCGAAGCGGTGAGGCTTGGCGCGAAGCGGCGCTCCAGGTCCCGAGCGAAGCGAGGAGCTTGATCCGGGCGGCGTCTGTAAGCCCTAACCCTGCTGTGCGTACTGGCCACCGGTCTGCGGCTGCCCGTACTGCTGCGGCTGACCCTGGCCCTGCTGCTGGCCCTGCTGCTGGCCCTGCTGCGGCTGCTGGCCGTCCGGCACCAGGAACACCGCGGTGCCGTAGGCGGCGATCTCGCTGGCCGTGCCACCGATCTCGTTGCAGTCGAAGCGCATCGCGATGACAGCGTTGGCACCGCGCGCGATGCCTTCCTGGCACAGGCGCTGCAGGGCCTCCTGCCGGGACTCGTACAGCAGCTTGCTCAACCCCTTGAGCTCGCCGCCCGCCATCGCCTTGAAGCCGGCGCCCATGTTGGAGAACGCGTTGCGGCTGCGCACGGTCAGCCCGAACACCTCGCCCATCACCCGGACCACCCGGTAGCCGGGCACGTCGTTCATGGTGGACAGGAGAAGTGGGAACTGCTGCGCCATCGGTTGACCCATGTGGCGGAGCGTACCGATTCCGACCGGGCCGGCATGGCGACTCAGCCGAGAAACACGTTCCGCCTGCCGGACAACAACCGGTACAGCGTCTGCTGGATGTTCTCCCGCACCTGATCGGTGAGGTTGAACAGCAGCATCGGGTCCTCTTCGGCGCCCTCGCCGAAGACGTCGGTGCGGATCGGCTCGCCGAACTCGATGTACCACTTGGACGGCAACGGGACCGCGCCCAGTGGGCCGAACAGCGGAAACAGCGGCGTCACCGGGAAGTACGGGAAGCCCAGCAGCCGGGCCAGCGGCTTGATGTCGGCGATCTTCGGGTAGATCTCCTCGGCGCCCACGATCGACACCGGCACGATCGGCGTGCCGGTCCGCAGCGCGGCCGCCACGAACCCACCTCTACCGAACCGCTGCAGCTTGTACCGGTCCCGGAACGGCTTGCCGATGCCCTTGAAGCCCTCCGGCCACACGCCGACCAGGTGGTTCTCCCGCAGCAGCCGTTCGGCGTCGGCGTTGCAGGCCAGCGTCTGGCCGGTCTTGCGGGCCCACGAGCCGAGCACCGGGGTGCGGAACACCAGGTCGGCGCCGAGCATCCGCAGGTACCGGCCGGCCGGATGGTTGTCCCGGACGGCGATCGCGGTCATCATCGCGTCCAGCGGCAGCGTGCCGGAGTGGTTGGCGACCAGCAGCGCGCCGCCCGTGTCGGGCAGGTTGTGGGTGCCGATCACCTCGACGCGGAACCACTTCTGGTACAGCTGGCGCAGCGGCGGGATGATCACGTTGTCGGTCAGTTCGGCGTCGAAGCCGAACTCGTCCACCTCGTAGTCGCCGGTCAGCCGCCGCCGGGCGAACGCAACGAAGTCGGCCAGCCGGTCGGTCATGTCCTGGGGGGCCGTCCGCACCGGGCTGGGCGCAGGCGTGGCCTCCTCGGGTGGAACGGACGACTCGGCGAGGGCGTGCCGCTGGGCGACGCCGGGTGTCGAGTTGCCGGTCTTCTTCTTGCCGTGCAGCGGGATCACGCGTGCTTGCGCCACAGCCGCCGTCCTTTCGCTGGTGTTGGTCAGTACCGGCTCACCGCAGAACGTCCACGATGCGCCGTTCCACCGCATCCAACCGATCGGGGTCCAGAATCGGCCGCAAGCCCCTGCCGTGCACATAGTCGTCGAACGCCTGCCGGGTGGTCCACCTCGGCGTGAAGCCGAAGACCTCCTTGAGCCGGGTGGTGTCGACGACCCTGCCGAAGTTCAGGTACCTCACCTGCTCCGGGCCGAAATCCAGCAACCGGGTGTTGCGGAACAGCCTGGTGATCGGGCCGACCACCGGGCCGGGCACCGGCACCGCGACCCGGCCCGCCCGCCGGATGGCCTGGGTGAGCAGCAGGACGCCGTCGCCGCCGACGTTGAACACGCCGGGCAGGTCCTCGTCCACCGCCCTGTGCAGCACGGCCAGCGCGTCCTCGGAGTGCACCAGTTGCAGTCGCGCGTCCCGGCCCAGCACCGTCGGCACCACGCCAGGTATCGAGAAGTACCTGGTCAGCACCGTGTCCACCTTGGGACCGATCAGGTTCGTGAACCGCAGTGTCGTCACGTGCACGTCCGGCCGCCGCCTGCCGAAGCCGCGCACGTACCCCTCGACCTCGGCGTTGTCCTTGGCGTAGCCGCTGGACGGCAGGCCCCTGGTCGTCATGTCCTCGGTGAACACGGCCGGGTCGTTCGGGCCGGCGCCGTACACAGCGGTCGTCGACTTGACGACCAGCTTGCGCACCAGTGGCGCCCGCTGGCACGCGGCCAGCAGCTGCATGGTGCCGATGACGTTCATTTCCTTGTGCAGCGGCCGACCGGACGGGCCCGCCGGGTGCGCCGTGATCGACGCGTGCACGACGGTGTCCACCTTCGCGGTGGCGATCACCCTGCTGATCAGGGGATTTCGGATGTCGGCCTGGACGAACTCCGCCCGGCCCATCAGCTGGGCCAGCTCGGCGGAGGGAGCCGCCGTGTCCACACCGATCACCCTGTCGATGGCGGCGTCCTCGGCCAGTCGGGCCGCCAGATGCCCACCGAGGTAACCACTGACCCCGGTGACGAGGACGACATTCGCTGCCATGTGGGTGTCACCAGCCCGTTCTGCGAATTAGCTCGCGATGGTACCCGGCAACGGAGCTGCCGGCCGGTTCACGTGGAACCGACCGGCAGACGTGGTACGTCACGCTGGTGCGGACATGTCGATAGACGATGCCGTCGACAGACGGGGCCGCACGCAGGGCCGAGGGCACGGGGCCCTCGTGGTCACTTGCCTTGCTTGCGCCGCGCGTGGCGAGTCTTCCGCAGCAATTTGCGGTGCTTCTTCTTCGACATGCGCTTGCGGCGCTTCTTGATGACCGAGCCCATGCGGGTTCCCTAACTGTTGTCGGCTTTCCAGGCTTTGACGTGTCAGCCACCGCTGGGCGACACGAACGGCTGCCCAGTCTACCTGGGACCTTGCAGGGCCCAGGTAGGCGGTCCCGAGCTGCCCTCAGCCCGCGTCGTAGTAGGCGTTCTGGAGATAGTCGTGCACCGCTCGCTCGGGCACCCGGAACGACTTGCCGACCCGCACCGCGGGCAGCTCGCCGGAGTGCACCAGCCGGTAGACGGTCATCTTCGAGACACGCATCATCGAGGCCACTTCGGCAACGGTCAGGAACTCCACCGCACCGAGGTTGGTCGCTTCCGTCTCCTTGTTCTGCGCAGGCATGGTTCACCGCGTCCTTCGACACGTGTCGCGCCGCCGGCTTCCCCACCGGCGGAACGGACACGCACGTGCTACCCCGAGAGTAGCGGGACGGATGAGACCAGTGCGACGGGCGTGACTGAGAATCCTCACTGTGGCCTAGCGGGCCAGCGGTTTTCCTCGAAATCTCATCTCCACGTTCGGGTGGTTCGGGCTAGCTCGGCCCGTCATGCGCCCGGCCCAGCTCGGCCGACCGGTCCCTCGCGGCCTCGATCGCGGCCAACAACGCTGCCCGCACGCCGTGTCGCTCCAGCTCGCGGATGGCCATGATCGTGGTGCCGGCAGGCGACGTCACGGCCTCCCGCAGGGTCACCGGGTGCTCGCCGCCCTCCAGCATCTTCGCCGAACCGACAGCGGACTGGACGATCAGCTGGGCGGCCACCGTTCGCGGCAGGCCGAGCAGGATGCCGGCGTCGATCATGGCCTCGACCAGGAAGAAGAAGTACGCCGGACCGGATCCGGACAGCGCCGTCACGGCGTCCTGCTGCGCCTCGGGCACCCGCACCACCTTGCCGACGGCGGTCAGCAGTTCCTCGACGGTCGCCATGTGGTCGGCGTCGGCGTGCCGGCCCGCCGAGATGGCGCTCATCGCCTCGCCGACCACCATCGGGGTGTTCGGCATGACCCGGACCACCGGGGTGCCGGCCGGCAGCCTGCGCTCGTACAACGCCGTCGGCAGACCAGCGCACAGCGACACCACGAGGGTGCTCGGCCGCAGTACGGGTGCCAGGTCGTCCAGCAGCGGCTCGATGTCCTGCGGCTTCACGGCCACCACCAGCACGTCGGCCAGTTCGGCTGCCTCGGCCACCTCGACCCCGCGCACGCCGTAGCTCCTGGTCAGCTCGGCGGACCGGGCCGGGTAGCGCTCGGTGAACAACAGGTCGTCAGCCGCCCGGCCCGACTGCAACAGCCCGGACAGCAGGGCTTCCCCGATCTTGCCGGCTCCCAGCACGGCGACGGTCGTCATACCGGAAGCCTGCCAGATGGGTCGTTCATGGAGAGCGCGACGCCAGGTGGTTGGAAGCTGGTCCGTGGTCAGCGGACGCCACTCGCTAGCTCGTGGCCCGCTCGATCGGCGTCAGCGCCAACTGGCGGGCCTGGCAGATCAGCCTGCCCGCCGAGTCGATCACGACGGCGTCCTCGTCGAACCACTGGCCGTGCACCGCGCGGCAGCCGACCTCGACGCGCAGCCAGCCTGGTGCCGGCCTGCCGCGCAGCAGGGCGGTCAGCTGGACCGTGGGCGACCAGCCGTAGCGGCCGAGATTCAACGTGACCGGCATCGAGATGTCGCCTGCCACCAGCCCGAACAGCACGTCGGGGTGCTCACCTCGGGGCCGTGCCCACATGCGCAGCCGCAGCGGGTCACCCGAGCGGCCGTGCAGGAAGCCGGTGTTGGCCTGGTCCAGCTTGACCTCGCAGGTCCTGCTCAGCCGGAACGCGGTGGCACCCGGCACGGACGCGAGATCCAGCGCGTCGGCGGGCGGCTTCACCGGCAGTTCCGGCAGATCGGTCCAGGCTGGCGCCTCCTCGGCCATCCGGCCGACGGTGATCATCGACTCGACACAGCTGCGGCCGCGCTGCTCCAGGTTCACCGCGATCACGGCGGCGGTCCGGCCCAGCTTGCGCACCTCGGTGCGCAGCAGCACGGGCCCGATCTCCGGCGACCGCAGGAACTGGGCGCTGACCGCGAGCGGGTCCAGCGAGTCGGCACTGGCGCCGTCCGAGCCACCTGCCGACGCCGCCGTGTGCAACGCGGTCCTGCTCAGGAGAGCCAGCAGGAAACCACCGTGCGGCCGGTTGCCGACCGTCCAGTCCGGTGACAGGTCGGCGGTGAACGTCCCGTCACCGAGCGATCTGACCTTGGTCGCCGCACTGAATCCGCTTGCCGGCGGTGCGACAGCCGTTGGACCGGCCGACTGGCCGTTCAATCCGCTCACCCGAGCTCCTCGGTCACTTCCGGCCGGCCAGCGCACGGAGGAAGAACGCCAGGTTCGCCGGGCGCTCGGCCAATCTACGCATCAGGTATCCGTACCATTGCACTCCGTACGGTACGTACACCCGAACAGTCTCACCGAGCCCAGCCAGTCGGCGCTGCTCCGTTGGCCGAACGCCGTACAGCAGTTGGAACTCGTAACCGCCCGCCTTGCGGTCGTGCCAGCGGGTCCTGTCCTCGATGATCCGCACCAGCGTGGGGTCGTGCGTCGCGAACATCGGGTAGCCGTCGCCGGCCAGCAGCACGTTCGCGCACCGCACATAGCTGCGGGCCACGTCCCCGGCGTCCTGGTAGGCAACCGAGTCCGGTTCGGCGTACGCACCCTTGCACAGTCGCACCCTGGACCCGGCACCGGCCAGCGTCCTGCAGTCCTCCTCGGTGCGCCGCAAGTAGGCCTGCAGCACGGCACCGGTCTGCGGGAAGTCCACGCGCAACCGCGCCAGCACGGCCAGCGTCGAGTCGGTGGTGGTGTGGTCCTCCATGTCCAGCGTGACGGTCGTGCCGACCTGCTGGGCCGCGGCGCAGATCCGGCGGGCGTTGGCCAGCGCCATCGCCTCGTCCAGCTTCTGCCCGACGGCGGAGAGTTTCACGCTCACCTCGGCGCGCCCGGTCAGGCCGGCGGCCGCCAGTGAGTCCAGCAGGGTCAGGTAGGCACGCACGGTGCCCTCGGCCTGCTCGACGTCGGTGGTGTCCTCGCCGAGGTAGTCCAGCGAGACGTGCAGGCCGTCGGTGACCAGTTGCCGGGTCGCGGCAACGGCGTCGTCGACGGACTGTCCTGCGACGAAACGGCCGACCACGTCCCGGGACAGCGGGGCGGTGGCCACCAGGCCGCGGATGGTGTCGTTGCCCGCGGCCGCCAGGATCAGGGAACGGAGTGGGTTCACGAGACCGAACTGTACGTCCTCGATCGTCGCGCGGACCGGCCGATGTTACCGACAGGTCACCGCTTCAGGTGCGACTGCGCGAACAGCAGCGCATCGGCCAGGTCGCGCACCTGGACGGCGGGGCTGGCGGCGTGCCGCGTGTTGACCTCGAGCACGACCTGACCTGCGAAGTCGTTGTCCCGCAGGTCCTCGCACAACTGCGCGCAGGGCTGGCCACCCCGGCCCGGTACGAGGTGTTCGTCGCGGGGTGTCCCCGAGCCGTCCGCCAGATGCACGTGGATCAGCCCGCTGCCCATCCTCGCCGCGAGGTCCATGGCGTCCACACCGGCGGCGGCCGTGTGCGACAGGTCCAGCGTGTAGTGCCGGTGGCCGGCGTCGGTCGGGTCGACGGACGGCGCGAACGCGGACAAGGCGACCTGCCTGCGCGCGCCGAGCGGATGCACAGGGAACATGTTCTCCACCGCGACGGCAGGCCCGCCCTCGTCCTCCAACTCGGCCACCAGGTCGGTGAAACCGTCGGCGTAGCGGCGCTGCCAGCGGAACGGCGGGTGCACGACAACAGTGCGGGCACCCAGATCCTCGGCGACCCGCACCGACGTACGCAGCCGCACCTCGGGATCGGGGGACCAGACCCGCTGGGTGATCAGCAGGCAGGGCGAGTGCAGCGCGAGCACCTCCACTCCGTACTGGCGGGAGTACTTGCGCAGCTGCCCGATGTCCTGGCTGTCCCGGTCCACCCAGACCATCACCTCGACGCCGTCGTAGCCGAGTTCGGCGGCCAGCCGGAACGCGACCTCGGCAGGCCGCGGGTACACGGATGCCGTGGACAGCCCGATCGGAATGCTCATGCTTGGTTGCTCACCGCTTGGTTGCTCACTGCCTGGTTGGCGCTCAGCGGTGCAACAGCAGCAACGCGGCCGGTGACACCGTCACCACCAGCCCGGCGAGGATGGCCAACACGGTCGTCTGCAGGTCGTCGGCCCGCCGCCAGCGGCGCACGCCGAGCACGAGGCCCACGATGACCAGCAGCGCGGCGATCACGGCCACCACCGGTTGCATGCCCCACAGCCAGCTGAACGCCAGCCACACCGCGGCTCCGCCGATGGCACCGGCGCCGACCTGGGCGGCCATCAGCAGCCACTCGCGGCCGGAGGGCGCCTCGTCGTCGTCATCGTCGTCGAGCCTGCTGACCGGGCCGCCGTCCAGGTCGTCGTCGAAGTCGTCCCGGTCGCGGAACATGTCCTCGTCGTGGCCGGTGGCCGTGGCGACGCCGCCGTGCCCGAACTCGTCGTCGAAGTCGTCCTCGACGTAGGGCCCGGGGTGGGCCTGCGTGCTCTCCATCGGCTGCGGCGGCGCCGGGCGCCTGACCTGCTGAGTCGTGTTCTGCGCGGGCGGCATGCCCTGCTGGGTCATGCCGGCTCGGCCGGTGGGCGGTCCCTGGCGCTGCGGTGCCTGCGGCTCGCCGGGCACCAGCGGGAACTCCTCGGTGGTGGCCTCCGGTGGCAGACCGGCCAACCGTGCCTGCACGGGCGGGGCCACCGGCGGCTGCATGGCCGTCGGCGACTGTGCCTGCATGGCCGCGAACTCGTCGGCCATCGGCGGGTGCACGGCGGTGGCCGCCTCCTCCACGGACGGTGCCTGCGGTCTCGCGGGCGGGCGCGGGGCCATCGTCGGCGGTCCGGCCGGCTTCCTGGCGACCGGCTTCATCCCGGTCCGGGAACCCGGTTGCTGGGCGGCCGGCGCGGGCCGTTGCTGGGTCGGTTGGCCGACCGGCGGCATGCCGGGCCTGCTGGGCGGAAACTGCGGCAGTTGCTGGGGCCCGGACTGCTGTTGCGGCGGCTGCTGTTGGAGCGGCGGTTGCTGGGACTGTGGTTGCTGTTGCTGCGGCTTCTGCTGCGGTGGCTGCTGGACCGGCCGGGTGGGCAGTTGCCGTCCGGTCGGCGGTCCCGGCTGGCGCACCGGCTCCGCGTAGGCGGTCGGCTGCGGCTGCTGTTGGGGTGGCTGGGGTGCGGCCGGCGGCGGGCCGACCGGCCGGTGCTCACCACTGCGGTGGCCACCCGGACGGCGTGGCGGTGCCGCGGGCTGGTCGTCCCGGATCGGCAGCAGCTTGCCGCTGTCCGAGAGGACCCGCTCGATGATCGTCTGCGGAGCGCTGTCGCCGTCGTCCTCGGCACGGCGGCGACGGCGCCGAGGCGCGTCGCCGTTGGCGCCGCCGTATTCGGCGAGCAACTCCGCCACGGTGCGCGGGCGCTCCGAACCGCTGTCTTGAGTCATTGCCTCCACCGTGCCCCGTGCGGCCCCGTCCGTCCAGTGACCCCTGAGGGATACGCGCCCTCAGTGTGGTCGAGTCGCTGCAGAATCACACCTTCTCGCAGCGCCCAGGGGCAAATCTCCAGTTCAGGAAGGTCCAACGCACGCATTGTCGCCTCGGCCACCAACGCACCGCCGACCAACTGGTGGGCGCGGCTCGCGCTGACGCCCTCCAGCGTGGCGATGTCCGCGCTGGCCATCCTGGACACGAAGGCGATGAGCTGCCGCAGTCCGGCGTCGGTCAGCGTCCTGCGGTACCTCGGCCCCTGGGCGGAGGGTGCCGCACCCGTCAGCCTGGCCAGCGACCGGAACGTCTTGGACGTGGCGACCGCCCGGTCGGGGGCCCCCACCTTGCGGATCTGCTTGGCCAGCGGCGCCAGTTCCGCGTCCAGCCACTCCCGCAACTGCGCCACCTCGGGTTGGCTGGGCGGGTCACCGTTCAGCCTGGCCCTGGTCAGCCTGCCGGCGCCGAGCGGCAGCGACACCGCGAGTTCCGGCTCCTCGTCGATGCCGAAGGCCACTTCCAGCGAGCCACCGCCGATGTCCAGCACCAGCAGTCGCCCAGCCGACCAGCCACACCACCGGCGGGCGGCGAGGAACGTGTACCTGGCCTCGTCCTGCCCGGACAGCACCTGCAGGTCGACGCCGGTCTGGTCGTGCACCCTGGCCAGCACCTCGGCCACGTTGCTCGCCTCGCGGACGGCCGACGTCGCGAAGGCCATCAGCTCCTCGCACCCGGTCCGGTCGGCCTCCTCGCGGGCCGCGATCACGGCTCTGACCAGCTCCTGAGCACCGCGGTCGGACAACCGGCCGTCCGAGTTGATCCGCTCGGCCAGCCGCAGCGTGGTCTTCACCGAACTGGTAGGCATCGGGTGGGCACCACGATGCGCGTCCACCACGAGCAGGTGGACGGTGTTGGACCCGACGTCAAGCACCCCTAGGCGCACGGCGGGAAACGGTACCCGGCCAGTCGACCCGCTTCGGTCAGGACTCGAACTTGTAACCGAGCCCGCGCACCGTGACCAGGTGGCTGGGTGCCGACGGATCGGGTTCGATCTTGGAGCGCAGGCGTTTGACGTGCACATCCAGTGTCTTGGTGTCACCGACGTAGTCGGCGCCCCACACCCGGTCGATCAACTGGCCCCTGGTCAGCACGCGGCCGACGTTGCGCAGCAGGTACTCCAGCAGGTCGAACTCCTTGAGCGGCAGCGGCACCTCGCCGCCCTCGACGGTGACCACGTGCCGCTCCACGTCCATCCGGACCGGGCCCGCGGCCAGTACCTGGGGCTGCATCTCGACGTCGCCGCCGCCCTCGCCGCCCCTGCGCAGCACAGCGCGGATACGGGCGATCAACTCGCGGGCCGAGTAGGGCTTTGTCACGTAGTCGTCGGCGCCCAGTTCCAGGCCGACCACCTTGTCGATCTCACCGTCCCGCGCGGTGACCATGATCACCGGCACGGCCGAGCGCTGGCGCAGCGCCTTGCACACGTCGGTGCCGCTCATCCCGGGCAGCATCAGGTCCAGCAGCACGATGTCGGCGCCGTTGCGGTCGAACTCCTGCAACGCCTCCTGGCCGGTCACCGCCACCGCGGTGGTGAAGCCCTCTTTGCGCAGCAGGAAGGCGAGCGGGTCGGCGAACGACTCCTCGTCCTCCACGATCAGCACCCTCGTCACGGAGTACCTCCATGGTCGCTGCCGACACCTGTGGAGGCGGCAGTGTGGTTGGCGGTCTGGTCGGCCGGCGCCGGATCGGCGTCCTGGTCGGCGGCGCGGTCAGCGCTGATCGGCAGCCGAATGGTGAAGGTGGAGCCGGTGCCCTGCTTGCTCCACAGGCGGACCTCGCCGCCGTGGTTCGCGGCCACGTGTTTCACGATGGCCAGGCCGAGCCCGGTGCCACCGGTGGCGCGCGAGCGGGCAGGGTCGACCCGGAAGAACCGTTCGAACACCCGCTGCTGGTGTTCGTGCGCGATGCCGATACCCCGGTCGGTGACGGCGATCTCGACGTAGCCGTCGGTCCTGCGCCTGCTCACCGACACCGGTGTGCCGGGTACCGAGTAGGCGACGGCGTTGTCGATCAGGTTGGACAGCGCGGTGACCAGCAGCGTGCGATCACCGTCCACGACGATGCCGCTGGCATCGTCCGTGGTGATCTCGATGCCGACCGACTCGGCGACCAGCGCCGACCGGCCGAGGGCCTCGGCGACGACTTCGTCCAGGTCCAGCGGGCTCAACTCGGGCAGTCGTTCGGCGCCCTGCAGCCGGGACAGCGCGATCAACTCGGTGACCAGCGTGCCAAGCCGGGTGGCCTCGCGGACGATCTTGGCGCTGAAGCGGCGCACCTCGTCGGGTTCGTCGGCCGCGTCCAGCACCGCCTCGGCGAGCAGCGCCAGTGCGCCGACCGGGGTCTTCAGCTCGTGGCTCACGTTGGCCACGAAGTCCCGCCGGGTCGCTTCCAGCCGGACGGCCTCCGACTCGTCGGCGGCGTCCACCACGGTGAACTGGTCGACCAGCGGCCGGACCTCACCCCGAACGGCGGCCGGCCCCCTGCCGTGCGCCTCCAGTGGGGTGAGGTCGACCTCCATCGTCCGGCCCGACTCGCGGACCAGTTCGGCGGCCTTGCGCACCCTGGCGTCGGGCTGGTGGTTGCGCACCACGCCCAGCGTGACGGCGCGGGGGTTGTGTAGGACGACGTCGCCCCACTCGTTGAGTACGGCGACGCCGTTGTGCGAGGACTGGACCACTCGACGCATGAGGTCGGCGACGGTGACACCGGCCGGTTGCCGCGCGCCACGTTTGGCGGACGTCCGGGCCAGTAGCCAACCACCGACCGCGCCGACCAGCAGCGTGCCGGCCGACAGGGCGAGCCACCCTGAAACGGTCACGGCGGCATCGTAAGCAGCGCAACCCCCTGGTCACCTAGTGCGGAACGGCCAACCGTGACGCCGCTGACACCATTGCAACTGGAAGTTCCACGATTGGATACCTCTTGTTCACTCTTGCGGGTGTTGTCCGGTTACAGGGCGTCGATTTCTGAGTGATCCTGTTCGGTCAGCTTGATGCCGCCCGCAGCGACGTTCTGCTCCAGGTGCTCGATCGAGGACGTGCCGGGGATCAGCAGGATGGACCGCGAGCGGGCCAGCAGCCACGCCAGCGCGACCTGACGCTCGGACACCCCGTGCCGGCCGGCGACCCCGGACAGCGCGTCCCACTGCGTCTGCTGGAACGCCCCGCCGAGCGGGAAGAACGGCACGTAGGCGATGCCAGCCTCGGCGCAGGTGTCGACCAGGTCGGCGTCGCCCCGCATGACGATGTTGAAGGCGTTCTGCACCTGGGCGACCGGCGCGACGGTCCTGGCCTCGGCGAGCTGCTTCGTGGTGACGTTGCTCACCCCGAGATGCTTGATCAGCCCCTCCTGCTGGAGCTCGGCCAGCACCTCGAACTTGCCCGCGATCGGAATGTCAACAGGGCCGCCCTGGGCGCCGACCCGCAGGTTGACCAGGTCGAGTGCCGGCACGTCCAGCCGCTTCAGGTTGTCGTGCACCGCTTCGCGCAGCTCGTCCGGCTCCTGGGCGGGCAGCCAGGCGCCGGTGGCGTCCCGACGGGCGCCGACCTTGGTGACCAGCACCAGGTTCTCCGGGTAGGGGTGCAGCGCACGGCGGATCAGCTCGTTCACCACGAACGGGCCGTAGAAGTCGCTGGTGTCGATGTGGTTGATGCCGAGTTCGACGACCTTGCGCAGCACGGCGATGGCCGCATCCTCGTCAGCGGGCGGCCCGAACACGCCAGGTCCGGCGAGCTGCATCGCGCCGAAGCCCATCCGCGTGACTTCCAGCGTGCCGCCGAACTTCCAGGTTCCTGCCGCGTTCACGTTCTCGTTGGTCATGGGTCCAGTCCACGCCCTCATCGGTGGCACCGCACTCCGATGGCAACTACCTGCCAGCGCTGCTGAAGGAGGAGAATGGGCGGTGATGAGCACACTGACGGCGGCACCGCGGCCCGGCGACGGCCAGGTGGTCACCCTGCGCGGCGAGGCTGAGTTGTTCGCCCGGGCGGGCCACCTGTTCGCGGCACGCGAGGAATTCGTCTGCGCGGCAATGGACATGGCCACCTGGTCGAGTCCCAACGCGCGGCACGCGAAGGCCGAGCAGGTCGCGGCGACCATCGCGAACGGCGTGCAGATGCGCAAGCTGTACAACCCAGGAGCGGTCGCCGATCCCGCGGACGCGGCGCATCTGTCGCAGATCGCGTCGGTCGGCGTGCGGGTGCGGATCTGCCCGACGACGCTGGCTCACGAGACGATCATCATCGACCGCAAGGTCGCGATCCTGGCCGGAGCGCCGGTGGACGGGGTACGCGACTACAGCGTGGTCATGGCGCCGGAGGTGGTCGCGGGAGTGCGGTCGCTGTTCCAGGCCAGCTGGGCAGGTGCGACGGAACTGGCGGAGTACCTGCCGTCGGCGCCGCCAACGGTGGACGAGCAGGGAATGGCGATCCTGCGGCTGCTGTCGGCGGGCCAGAAGGACGAGGCCGCGGCCAGGTCGATGGGTGTGTCGGTGCGGACGTACCGGCGCCGTGTGGCCGAGTTGATGGCGCTGCTGGGTGCCGAATCCCGCTTCCAGGCAGGCGAAAGAGCCAGAGCCCTGGGCCTCCACTGGTAGGGCTCAGCCCAACACGGCCCGGCTGACGCCGACTCGACTCGACCCGGCTCGACTCGGAGGGTCGACTCGCCCGCGGCAAGGGTCGACACACCAACGCGATCGGTCAACACACCCGCCCCAGCAGTCGACACGCCCATGCTCAGCCAGGTCAACCGGCACACCCGCCAGCCTGACCGGTCGACACATCCACGCCAGCGACCGACACACCGCCGCGAAGGTCGACACGCGCACGCGCCCGGTCGATCCGCCGCCCCAGTGGTCGACACGCCCGCCTGGTCAGTCGACACACGCGCCGCAGCAGTCGACACAAACGCCACAGAAGCCGACTCGCCCATGTGCGCGCGACTCGCCCGCCCCGGAGGTCGACACACCCACGTGGACGGTCGACACGCAATGGCCGGTCAGCTCAACCTGCTGAGCCCGTTCGCGAGCGCGGCAACCGACCTGCCGGAAACGGGTCAGCGACCCTGGTTGGCCACCGCCGCGATCGACGCCTCCGCCGCGGACGGGTCCAGGTACGTGCCGCCGGGTTTGGTCGGCCGCAGGTCGTCGTCCAGGTCGTAGCGCAGCGGCACCCCCGTCGGGATGTTCAGCTTCGCGATCGCGTCATCGGAAACGCCGTCCAGGTGCTTCACCAGCGCGCGGATCGAGTTGCCGTGCGCGGCCAGCAGCACGGTGGCACCGGAGCGCAGGTCCGGCACAATGGCCGATTCCCAGTACGGCACCAGCCTGGCCACGACGTCGGCAAGGCATTCCGTGCGCGGCATGCCGGCGCCGAGCGCGGCATAACGCGGATCGCCCGCCTGGCTGAACTCGTCGCCCGGGTCGATCGGCGGCGGCGGAACGTCATAGGAACGGCGCCAGAGCATGAACTGCTCCTCGCCGTACTCCGCCAGCGTCTGCTTCTTGTTCTTGCCCTGCAGGGCGCCGTAGTGCCGCTCGTTCAGCCGCCAGTCACGGCGCACCGGAATCCACGGCCGATCGCAGCGGTCGAGTGCGATGTTCGCGGTGGCGATGGCCCTGCGCAGCACCGAGGTGTGCACGATGTCGGGCAGCAGACCGGTCTCCGCGAGCAGTTCACCGCTGCGCAGTGCCTCGGCCTCACCGTGATCGGAAAGACGGACGTCCACCCAACCGGTGAACAG
>DASXYT010000079.1:0-20931 GCA_036502345.1 Pseudonocardiaceae bacterium | reverse complement strand
GCCCTGGTGCAGATTGCGGTGCACGTCGTAGGCGGCCTGGCCGGTGTCGGCGAGGGAGTACACCCTGGACAGTGTGGGATGGATCTTCCCCTTGGCGATCAAGCGGTTGGCCTCCCACGCCTCGCGGTAGTTCGCGAAATGGGAGCCGATGATGCGCTTGAGGTTCATCCAGAGATAGCGGTTGTCGTACTGGTGCAGGAAACCTGATGTTGAGGCACACGTGACGATCGTGCCGCCGCGCCGGGCAACGAACACGCTCGCGCCGAACGTCTCCCGGCCGGGATGCTCGAACACGATGTCCGGGTCGTCGCCGCCGGTGAGTTCGCGGATCCTGGAGCCGAACCGCTTCCACTCCGCCGGGTCCTGGGTGTGCTCGTCGGCCCAGAACTTGTAGCCCTCGGCCGCCCTGTCGATGATCAGCTCGGCGCCCATTCGCCGGGCGATCTCCGCCTTCTCCTTGCTGGACACCACGCACACCGGGATCGCGCCGCCGTTCAGCGCGAACTGGGTGGCGTAGGAGCCGAGCCCGCCGGACGCGCCCCAGATCAGCACGACGTCGCCCTGCTTCATGTCGGCGCCGTTGCGGGAGACGAGTTGCCGGTAGGCGGTGGAGTTGACCAGGCCGGGGGAGGCCGCCTCCTCCCACGTGAGGTGCTTCGGCTTGGGCATCAGCTGGTTCGCCTTGACCAGCGCCAGTTCGGCCAGCCCGCCGAAGTTGGTCTCGAAGCCCCAGATCCGCTGTTCGGGGTCGAGCATCGTGTCGTTGTGGCCGTCCGGGTGTTCGAGTTCGACGTTCAGGCAGTGCGCGACCACCTCGTCACCCGGTTGCCAGGCCTGCACACCGGGCCCGGTGCGCAGCACGACGCCGGACAGGTCGGAGCCGACCACGTGGTAGGGCAGGTCGTGCTGCTTGGTCAGCGGCGAGATCTTGCCGTACCGGCGCAGGAAGCCGAACGTGGACATCGGCTCGAAGATCGACGTCCACACGGTGTTGTAGTTGATCGCGCTGGCCATCACGGCGACCAGCGCCTCGCCGGGCCCGAGTTCCGGGGTGGGCACCTCGTCCAGGTGCAGCGACCGGCGGGGGTCCTTGGCACTGCTCTCCATGCCGTCGAACATGCTGGCCTCGTCGGCATGGACGGTGATGCCGCGATAGCTGGTCGGGACCGGCAGCGAGCCGATCGCGTCGAGTTCGTCGGCGAGGATGGCGTCAAGGATCTTCTGCACGGTGTGCCTCCCTGGGGCGCGTTCGGCCAGTGCACCATGTCGATGGCGCGAGAGGTTACCGACGAGTAACGGTACAGAGCCAGTCCTGTGAGCCAGCGCACGCCGTTTTCCCACCATCGGGTCAACGAGCGGCAACCTCAGTGCTGTGTCACCGCGGCGGGCTCGACCAGTTCGACCAGCACGCCACCGGCGTCCTTCGGGTGCACGAAGTTGACCCTGCTGTCCGCGGTGCCGCGCCGCGCCTTGTCGTAGAGCAGCCGAAGTCCCTTGGCGCGCAGCGCATCGGCCGCCGCCTCGACGTCGGTCACCCGGTAGGCCAGTTGCTGTAGTCCTGGGCCGGACCGGTCGAGGAACTTGGCGATGGTCGAGTCCGGCCGCAGCGGGGCGAGCAACTGGACGGCGGCGCTGTCCGATCCGGTGACGCCCGGTGCGCGCAGCATCGCCTCGCGGACACCCTGGTCCTCGTTGACCTCCTCATGGGTCACCTCGAGGCCGAAGGTGTCGCGGTAGAACTCGATCGCGGCGTCCAGATCGGGTACCGCGATGCCGACGTGGTCGATCGCGGTCACCAGCGGGCGCAACTGTGCTGAGACGTGCTGGATGTCGGAGTCCATGTCCAGGAGGGTACGAGCGCTGAACCGGTACGGTGCGGCCGCGGGTGACAGCGGTCATAGTGGCACCGGTTACCCATCGGTATGCTCGATGTTAACGACCGCTAGCTCTAGTGGAGGCTTGTGATGGCGCAGCCGTCCGGATCCGTGATCGTCGCAGGGGCGCGTACGCCGATGGGCCGCCTGCTCGGTTCGCTCAAGGACTTCTCCGGCGCGCAACTCGGCGGGGTCGCCATCAAGGCGGCGCTGGAGCGGGCCGGTGTCCGGCCCGACCAGGTCGAGTACGTGATCATGGGCCAGGTGCTCACCGCCGGTGCTGGCCAGATCCCGGCCCGGCAGGCAGCGGTGGCCGCCGGCATCGCGATGGACGTGCCCGCGCTGACCATCAACAAGGTGTGTCTGTCCGGACTGGACGCCATCGCGCTGGCCGACCAGCTGATCAGGGCGGGCGAGTTCGACATCGTCGTGGCCGGTGGTCAGGAGTCGATGACCCAGGCGCCGCACCTGCTGCCCAAGTCGCGGTCCGGCTTCAAGTACGGCGACGTGCAACTCGTCGACCACATGGCCTACGACGGCCTGTTCTGCGCGTTCGACCAGGTCGCGATGGGTGCGTCCACCGAGAAGTACAACTCGCGCTACGAGGTCACCCGCGAGGAGCAGGACGAGTTCTCCGCCCGGTCGCACCAGCGCGCGGCGGCCGCGATCAAGAACGGCGTCTTCGCCGAGGAGATCGCGCCGGTCAGCATCCCGCAGCGCAAGGGCGACCCGGTGGTCGTCGACGCCGACGAGGGCGTGCGGCCGGACACGACCGCCGAGGGCCTGGCCAAGCTGCGGCCCGCGTTCGCCTCCGACGGCACCATCACGGCGGGCTCGGCGTCGCAGATCTCCGACGGGGCAGCGGCCGTCGTCGTGATGAGCAGGGCGAAGGCCGAGGAGCTCGGTCTGGCGTGGCTCGCCGAGATCGGTGCGCACGGCGTCGTCGCCGGCCCGGACGCGAGCCTGCACGAGCAGCCGTCGAACGCGATCCGGAAGGCGTGCGCCAAGGAGGGCATCGACGTCGCCGACCTCGACCTGATCGAGATCAACGAGGCGTTCGCCGCGGTCGGCGTGGTGTCGGCCAAGAAGCTCGGCGTCGGCGAGGACAAGGTCAACGTCAACGGCGGCGCGATCGCGCTCGGCCACCCGATCGGCATGTCCGGCGCGCGGCTGGCGCTCACCCTGGCGCTGGAGCTGCGCAGGCGGGGTGGCGGGGTCGGTGCCGCCGCGCTGTGCGGCGGCGGTGGCCAGGGTGACGCACTCGTCATCCGGGTGCCGGCCAGCTAGTGCCTTAGTGTCAAGCCCGTGGCCAGGACAGTGGATGTTGACGAACTCGTGGACCGCGCGCGGCAGGGCGAAGCGCGCGCGGTGGCCCGGCTGATCTCGCTGGTCGAGGACGCCAGTCCGCAACTGCGGACGGTGGCCAGGGCGCTGGCTTCGTTCACCGGCCGGGCCACCGTGATCGGGCTGACCGGGCCGCCCGGTGTCGGCAAGTCGACATCCACGTCGCTGCTGGTGTCCGCGTTCCGGGAGCGTGGCCAGCGGGTCGGTGTGCTGGCTGTGGACCCGTCGTCGCCATTCTCCGGTGGGGCGCTGCTCGGTGACCGGGTGCGGATGCAGCTGCACGCCACCGACGACGGGGTCTTCATCCGGTCGATGGCCACCCGGGGACATCTCGGTGGGCTCGCGTGGGCCACGCCGCAGGCGCTGCGAGTGCTGGACGCTGCTGGTTTCGATGTGGTGCTGATCGAGACCGTCGGCGTCGGCCAGTCCGAAGTGGACATCGTGTCGCTTGCGGACACGACGGTCGTGCTGCTGGCGCCCGGGATGGGCGACGGCATCCAGGCCGCCAAGGCAGGGATCCTCGAAGTGGCCGACGTGTTCGTGGTGAACAAGGCCGACCGGGACGGCGCCGACCAGGTGGTCCGGGACCTGAAGTACATGATCTCGCTGGGCAGGCGGGAGCGCGAAGGGCCGCGGTGGCGGATCCCGGTCGTGCCGACGGTGGCGGCGCGCGGCGAGGGTGTCGGCGACGTGGTCGACGCGATCGGCGCGCACCACGACTGGATGGCCTCACACGGGGAGTTGGAGCGACGCAGAACCGCGCGGGCCAGCTCCGAGGTCGAGGCGATCGCGGTGGCGCAGTTGCGGGACCGGATCGGCGACCTGCGAGGCGGGGACGCACTCGGCCAGTTGGCGAAGCGCGTGATGGCGGGCGAGTTGGACCCGTACGCCGCCGCTGACACCCTCATCGAGGGCATCAGCGCAGGCTGACCAGCCCTTATTCGCCTGCCGCGCGGTCAGTGACCGGGCGGCGCCGCCGGGCCGGGTCGGTCAGTACCGGCGGCGGGAACGCGCCGGTCGGCTCGTACAGGTTGGTGCCCGGCGGCACGATCTGGTCGATCCGGTCCAGCGTCTCGTCGTCCAACACCAGCGCCGCGGCCTTGGCCGCGTCCTCGAACTGCCGCATCGTCCTCGGCCCGATGATCGCCGACGTCACCCCAGGGTGCGACACCGTGAACGCCACCGCCAACTCGGGCAGCGAGCAGCCGATGTCGTCCGCGATCCCGGCGAACTTCTCCACCGCCTCGTACTGCGCCGCGTTCGCGGGATCAGCCGGGTCGAACCGGGACGGGCGCAGCGCCGCGCGGCCGGACGTCAGATCCACCGGCTGGTCCTTGCGGTACTTGCCGGACAGGAACCCGAACGCCAGCGGGCTCCACACCAGTACACCCATCCGGTAGCGCTGGCACACCGGCAGCACGTCCGCCTCGATCGACCTGGCCAGCATCGAGTACGGCGGCTGCTCCGTGCGGAACCGACCCAGGCCACGCCGTTCCGCCACATGGTGCGACTCGACGATCTGTTCGGCCGGGAACGTGGAGCAGCCGAACGCGCGGATCTTGCCCTGCCGCACCAGATCGGTCAGCACCGACAGCGTCTCCTCGACATCGGTCGACTCGTCCGGCCGGTGCACCTGGTACAGGTCGATCCGGTCGGTGCGCAGCCGCCGCAGGCTGTTCTCCACCTCCGTCGTGATCCACCGCCGCGAGTTGCCGCTGTGGTTCACGTCGTCACCCATCGAGAAGTGCACCTTCGTCGCCAGCACGACGTCGTCCCGCCGCCCCTGCAGCGCCTGCCCGACGATCTCCTCCGACTCACCGGCCGAGTACATGTCGGCGGTGTCCACGAAGTTGATGCCCTGGTCCAGTGCCGCATGCACGATCCGCACGCACTCGTCGTGGTCCGGATTGCCCACGGCCCCGAACATCATCGTGCCGAGACAGTGGACGCTCACGCGCATGCCGGTGCCGCCGAGCGGTCGATAACGCATCGTCATGGCGGCGACCCTAGGAGCTAGAGCCGACTCTAGGTCAAGACGTATTCTCGACACCCATGAACATCGGACAGGTCGCCGAGCGCACCGGGCTGAGCGTGCACGCGCTGCGCTTCTACGAGCGCGAGGGAATCCTGGCCAACCCGGTGGGCCGCGACTCAGCGGGCCGCCGAACGTACAACGAGGACGACGTCGACTGGCTGATCGTCTGCACCGTGCTGCGCGCCGCCGGCATGCCGGTACCGGAGGTCCGCCGCTACACCGAACTCGTCCGGCAGGGTGCTGGCAACGAGCCGGAACGGCTGGAACTACTGCATGCCCAGCAACAGCGGGTGCAGGCACAGATGGACCAGCTCACCAAATGCCTCGACCTGGTCACCTACAAGATCGGGGTCTACGAGGACATCCTGGCCGAGGACGCTTCGTAGAACGCCTGCTGGTCGGTGGACAGCGCCGCCAGGCGGCCACGCGGATCGGCCACCAGGCGCCGAGCGGTCAGGTCCATCAGGCCGAACGTACCGGTGAACTCGGCTGACACCGTGCCGTCCACCTTGGTGATCACCGTGTCCACGTGGAACGTCTTGCCATCGCCGAACTTCATCGAGGCGGACACGTCGATCTCGTCGTCCGCCCGTAGTTCGCGCAGGTACTTCATCTGACTGGTCAGCAGTACCGCCGCGACCCCGGCCCGCAGCACCACGTCCACCGGCAACCCGACCGCGCGCAGCAGTTGGGTGCGCGCGTGCTCGGCGTAGGAGTGGTACACCGCCTGGTTGACGTGACCGAGTGGGTCCAACTCGTAGGCCCGCACCGTGAGCCGAACGGCGAACGGCGCGGATTCCCCGCCCTGCACAAGAGAATCCGCGCCGTCACTCACCCGATCAGCCTAGCATTTCGTCTGCGTGTAGAAGAACTTCTGGTTCGCGGTCATGTTGGCCTGCGTGATCGACACCAGGTCGGTCGGAATGCTCTTGGTCACCGGCTTGCCCTCGATGGCGTTCACCACCTGGTCGACGCCGTCCTTGCCGATCGTCGCGGGTTCCTGCGCGATCAACGCCTGGAACTGGCCGTTGCGCAGGTCGGTCACCTCGTTCGGGCTGGCGTCGAAGCCGACCAGTTGGATCTGGCCGGACTTGTGGCCGTTGGCCAGGCCGGTCGCCGCGCCCTGACCGGTGTTCAGGTTGGTGGCGAAGATGCCGACCAGGTCCGGTGTGCTGGCGATCGCCGCCGTCACCTTCTGCGCGGCCACGGCGGGATCGTTGTTGGTGAACTCGGTGGTCAACACCTTGAGGCTCGGGTACTTGGCCTTCATCTCGGCGGTGAAACCCTGCGCCCGCTGGTCGGTCGTGGACGTGCCGGCGATGGTGTCCAGTGCCAGCACCGAACCCGACTTGCCCTTCAACAGCGCACCCAGCGTGTCGGCGGCCAGCTTGCCGCCCTCGACGTTGTCGGACGAGATCGAGGACAGCGCCACCGTCGTGTCCTTCAGCGCCGTGTCCACCTCGACGATCTTGGTGCCGGCGTTGCGCAACTGTTCCATCGGGCCGAGCGACGCCGTGTCACTGTCCGGCACCACGAGCGCGCCCGCCGGCTTGTCGTTCACCTCGGCGGTGATGATCGGGTTCTGGATGCCGGCGTCGAACTGGGCGGGCGCCTTGAAGTCCAGGGTGTAGCCCAGTTTCGTGGCTTCGGCCTTCGCGCCGCATTCCATTGTGTAGTAGAAGGGCTCGTTGTCCACGCCCGCGATCAGCGCCAACTGTTTGTTGTTGTTCGCCGGGGCCGCGCCACCCGAACCACTTGTCGAACCACCGACCGTTCCACTGCCGCAGCCGGCTAACACCAGTGCTGTACCCAGTGTCGCGACCGCCACCACTCGTGTAGTGATCTTCATTGATACTACCTCCGATCCCTGGTGCTGCGCCGACGTTGGTCGAACCAGACGACTGCGACGAGCACGGCACCGACCGCGATCATCTGCCAGAAGTCCTGGACGTGGATGATGTCGAAACCCTTCTTCAGCACCGCGGGTATGAACACGCCGATCACGGTGCCGAACAGCGTGCCGACGCCGCCGAACAGGCTGGTGCCGCCGATCACCACGGCCGAGATGGCATCCAGGTTGTCCGTGGTGTGCCCGCTGATGTTGGTGGTGCCGAAGTACGCCAGCGACATGAACCCGGCCACGCCGGCCAGTAGCCCGGTCAGCGTGTAGACGAGCACGAGATGCCGGACCACGCCGATACCGGCCCGGCGTGCCGCTTCCGCGTTCGAGCCGATCGCGAACGTGTACCTGCCGAACCGGGTGGTGTGCAGCAGCCACGCGCCGGCCAGCGTGATCACGGCCGCGATCAGCACCATGTTGGGCACGTAGCCGAACGACGTGCCGAAGCCGAGCGTCCTGTTCAGCAGCCTGGGCACCGTCTCGATGTCCGAGCCGTTGTTCAGCAGGTCGGCGGCGCCCAGCGCGGCACCGAACGAGCCCAGCGTGACCACCAGCGGCGGGATCTTCGCCCGCGCGATGAGGAACCCGTTGAGCAGGCCCCACGCCGTGCCGGCCAGCACGGCGACCAGCAGGCCGATCAGGATCGTGCCCCAGCCCTCGTTGGTCGGGTCGCCGTTCGTGCCCATCGCGTTGAGCGTCTTGCCGGCCATCATGCTGGCGAAGATCAGCACCGATCCGACGGACAGGTCGATGCCCGCGGTGATGATCACGAACGTCATGCCGACGGACAGGATCAGCAGCACCGACGTCTCGATCAGCGTGGTCTGGGCGTTGAACAGGGTGGGGAACGCGTGCGGCGACAGCAGGCTGAACACCACACACAACGCGACCAGCACCACCGCGATCCAGAACACGTTGGCCGCGATCATCCGCTGCCACCAGGTTCGTTGGTCGGTCAGCACGAAGTCGTTGTCCGGTAAGGAAGGTGAGGAATCCGTGGTCCGTACGTCACTGGTCATGCCGCGTCCTCCTGGGACAGGGCGCCGGTCATCGCGCCGACCAGGTCCTCCAGGGTGGCGTCCGCCGCCGTGAACCTGGCGACCCGTTTGCCCAGTCGCAGCACCTCGATCCGGTCGGCGACGGCCAGCACCTCGGGCATGTTGTGGCTGATCAGCACCACGGAGATCCCGGTGTCGCGCACCTTGCGGATCACGTCCAGCACCCGCTCCCGCTGCACGACGCCCAGCGCCGCGGTCGGCTCGTCCATGAACACGACCTTGCTGGCCCACACGACGGACCTGGCCACCGCGACACTCTGCCGCTGGCCACCGGACAACGAGCCGATCGGCACCTCGACACTCTGCAGCCGCACGCCGAGCCGGGCGAACTCGGCGACGGCCCGCCTGCGCATCTCGGGTTTGTCCAGCATGCCGAGCCGCCCCAGCAGCCCTGGTCTGCGCAACTCCCGGCCGAGGAACAGGTTCGCCGCCGGGTCGAGATCGGGCGCGACGGCCAGGTCCTGGTAGACCGTCTCGATGCCGTGCGACCGGGCCGAGGTCGGCGAGTCCAGGTGCACGACCTCGCCGTCGATCAGCATCTGCCCTGAGTCCGGCCGCTCGACCCCGGACAGGCACTTGACCAGGGTGGACTTGCCGGCGCCGTTGTCGCCGATGAGCGCGACCACCTCACCCTGCCGCGCGGTGAAGGACGCACCCCGCAGCGCCTCCACCGAGCCGTAGCGTTTGACCAGGTCACGTGCCTCCAGCGCGTACTCGCCGTTACCGTTCGGTTCGGCCATCAGCTACCTCCGGCCTGTTCCGGTGCCGGTGGCCGGCACCGCACCGCTGTCAACTCACCGTCTACTGTGGATTCACCTGCCGCGTGCGGTACGACGATCGTCTGCCCCTTGGCCAGGTCGAGGTTGCCGCCGTGCTTGGTGCGCAGCGTGCCCTGCCCGGCCAGCACCACGAGCACGGCGAACGACGCGTCCAGGTCGACCGGCCCGGTGACCTGGAGGCGGTCGGCGCGGAAGAAGCCCGACGACGCCGGTCCGAACAGGTCGACGACGGAATCGCCCTGACCACCGGTTCTGCGGACCAGCGACTCCCATCTGCCGTCGCCCCAGCCGTCCCGGTCCACGCAGCCCAGTGCCGCGTCGAAGCCGATGCCGAGGTGCCCCGCCGCCGCGTCGGCCAGGAAGCCGTCCCATTCCAGGGTGACCGACAGGTCCGTCGGCTGCTGCAACTCCACGATGAACACGCCCGCGCCGATGGCGTGCGGCAGGCCTGCCGGGATGAGGATCGTGTCACCGGCGCCGACCGCCGTGCTGTTCAGCGCGCTGAGCATGGCGTCGTGGTTCTGGCCGTTCACCCAGTCCGCCAGCGTGTACCGGTCCACCGGCTCCCGGAACCCCATGTGCACGCGCGGGTCGCCGCTGCCGGTGCCGATCACCACCCACGCCTCCGTCTTGCCGAAGTGCGAGCTGAAGTGCTGTCGGGCGAACGTGTTCGACGGGTGGCAGTGCACCGGCAGTCGCTGACCGGCGTCCAGCAGCTTCACCAGCAGCGCCGTGCTGGTGCCGAACGCGGCGACGTGCGCATGCCCGAGCCAGGCCTCCGGGTCGGCGGCCACGGCGTCCCGCAGCAGCCTGCCGTCGGGCAGCGCGGACAGGCCGTCGACGTCCTTGCCGAACCGCGTCGTCGTGGACGCGATCCAGTCCTCCGGGCCGAATTCCGAGGTCGGCGGCAGGCCGCGCAGCGCGGCGATGGCCTCGCCGCCTCGGTAGAACTGTCGAGGCTGGTTGGCCGCGAGCACTGTGGGGGATGGGTTCACGGGCGTTTCTCTCCAGATCCTCGGGCGATCAGACGCACGGGCATGGTCACCCGGTGCGGCGGCGACTCGTCCCCGGCCAGCCGGGCGAACAGCAGTTCCGCCGCGGCCTTGCCGAGTGATCCTGTGTCGTGGGCGATGACGGTGACCGGTGGGTCGATCAGGTCCGCCAACTCGAAGTCGTCGAACCCGACCAGCGCGGGCCGGTCCGGTTGCCCGGCCAGCGCGCGCAGCGTCAGCACGGTGATCCGGTTGTTGCCGGTGACCAGCGCGGTCGCCGGATCGGGGTGCTCGCGCATCCGGCGCAGGGCGTCGCGGATGCTCGCGTCGTCGTGCGGACCCATCGTCACCAGGTCCTCGTCGAACCGCAGACCGGCCCGCACGCAGCCCTCCCGGAAGCCGCGCAGCCGCTCGCTGGCGGTGAAGATGTTCGGTGCGTCGCCGAGGAACGCGATCCGCTGGTGGCCGTGGCGGGTCAGGTGGGCGACGGCCTCCACGGTGCCACCGAGGTTGTCCACCAGGACGGTGTCGGCGACGATGTCGCCTGCGGGCCGGTCGACGAACACCACCGGCAGTCCGGCGTGGATCTCGGGCACCAGGTAGCCGTGCCGTAGCCCGGCTGGCACCACCAGCAGGCCGTCCACCCTGCGGGC
Organism: Pseudonocardiaceae bacterium; assembly: GCA_036502345.1. Classification (GTDB taxonomy): domain Bacteria; phylum Actinomycetota; class Actinomycetes; order Mycobacteriales; family Pseudonocardiaceae; genus DATEPR01. The sequence continues at coordinate 10,296 of DASXYT010000079.1, read as the reverse complement.
GCAGAACTCCAGCGCCAGTTCCCGCTCTCGGTCCGCGTCCTCATCGGACGATCCCGTCAGCACGTGCGCGCCGAACTGCCGTGCCACTTCCTCGACCGCCCTGGTGAGCATCGAGTAGAAGGGGTTGGCCACGTCCTCCAGCAGGACGCCGATGGTGCCGGTGGACGAGCCGCGGCGCAGGTTGCGGGCACCGAGGTTGCGCCGGAAACCGAGTTGGTCGATGGCGGCGAGCACCCGCTGCGCTGTGCCGGGGTGCACGCCGGGCTCCCCGTTGACCACGCGGGACACCGTCTTGAGGCTCACGCCGGCCAGCCGGGCCACGTCGTTCATGGTGGCTCGCCGGGTCCTGCCATGGCCCGTGTTGGACAACGTTGTCATCGGTTTCGGATTGGACACCAGCCGACCGACCCTTGTCAACGGTGGTTGCCCCCAATGGACGAAAGCCCTTGTCCAGTAGCGGACAACCTATTAACAGTTCCTTGACTGGTATTGGTTGAACCACAGATGGTGGCTGGGCACCCACCCATCGAATAGACAAGGTTGTCACATGCGTAGATGGCGTGACTCAGGAGGCAGAGGCAGGGCGGTGCTACGCGGTGTCGGCGTGCTGGCCAGCACGTTGGCACTGGTCGTCGGCTCGGCGGCGGTCGCTCTGGCGGCACCGCAGGCGAAGGCCGCGGCCGCCGACGTGGCCCAGTACGTGGACACCTTCCTCGGTACCCAGCCAGGTGCTGCCGACCAGGGGACGGGAGGTGGTGCCGGCAACGACTTCCCTGGCGCCGACGCGCCGTTCGGCATGGTGCAGTGGAGTCCGGACACCGTCACCATGCAGCCCGGCGGCTACTTCTACCAGGACAACAGGATTCGTGGCTTCAGCCTGACGCACCTGTCCGGCGCGGGCTGCTTCACCTACCAGGACATCCCGTTCATGCCGGTGGTCGGGCAGGTGACCGACTCGCCGGCGACCGACCCGGACAAGTACGTGTCCACGTTCAGCCACGCCAACGAGTCGGCCAGCCCGGGCAACTACAGCGTCACCATGGACAACGGCGCGAAGGTCGAGCTGACCGCGACGCAGCGCACCGGTTCGGGCCGCTTCACCTACCCGACAGGCCAACCCGCGACGATGCTGGTGAACACGTCCGGCTCGATCAGCGGCACCAGCGACTCCGACGTCACGATCGGCAAGAACTCGATCAGCGGCTGGGCGTCCAGTGGTGACTTCTGTGGCGCCGGTGACCACTACCGGGTGTACTTCTACGCCCGGTTCGACCAGAACTTCGCGTCCGTCGGCACGTGGCACAACGGTGCCGTGACGCCGAGCAGCACCGCCCAGCGCGGTGGCGCACCGGCAGCACCTGCCGTGGTCAAGGCCGCCAAGGCGGCTGCCGCCACGGCATCCGCGGCCACCGGCAAGGCACCGCAGGTGGTGTCGCAGAAGGCGACCAAGCCGGCTGACGTCACCGCTTCCGGTCCCGGTACCGGCGGCTACGTCACGTTCGACACCACGAAGTCCCCGGTGGTCAACGTGCGGGTCGGCGTCTCGTTCGTGTCGGAGGCCGGTGCCCAGGGCAACCTGAAGTCGGAGAACAACGGCACGAAGACGTTCGGCCAGATGTCGGCCGCGGCCAGGGCCAACTGGAACGCCAGGCTCGGCGAGATCCAGGTGACCGGCGGTACCGACGCGGAGAAGCAGACCTTCTACAGCAGCCTCTACCACGCGTTGTTGCAGCCCAATGTGTTCTCCGACTCGGACGGCTCGTACTCCGGGTTCGACGGCCAGGTGCACAAGGCGGCCAAGGGGCACGCGATCTACACCAACTTCTCCGGCTGGGACATCTACCGGTCGGAGAGTCAACTGCTCGCCGTGCTGGCACCCGCCGAGATGTCCGACATCGTCACGTCGATGATCGACTTCGCGGAGCAGGGTGGGTCGTGGGACCGCTGGACGGTGGCCAACGACTACACGGGCGTGATGAACGGCGATCCCTACCACATCATCGTGTCCAACGCGTATGCCTTCGGCGCCAAGGACTTCGACGCCAGAACAGCAGAACTCCTGATGGTCAAGGGCGCCACCCAGGTCACCACACCGGCCACCGGCTACGTGGAGCGGCCGGGGCTGGCCAACTACGAGCAACTCGGCTACGTGCCCGGCGCGGCGGCGGACACCCTGGAGTACACCAGCGCCGACTTCGCCATCGCCCAGTTGGCCCAGCGGCTCGGTGACTCGTCCACCTTCGACACGTTCATGCAGCGGGCGCAGAACTGGCAGAACCTGTACAACCCCGCGACGGGCTACCTCCAGCCGCGCAACGCGGACGGCTCGTTCAACGGGACGTTCGACCCGGCCAGTTCCAGCGGCTACGTGGAGGGCAACGGGGCGCAGTACACCTGGATGGTGCCCTACGACGAGGCAGGCCTGACCACGGCACTGGGCGGCGACCAGGCCGTCAACCAGCGGCTGGACACGTTCTTCGGCAAGCTGAACGTCGGCACGGCCCAGCCGTTCGCCTTCCTGTCCAACGAGCCGTCGTTGGAGACCCCGTGGCTCTACGACTTCACGGGCGCGCCGTACAAGACGCAGGCCATCACCCGTGAGGTGGACAGCCAGTTGTTCAACGCGTCTCCCTCCGGCCTGGAGGGCAACGACGACCTCGGTGAGATGGCGTCCTGGTACGTGTGGTCGGCGATGGGCCTGTACCCGGAGATCCCCGGCCGGGCCGAGTTGACCGTGGGCAGCCCGCTGTTCACCCAGGTCAGGATCAACACTCCGGACGGCCGGAAGTTCACCGTCAACGCACCCGGCGCATCGGACACCGTCGGCTACGTGACCGGCCTGAAGGTGAACGGCACCACGACGACCAAGCCGTGGCTGCCGGAGTCGTTCGCCCAGCAGGGCGGCAAGCTGGACTTCACCATGTCGGCGACGCCGGACACCTCGTGGGGTGCCGCACCCGCCGACGCGCCACCGTCCTTCCGCGACGATGAGAAGGCCGCACTGCCGTTCGTCGACCCGAACCGGCTGGTGATCGCCCAGGGTGGCACCGACACCGCGACGATCGGCGCCCAGGACCTGTCCGGCAACGGGCTCACGGCGAACTGGACGGCCACTCCGCCGACCGGGATCACGCTGAGCGCCACGTCCGGCCAGGTCACCGTGCCGGCCGGGCAGAAGGCAGGCACCGACGTGACGGTGTCCGTCGCGGCCGGTACCGCCGACGGGACGTACCACATCCCGGTGTCGGTGAGCGGTCCGAACGGCACACTGCCGGCGTCCTCGCTGACCGTGCTCGTGGCCCAGCCGGGCAGTATCGAGGCGGCGTTCGACGACGTCGGAGCATCACCGGACGACAACACGTCGGTGGCCGACTTCGACGGCGACGGGTTCGCGTACTCGGTGAACGCGATCGCGGCAGCCGGTGTCACCCCGGGTAGCACGATCACCCAGGACGGCATCGCCCAGACGTGGCCGGACACCGCGGTCGGTGACCCGAACAGCGTCACGGCGCACGGGCAGACGATCAACGTGGCCGGTGCCGCCACCGACACGAAACTGGCCCTGTTGGGCAGTGCCACCAACGGTGACACGTCAGGCACCCTGACCATCACCTACACCGACGGCAGTACCCAGACCGCGACGATCGGGTTCTCCGACTGGACACTCGGTGGTGGCGGCGGTGCGGTGGCATTCGGCAATCGGCTGGCGGTCACGACGCCCTATCGAAACGAGACGTCCGGCGGTTCGCAGCAGATCAGCACATATCTGTTCACCACTGCTCCGGTCGCGTTGACGGCCGGCAAAACGGTGCGGAGCGTGACGTTGCCGTCGACGACCAGCGGCGGCGGCACCATTCACGTGTTCTCCGTCGGCGTCGGCTGAAAACTGTCAATTGTTGACGTGAAGTTGTGACACCGCAACGAAAGCGCCGGGCGAGCGGCTTTTCACCGGCCGTTCGCCCGGCGTTCGTGTCCGAGTATCGCCATTGGTGCGTTCGGGGTGAAGTGTCGACAACCGCCAAGACACCGATGCAGGGCAGAGCCTGTCTCGTTGTTTCTGACCCCGAAAGGCCATGAGATGCCGGAACTGACTCGTCGACGGTTACTGGGTGGAGCGGCCGGTGCGGCTGCTGCCGCTGCCGCTGCGACCCTGATGCCGCCCAACATCCAGCAGGCCCTCGCGCAGACGCCGCCGTCCAGCGGTTCGCTGCGCGACATCGAACACGTTGTCGTGCTGATGCAGGAGAACCGCTCGTTCGACCACTACTACGGCACGCTGGCCGGCGTGCGCGGCTTCAACGACGCCAAGAAGCAGAAGCTGGCCAACGGCCGGTCCGTGCTGTTCCAGCCGGACACCGTCAACCCGGACGGCTACACGCTGCCGTTCCACCTGGACACCGACACGACGAGCGCCCAGCACATCCCGTCGACGTCGCACGCCTGGCAGGTCCAGCACAACGCCCTCAACGGCAACAAGAACGACAGCTGGCTGCCCGCACACCGGGCAGCGGACGGCGCCAACGGCCCGTACGTGATGGGGTACCACGAACGGTCCGACATCCCGTTCCAGTTCGCCCTGGCCGAGGCCTTCACCATCTGCGACAACTACTACAGCTCGATGCTCGGCCCGACCTGGCCGAACCGGATGATGTGGATGACCGGCACCGTCGACCCGGACGGTCTCAACGGCGGCCCGATCCTGGACAACAACGCTCCTACCGGCGGCTACACCTGGACCACCTACGCCGAGCGGCTGGAAGCCGCAGGCGTGAGCTGGAAGGTGTACCAGCAGGAGGACAATTTCGGCACCAACATGTTGGCGGAGTTCAAGAACTTCCAGCAGGCCAAGGCAGGCGACCCGCTGTTCGACAAGGGCATCGCGTTCGGCCCCGAGGGCCAGTTCGAGTTCGACGCGCGCAACGACCAACTGCCCGCGGTGTCCTGGATCCTGCCCACCAGCTTCCAGTCCGAGCACCCCGACTTCACGCCCGCCGACGGTGCCGCCTTCGTGGCCAGCAAGATCGACGCGATCGCGGCCAACCCGAAGGTCTGGGCCAAGACCGTGTTCATCCTCAACTACGACGAGAACGACGGCCTGTTCGACCACGTGATCCCGCCGATCCCGCCGGCCGGCACGCCGCAGGAGTTCGTCACCAAGACCTCGCCGGGCAAGACCCCCGGCAACGGCCTGCCCATCGGGGCCGGTTTCCGGGTGCCCGCCATCATCATCTCGCCGTGGACCGCCGGTGGCTGGGTCAGCAGCGAGGCGTTCGACCACACGTCGGTGCTCCAGTTCCTGGAGAAGTTCACCGGTGTCAAGGAGACCAACATCAGCGACTGGCGCCGGCAGAACTTCGGTGACATGACGTCGGTGTTCCGCTTCCGCGACCACAAGGCCGACCCGCCGGTGCTGCCGGACACCGCCGGTCCGCTGACCTACGCGCAGTACACGTCCTCGGTGCTGCCCAAGCCCACCCTGCCCGGTGCCGACCAGACCCTGCCCACGCAGGAGTCCGGTGGCCGCAAGCACGTGAGTTGATCTTCTCGCTGCACGGACGGGGAGGGCTCACGGGCTCTCCCCGTTCGCGTGTCAGCCGAAGTCGCCGGAGGCCCGCCGCACCTTGGCGAGCAGGTCGGTGAGCACCTCGGTCTGCCGGTCGGTCAGGCCGCGCAGGCCGAAGTCGACCTCGGTCACGGCGTCGGTGGCCTCGGCACGCAGCGCCTTGCCGGCCTCGGTGATCTCGACCAGCGTGGTCCGCCGGTCGGTCGGGTGCGGGATCCGCTTGACCAGGCCGTCGCCCTCCAGCCGGTCCACGATGTTCGTCACGCTCGTCGGGTGCAGTTGCAGCCGCTGGCCCATCACGCGCATCGGCAGGCTGCCGCGCTTGGAGAAGTAGAGCAGGACCAGCGCCTCGTATCGTGCGAAGGTCAGGCCGTGCGGCCGTAGGGCGGCGTCCACCGCCGACTGCAGGATCTGCTGGACCCGCATGACGCTGGTCACAGCGGCCATCACCGTGGGCGTGCCCACGTTCTCCTCCCACAGCGACGCCGCGCGGGCGATGGGGTCGAACGGCAGCGCCGGGGGGCTCATGGCACCCGAAATTACCAGCGGGAATGCGTGTTCGGGAACTGGCACGTCACGCTGTCGGCCCGATGCCTGGCCGGTCCACCCGTCACCCGTCCGTGGCCAGCGCCACACGGGCGAAAATTAGTAGGAAGTCCTACTATTGGTAGTCATAGGAAGATGCCGCTGCGGGGAGAGTGTGAGATGGCCACGACCAACGACGGTGTAGCTGCCGGCAGGGCCCGGTGGGCGAAGCGATTCGCCGACGCCCGGGCCGCGGGCCGGGTCCGTGATGCCGACTTCAGCACCCTGTCCGGTGTCGAGGTCGAGCCGGTGTACGGGCCCGCCGACGGCGACTCGGTGGCCAACTTCGAGCGGATCGGCTGGCCGGGCGAGTTCCCGTTCACCAGGGGCCTGCACGCCACCGGCTACCGGGGCAAGCCATGGACCATCCGCCAGTTCGCCGGCTTCGGCAACGCCAAGCAGACCAACGAGCGGTACAAGATGCTGCTGGCCGGCGGTGGTGGCGGCCTGTCCGTTGCGTTCGACATGCCCACCCTGATGGGCCGCGACTCGGACGACCCGCGCAGCCTCGGTGAGGTCGGCCACTGCGGTGTCGCGATCGACTCGGCGGCCGACATGGACGTGCTGTTCGCGGACATCCCGCTGGAGCAGGTCACCACGTCGATGACCATCTCCGGCCCCGCGGTGCCGGTGTTCTGCATGTACCTGGTCGCGGCCGAGCGGCAGGGCGCCGATATCGGCAAGCTGGACGGCACGCTGCAGACCGACATCTTCAAGGAGTACATCGCGCAGAAGGAGTGGCTGTTCGCGCCGGAGCCGCACCTGCGCCTGATCGGCGACCTGATGGAGTTCTGCGGCGAGAGCATCCCGGCGTACAAGCCGCTGTCGGTGTCCGGGTACCACATCCGTGAGGCCGGTTCGACCGCCGCGCAGGAACTGGCGTTCACCCTGGCCGACGGCTTCGGCTACGTGGAACTCGGCCAGTCCCGTGGCATGGACGTGGACCGGTTCGCGCCCGGGCTGAGCTTCTTCTTCGACGCGCACGTCGACTTCTTCGAGGAGATCGCCAAGTTCCGCGCGGCACGGCGGATCTGGGCGCGCTGGCTGCGCGATGTCTACGGCGCCAAGACCGACCGGGCGCAGTGGCTGCGCTTCCACACCCAGACCGCCGGTGTGTCGCTGACCGCGCAGCAGCCGGACAACAACGTCGTACGGACCGCGATCGAGGCCCTGTCCGCGGTGCTCGGTGGCACGAACTCGCTGCACACCAACGCACTTGACGAGGTGCTCGCGCTGCCCAGCGAGAAGGCGGCCAGGATCGCGCTGCGCACCCAGCAGGTGATCATGGAGGAGACCGGCGTGACCAACGTGGCCGACCCGCTGGGCGGCTCCTGGTACGTCGAGGCGCTGACCGACCGGATCGAGGCCGAGGCCGAGCGGATCTTCGACCGGATCAAGGACCTGGCCAGGCAGGCCGTGCCCAGCGGTGCCCACCCGATCGGCGAGATGACGTCGGGCATCCTGCGTGGCATCGAGGACGGCTGGTTCACCGGTGAGATCGCCGACGCCGCGTTCGCCTACCAGCAGGCGCTGGAGAAGGGCGAGAAGAAGATGGTCGGCGTGAACACGCTGGTCGACTCGTCCAGCGACGACCTGGAGATCCTGCGGGTCAGCCACGACGTGGAACGCGACCAGAACAAGGTGCTGACCGGCCGGCGGGCACAGCGCGACCAGAACGAGGTGGACGAGACGCTGGCCGCCATGGTCGACGTGGCCAACGGCGACGGAAACCTGATCAAGCCGATGATGGCCGCGGTCCGCGCCGAGGCAACGCTCGGCGAGATCTGTGACGCCCTGCGGAACGTCTGGGGCGGCTACACCGAACCGGCCCGCTTCTAGAGCGGCGTTCTAGGATGCGGCGCATGGACACGACTGTGGCGGACCCGTCGACCGTGGCCCGCGCGATGTGGGTCAGGTTCGAGACCTACCACGGCATCACCTACTTCACGCCCGAGTCGCGGGCGGCCGGTGACGCGCTGGGCGCCAAGGGCGGCTGGATGGGCTACTTCGCGATGCGGGCGGCCCCGCTCGGCGCCGTGCCGATGGAACTGGTCGTCTCGACGTTCTACAACTTCCACCCGTCGCTGGTCAGCAGGGCGATCCCGGACGCGTGGCGGATCGCCGAGCCGCAGGCCTACCTGGCGGCCCGGTTGGCCGGTGCCGACGGTGCGTTGCGCAGACTGCTCGGCGAGGACGTGGTGGCGGGGCCCGCGCTGGCCGAGGCAGCCGAGTTGGCCGTCCGGGCCGCGGCTGCCGCACCCACCGCGGGCCGGCCGCTGGCGGCGGCCAACGCGCTGGTGCGCAAGCCGGACAGCCCGCACCTGGCGCTGTGGCAGGCCGCGACGACGCTGCGCGAGTCCCGGGGCGACGGTCACGTGGCCGCGTTGGTCGCCGCCGGTCTGGACCCGTGCGAGACGCTGGTGCTGTTCGGCGCTGAGCGGGGCCTGGACCGTGTGTACCTCCAGGCTGCCCGCCGGTGGCCGGACGAGGACTGGGAGGCCGCCACGGCCCGGCTGGTCGACCGTGGGCTGCTGTCGGACGCGGGTGAGGTCACTGAGGCCGGCACCGAACTGCGCCGCTGGGTGGAGGACCGCACCGACCAGGCAGCGTCCGCGCCGTGGCAGGCACTGGGCCAGGCGGCGTGCGACCGGTTGACCGAGCTGATGACCCCGCTGGCGCTGCGGATCGTGACGGGCAACGACGTCATGCGGACCAATCCGATGGGCCTGGACGCCGCACGCGAGCTGGGCTGACCAGGCTCTCCGCGAGCACGCGTACGGACGTGCCAGGATGGAGTGGTGACGAGGTCGAATCCACGCCAGAACCCTGCCCTGTCGGCCGCGCTGTCCGGGGCGGTCGACCTGTCCGCGGTGAAGGCACGCGCCGAGGCCGCCAACCGGCCGGCACCCGCTGTCCCTGCTGATTCCGGTGCCTCCGGGGATGGCTCGGCCAGCCCGTTTGTCATCGAGGTGACCGAGGCGACCTTCCAGACCGATGTGGTCGAGCGGTCGATGATGGTCCCGGTCATCGTGGACCTGTGGGCCACCTGGTGTGGCCCGTGCAAGCAGCTGTCGCCGGTGCTGGAGCGCCTGGCCCAGGCCGGCCACGGCGCCTGGGTTCTGGCCACGGTGGACGTGGATGCCAACCCGAGGATCGCGCAGCTGTTCGGCGTGCAGTCCATCCCGACGATCGTGGCGGTCGCCGGTGGTCAGCCGGTGGACGCGTTCTCCGGTGCGCTGCCCGAACCGCAGGTGCGCGACTGGATCAACGGCCTGCTGGACGCACTGCGTGAGCAGATGCCGGCGATCGCCGCTGCCGAGCAGGGCTCGCCGGCCGGCGAGGTCGTCGAGGAGCCCGTCGAGGAGCCGGACGACCCGAGGTTCACGGCGGCCGAGGACGCCCTCGAAGAGGGTGACTTCACCGCTGCGGAGGCCGCCTACCAGCACATTCTGGACACCGAGCCGACCAACGAGCAGGCCAGGACGGCGATTGCCCAGGTGAGGTTCCTGGCGAGGACGGCCGATGCGAGCCCTGAGGCTGTCGCTCGGGCAGATGCGGCGCCGGACAACGTGGCTGCTCAGCTGGCCGCGGCGGATGTCGAGTTGGCGGAGCAGTTGGTGGAAGAGGCGTTCCGTCGACTGATCAACACGGTCCGGAACACGGCGGCGGAAGAGCGTGACGAGGTGCGGAAGCACCTGGTGGAGCTGTTCGAGCTGTTCGACCAGGACGACCCGAGGGTGTTGAAGGCCCGCCGGGACCTGGCCAACGCCCTGTTCTGAGCCACACGCGGCGGGTGCCGCTCAGGGTCGCTGGTGCCGGCGTCGCTCTGGGCGAGCAGCCGACACACCACCGCGAACGGTCGACTCGCCCGCCAAGACAGGCGACTCGCCCGCCAGGGTGGTCGACACACCGCTTGGTGGTCGGCACATGCCCGGAGGGCCGACTCGCCCGCTCGGACGGTCGACGCGCGCGCCGGGGTGGTCGACACATGCGTAGGCAGTCGACTCGCCTGCAGGCAGTCGACTCGGCCCTCCGGGCAGCCGATTCGCCCTCCCGGGCGGTCGACTCGCCCGCCAACGTGGTCGACTCGCCCGCCAACGTGGTCGACTCGCCCGCCAACGTGGTCGACTCGGCCGCCAACGTGGTCG
>DASXYT010000078.1:0-6998 GCA_036502345.1 Pseudonocardiaceae bacterium | reverse complement strand
GCCAGGTAGGCGTCCGCCGACTCGCCGGGGCCGCCGGTGTCGCGCTCAAGGCCCCACTCCCGGTACAGGTCGAACCGCACGCCGATGTGCCGCATCGCCTGCTCGTGCACGTCGGGATCGTTGGACACGAACAACTCCCGGCGCAGCGGCACCTTCGTGTCCGGCCCGAGCGCCGCGACGCTACGGCCGACGCGATCGGCGACGACGTCGATCGGCATCCGTGGGCCGAGATACGGGATGTAGCCCGAGTCGATGGCCCGTTGCGCGCTGGGCACCGTCATCGCGGCGATCCAGATCGGCGGCCTGGGCGTCTGCACGGGCAGGATCGCGGTCGCCGCGTCCTCGATGTCGTAGTACGCGCCGTGGTGGGTGACCTTGTCCCCGGTCCACAGCGCCTCGATGATCTCCAGCGCCTCGACCTGCCGCCCGACCCGCTCGGAGCGCTTGATGCCGAACGCCTCGAACTCGGTGTCCCGGTAACCGAGGCCGAACCCGCACGTCAGCCGCCCGTCGGTCATCACGTCCAGTGTGGCCAGTTCCTCGGCCACCTCGACCGGCTGCAGCAGCGACAGCAGCAGGATCCCGGTCGCGATCCGGATCGTGGACGTCTCGGCACCCAGCCGAGCGATCATCGGCACCGCGTGCAGATAGCGGTAGGGCGCGCCCAGGAAGTGCTGGCCGACCACGAGGTGGTCGAACCCCTGCGCCTCCGCGGTCCGCGCGAGTTCGATGCCCTGCCGCAACTGCTCCGAGGCGGTGCACCCGCTGGCCGGCATACCGGTCAGCACGACACCGAACTCCATCACGACAGCCAGCTCAGGTGATCGGCCACCAGACCCCGGATGTCGGCGGAGTTCTCCAGATCCTTGCAGGCGGCGATCAGCCGGTCGGCGTTGTCGCGCGGCAGCGGGTTGTCCGGCCACTCGACCATCTGCGGGGACCTTGACCTCCAACTGCTCCCAGGACAGCGGGTCCCTCGGATGCCCTGGCGCCTCGTTCCGCCGGCCCTCGATGACGGTGCCGTCGGTCAGCACCACCTCGACGCGGCTTGGGGTGGGCAGCATCCGGCCGGTGAAGTGCGGGTCACCGAGGTCCGGCTCGACCCGCAGCGCCAGCGCGGCACGGTCGGCCTGCCTGATCGCCGCAGGCTCGAAGTCGGCCAGCGTGATCGTTCCGTTCAGCAGGGCGACGGCGACGGTGTAGGGCATGCTGAACTGCGCCTCGACGGTCGTCGTGGGCCTGCGCTTGGCCTCGATCGGGTCGCAGACGACGTTGAAGTACTCCTGGTTGTCCACGTGCACGACGACCCGCTCGACCTTGTCGATGTCGAAGCGCGGGTCGGCCCTGGCGGCCAGGGCGGCCGCGATCGCGGTGTGCGTGAACTTGCAGCACGGATACGGCTTGATGCTCACGTCGCCGACCGTGTACCGCTCGCCGAGTTCCTTGAGCACGGCGGCCCGGTCGTAGTCGTTCGCGCAGTACACGCGGTAGTAGCCGAACTTGCCCTCCAGCGGCGATGTCGCCCCCGTGATGCCGCGTTGCGCCATCAACGCGGCGAGCACTCCCGAGGACGCCGAGAGCCCCTGCTGCACGCGGACCGACAGCGCGCCGTCGAGCAGGCACTGCTGGTTGCCGGCCGCCTGGCTGTAGGCGAGGCCGAAGGCGTGCAGCGTTGTCAGTTCGTCGAAGCCCCACAGGTTGGCCACGGCGGCAGCGGCGGCGAACGTGCCGATCTGATACGTGTAGGACATGCCGCGCGGGCGGTAGTTCGGGCCGTCCATCGCATGGTTGGGTGCCAGGCTCAGCCGGTTGGCCACGTCGACCCCGACCGCGACGGCCGTGATCAGCCGCTTGCCGTCGACCGGCTCGGACAGGTACTCGGCTGCCGCGAGAGCGGCCGGCACCACGGATGCCGTCGTGTGGATCAGCGCCTGCTCGCTGACGTCGTCCAGTTCCAAGGCCCTGGACATGATGCCGTTCACGGTGACCGCGGCCGGCAGCGGCAGCTTGCCACCGCCGATGACCGAGGCCTGCTCCGCGCCGCCGAACTCGCGCATCAGCTCCAGCATCTCGGTACAGCCCGGTTCCTGGCTGCCTGCCACGCCTGCGCCGAGCAGGTCCAGGATGAGCTTCTTCGTCGCGACGACGTCCGACTCGGCGACCGCCTCATACCGTGCCGCCGCGACGACGCGGGCGACATCGACAGCAACGTCGACATCGCCGTCCTGGTTGAGCGTGTCCGTCATCAACTGCTCCCGTCTGCCGAGCCGGACTTCCCTGATTTCACGGCCTTGCTGGACTTGAGCGCCTGCTGCTGCGCGTAGGCGGCCAGCACCTCGCTGCGCAGATCGCCCCAGATGTTCTCGTACTGCGTACGACGTCGCAGATGACGACGCCCGCCTGCCGGTCGTCTCCGACCCGTCGAACTTCGTCATCGTGGTGGCGGGCGGCGAGGGCAAACACTCGACGGTCCTGCCCACCACCGGGAGCACCCGGTCCGTGACCGTCGAGATTCCCGCTTCGGTATGACTCCAGGAGAGGCAGGGCAGCCATGATCGAGGTCTTCGACCCGCGCGGCGAGATCGAACCGATAGTCGTGCGGCGGCCGGCCTGTCCTGCCGAACTGCGCGGGCTGCGCGTCGGCGCGATCGAGAACACCAAGCACAACGCCGGGTTCCTGATCAGCGGTGTCATCGAGCACCTGGTGGCCGAGTACGACATGGTCGACGCGGGCGTGCGGCGCAAGGACTTCTCGTCGGTCGGGGCCACCGCCGACATGCTCGACCAGGCGGCGCGGGACTGCGATCTGGTGCTGCTCGGCACCGCCGATTGAGGCGGCTGCACGTCGTGGAGTGTCCACGACTCCGTAGAGATGTCGATCCGCGGTGTTCCCTCGGTCGTCGTCGGAAGTGATCTTTTCGAGCCGCTCGCACACACGGTGGCGAGTTCCCTCGGTGCGCCGTGGACCCCGGTCGAGGTGGTCCCGCACCCCATCGGCGGCGTGACCGAAGAGGTGATCGCGGACCGGATCGCCGAGCTGTGGCCGTTGGTCGCGGCCCGCGTGACGCTGGAGGCAGCGAGGCAGGATCAGCCGAGCTGAACCACGGCTCGCGCGGTGTCAAAGGCGTCGTACGTTCGCTGGTCGAACAGGACCAGTCGGACGGACGTGATGGCCGGGCCAACTGGGCCGAGCGGTCCTCCGTTGCCGACCACGCCGAGGACTAGTTCGATCCGTTCCACCCGCTGATTATTCAGGAGCGGTCGCGCTGTCGCGCACGATCAACGCCGGCTGGATCACCCGGCGGCCGACGGAACTCGCTGAGTCGATCTGTTCGCGCAACAGGTGCAGGGCCTGACGGCCGATCTCCGTGAAGTCGAGCCGGACGGTGGTCAGCGCCGGCGTGAAGTACGCGGCTTCCGGCACGTCGTCGAAGCCGACGATGCTCAGCGTCTCGGGCAGCCGGCGGCCCAGTTCGTGCATGGCCCGGATGATGCCGAGTGCCATGTGGTCGTTGGCTGCGAACACCGCTGTCGCATCGGGGATGCGGGCCAACAGGCGGCCTGCCTCGTAGCCGCTGGCCGGTGACCAGTCCCCCTCGATCAGCGGCGGCGGCTCGATTCCCGCGTCCCGCAGCGCGGCCTGCCAGCCCTCGACGCGACCGATGCTGTCCAGCCAGGTGTTCGGCCCGGACACGTGCCAGACGTTGCGGTGACCGAGCGACAGCAGATGTTCGGTGGCCAGGCGCGCGCCGGCACTCTGGTCGGCGGTGACCAACACCTTGCCGGCGTCCGGCGGTCCGTCGACCAGCACGATCGGCACCCGTTCCGGCAGTTCGGCCAGTGCGTCCCGCGCGGTGACCAGCGGGGCGATCACCACGATGCCGGCGACCTGCTGGTCGATGTAGCGGCGGACCGCCCTGGTCAACGCCGGCCCGTCCAGCGACCGCAGCGTCGTGATGGTGACGTCGAAGTCCGACGCTGCCGCCTGTTCCAGGCCGAACAACAACGACGTCGGCCCGAACAGCGTGGAGTTCTGCGTGACCACACCGAGCACAGTGGACCTGCCGGTGGCCAGCGCACGCGCGGCGCCGCTGGGGTGGTAGTCCAGTTCCTGGATCGCGGCCAGCACCCGCAGCCGGGTCTGCTCGCGCACGTGCGGATGCTGGTTGACCACCCGCGACACCGTCTGGTGGGACACGCCGGCCAGCCGCGCGACGTCCGTGATCGCCGGACCCGCTCGGCCGGGCCGAGCGGCCCGCTCCTGGTCACTGTCTCCCATGAACGACATCCTTGTCCGTCGGTGTTGATTCAGGTGACCGCTCCACGGAACTTCTTGACACCAGCTCCACGGGCTCGCTACCTTTCAGTTCGCTAGCCGGCTATCGATAGCCAGCTAGCGGACCCGTGTCACCACGACCAGAAGGCAAGCAGACGCGATGACGGAACCCACGCGGCTGAGCTTCGGGATCAAGACGACGCCTCAGAACGTGTCCTTCGCGGACATCCTCAGGGTCTGGGCGGAGGCCGACACGATCCCGGTGATCGAGCACGCCTGGCTCTGGGATCACCTGCAGCCGATGCGCGGCGACACCTCGATTCCCGTGCTCGAGGGATGGACGGCGCTGGCCGCACTCGCCGAGGGCAGGCTCGTCCTCGGTATCGGCGCTGGTGGCTCGGCGGGCCCGGAGTCGGAGGCCTACGGCATCGCAGCGCCCGGTGCCGGCGAGCGCATCGCGCGGCTGGCCGAGTCGATCACCATCATCAAGCGGATGTTCACCGAGGACACCGTGGACTTCGACGGCAGGTACCACCGGTTGACGGCCGCCAGGTGCGACGGCCGTCAACGTGCGAACCGAAGCCGGTACACCGACCACACCCGCCGATCATGATCGGCGGCGCGGGTGAACGCGCCACGCTGCGGGTCGTCGCCGAACATGCCGACATCTGGAACATGCCCGGCCCGCCGTACTTCACGGCGACCGGGTTCCGACGCAAGTGCGCGGTGCTGGACGAGCACTGTGCAGCGATCGGCCGGGACCCGAAGGAGATCGTCCGCTCGGTACAGACCCACGTGCGCTACGAGGACCCGGCGGCCGGCCGGGACACTCTGCTGGAACTGATCGAGGCAGGCGCCCGACATCTGGTGCTGAACCTGCCGACGCCCTATCCAGCCGCCCCGGTCACCTGGCTCGCCGAGGAGATCATCGAGCCGGTGGCCGAGAAGATCGACACACTCTGAACGCGGCCCACCGGACGGACCGGGTGGGCAGGTACTTCATTCTTCTGCCACACGCGGTGACGCCGGTGGTTCGTCCGCCCGCAATGCCCACCAGGTCTTCGCAAGGCCGTCCGGCAGCGACGTCGCCGGTCGCCAGCCGACCAGTTCGGCGGCTCGCTGGATGTCCAGCACGGCGTCATAGTGATCGAAACCCCGGCCGGGCAACCGTTCCACGTCGACCGGACCGGGCACGGTGGCCACCACGAGATCGAGCAGGTCGCCGAGTCGGGTCGGCTGACCGGAACCGATGTTGATCACGTCGGGCAGTTCGACACCAGCCCGGCCGACCTCCCCGACGCTGGCCAGCGCGCTGACCACGTCGTCGATGTACACGTAGTCCCGGATGGTGGCCGGGTCCCCGAACAGCCGCAGCGGTTGGCCTGCGGCGACGGCGGCCAGCCAGTGCGCGATGACACCCTGGCCCTTGCGGATCCGTTGCCCTGGTCCGTACACAGTGGACAGTCGCAGCGAAACACCTGGCAGCACCGCGCCGCGGTCGGCAAGGGCCTGCTCCAGGTCCAGTTTGGCGCGGCCGTACGCCGTGCGCGGAGCGACCGGCGAGTCCTCCCGGAACGGTAGCGGCGCCACCGGGTCGTACACGTAGCCACCGGTGCCGGCCAGCACGACGTAGGGCGGCCGCTCCACCTCGGCCAACCGGTCGACCAGTCTGCGGAACAGGTCGTGGTCGGAGGCCACCAGATCGGGGCGCTGCTCCGCCGATGCCGGACTGACGGACGTGGCAAGGTAGAACAACACGTCGGTGTCCAGCAGCGCGTCGTGCGGCCGGCCGTCGGACGCGAGGATCGGCGCCTGCCTGGTGAACCCGGTGACGTCGGCGCCCGCCAGGTCGAGCTTGGCGTGCAGTTGCGCACCGATGAACCCGTAGGAGCCGATCACCGCTGCCCGCAGCCGACTGGTCGTCCGCTGGTCCGTCACCGGCATGGTCATGTCATGCACGCTCACGTCTACGGTCCTCCCGCTCGCCAGCGCACCACGAGGGCGGCCGGCAGGCTGCCGACCACTGTCATCACCGCAAGGTCGAACAGGACGACCGAAGTCACCGCACTGGTGCTGCACCATGATTCTGGCCGGGCGCTCGCGGCCGTGTCACTGCCGGAAACTCAGCCACGGTCGCCATTTCGGCCGCCGGAATTGCCGCACCAGCAGCCGCGTCAGGGCATTCCGGCCAGGCTGGTTCGTGCCGCGCGCATGTTGCGCAGCACGACGGTCAGGCCGTGTTCGAGGGCTGCCAGATCAGCCGGGCTCAGCCCGGCGACGGTCTGCTGTTCGAGCTCGCCAAGCTCCTTGGTCAACTGCTCTCGCAGCGCACGGCCGCGCTCGGTGAGGTAGATCCGCACCAGCCTGCGATCCCGTTCGTCCGGCTGCCTGGACACCAGCCCTGTGGACTCCATCCGCTGGGTCATCTTGACCACCGTCGGCACAGCGTGGCCGAGCTTGCTCGCGATCTCCCTCGGTGTCAGGCCGCCGGACTGCGACAGCAACTCCAGCATGTGGTCCTGGCCGAGGTAGACACCGTGCTCCTGCAGGATCGCCGTCTTCACGATCCTCATGGCCTTCGTGGTCGTGGTGAAGAGGCGCACGAAGTCGGTGTCCACGCGATCCTCCATCGGCCGGGGCGGATCACCATGATAACGATCCCCCGGGCCCACGACGGCCACGTACAGCGCCGTCGACCAGCGGGAGCCGGTCCCCCAGGGCG
>DASXYT010000077.1:0-27413 GCA_036502345.1 Pseudonocardiaceae bacterium | reverse complement strand
ACGAGTTGGTGACGCCGATGTGGAAGTTGATGCCGTCGGCGATCTGGTCGACGACGATGTTGTTGGTGATCTTCAGGTTCGTCATCGGGCCGTCGAACCACATGCCCACCTTGGTGTGGTGGATGTAGAGGCCGTCGATCGTCGAGTCGCTCAGCGCCCCGCCGATGCCGTTGACCTGGTCGGTGTCGATCCGCTCGCGGACGTCACCCTCGATGGCGAAGCCGGACAGGTGCACGTTGTGGCTGCCGCCGACCGACGCGTCCTTGCCGTAGAAGCCGACGCCGGTGTGCACCGAGCCGTCCGGCGCGGGCGTGCTGAGCGTGACCTGGTGGCCCTTGATGATCGTGTACCAGTTGCCGGCGCCCTCGATCGTCACGTTGTCCACGATGATGTGCCGGTTCACCTGGAACGTGCCCGACGGGATGTACACCTTCAGGTGCCACCGCTGCGCGAACGCGATCGCCTTGTCGATGGCGTCGGCGGAGTCCCGCCTGCCGGTCGGGTCGGCACCGAACAGCAGCACGTTCGCCGCCAGGACGTCGACCTTCGGCGGCGCCACCAGTTGCGAGTCGAGCAGGTCGATGACGGTGGCCGACGCGTCGCTGCCGGCCGGCACGGACAGCCGCACCTTGTCGCCTGCGCGGTAGGTGTGGCCGAGCAGCAGGCGCTGCTCGTCGTAGAAGTGGTTGGGGCGGAACGGAGTCGGGAACACCGGGGTCGGCGTTGTCTGGCTGGGTACACAGCCGCACTCGACGACGAAGTCGTCCAGGTTGATGTCGCCGGAGTTGGGGTCGTTGCTGAACGGGAACACGCTGTAGAGCCACGCGTACTGCGACGTCAGGGTCATGGTGTGCCGGCCGCCGCCGTTGACGGTGACGTTCAGCGGTGCTGTGATCCCGCCACCGGTCGGCGCGTCCGGAATGCTGTACCGCACGCTGATCGCGTTGGCTGCGCTGGGCAGCGTGAACTCGACGTACTGGCCGGGCGTGAGCGAGACCGCAGACCGGCCGGACGCCTCGGCGGGCAGGGTGTACGCATCGGTGCCGGGGCCGATGACCGTACCGTTGGTGGCGGCGTGCTCGGCTTCCTGTTCCGCGAAGCCGACGTTCGCACCCCGGCCCGCGACGAGCGCCGGGTCGATCGCGGCGCGGCTCACGGCGGGTGCCGCCGAGTGTGGGGTGGCGGCCGCCGTGCTGGCGCCCGCCGTGAGGCCGAGTAAGACGACTGCCGCTGTCGTCGCCGCGATCGCGATCCGTGACATCGGGGACTCGTTTCGCCGGGGACAAGTGAGGCGACATTAGGACCCCGATCGGCAACTGACAAGAATTTGCCACGGATATTCATGCATTTGAACTACAGTTGCGTGACTTAGTCGCAAACTTGCGGAAGATCTTGCAGTGGTTTGCGCGGCTGTCAGGCGGAGCGCAGCACCAGCAGGGTGATCTCGCTCGGCGCGAAGACACGCAGCGGCGGTCCCCAGAACCCGGAGCCACGGCTGACGTACAGCTGGGTGCACTCGCCGTGCCGGCTCAGGCCGTGCAGGTGCTTCTGGTCCAGCCGCACCAGCAGGTGGAACGGCCAGATCTGGCCACCGTGGGTGTGGCCCGCGATCTGCAGGTCCACGCCTGCCTCGGTTGCCAGCGTGAGGAACTTGGGCTGGTGCGCCAGCAGCACGACCGGGGTGTCCGGATCGACGTCGGTCAGTGCCGCGGGCAGGTCGGCGCCGTGGCCGACCTGCCCGGAGCCGGCCGCGGTCCGGTCGTCGACGCCGGCGAAGACCACCTGGTCGGCGCCTCGGGTGACGACGTGGTGCCGGTTGTGCAGCGGTTCCCAGCCGAGGCCCGCCATGTGGTCGAGCCACTCCTGGGCTTCGCCGAAGTACTCGTGGTTGCCGGTGATGTACAGCTTCGCCGTCGTCGCGCGGACGTCGCCCATCGGTGCGACCTGCTCGGCCCGCTGGGCCACGGTGCCGTCCGCGAGATCCCCGACGTGGCACACGACGTCAGCCGCGAGTCCGTTCACCGCGGCGGCGACCCGGACCGACCAGCCCCGCCGGTCGATCGGCCCGAAATGGGTGTCGGCGAGCACGGCCACCCGCAGCCCGTCCAGCGCGGGGCCCAGCCTCGGGATGACGACGTCGACGGTCTTGATCCTCGGCAGCCGCATCGCCTCGACGTTGCCCCACACGACGAGCACGATCGCGACCACCAGCACGGCCAGCGCCACGATCCTGGAGCGCTCCGGGTTGGGCACACCGGCCAGCGTGAGGATGAGGCGCGCCACGTCGCCGAACACCGACCAGGTGAAGAACACCCAGATCACGCCGAGCGTGGTGTCGCCGTACCTGGCCAGCCCGTCGATGTGCGAACGAGCGTGCCCGAACGTCATAGCGACCGGGAAGCTGACCAGCGCCAGCGCGAACACGATGGTTCCGATCAGCGTGACCGGCGCCGGCCACTGCGCCGTCGCGACGATCACCTGCCAGGGCACGCCGAACAGCAGCAGCAGGACCACTGCGAGCACGACGGTGATCCGGATCCGACGTAGCACCTTCATCGAGTCCGTCCCATCGGTCACGCGCGTCGCTGATCAACGCACGTGTGCAGTGTATTCAGTCCGCCGGTGCCTTCTGTTTCGCCAGGTGCTGCCAGTCGTGCAGGAAGATCTGCTGGAAGTACTGGGCGGCCACGTCGCTGTGGATGATCACGCCCGCGTCCCGGTTGTACAGCGTGCCGTCGGTGGACCAGTTCTGGCTGCTGACCAGGACGGCGTTGCCGTCCACGATGACGCCCTTGTTGTGCACGTTGTTCTGGATCTTCACGTTGTCGACCACGTTGATGCCGGCGGCCTGTAACTGTTCCAGGTACCCGGACTTCTCGAACTCGCTCATGATGATCTTGACGTCGACGCCCGCGTTCTGCCGGTCGATGACCGCCTGCACGAGGTCGACGAAGTCCTGCGACGTGGCGTTGGTCTGTTTGGGCAGCTCGATGTACTGGAACTGCATGTACAGCGTGCTGGTGGCCGACGCGATGAGCGCTTTGACCGCGCCGACGTAGACACCGGGGTCCGGTGTCAGCAGCGGCACGATCTTCATCGTGCCGGTGACCGAACTCGACGGGAAGAACTGTTGGAACGCGGGTGTCTTGGTGGTGCCGGTCTTCGGCGCCGGCAGCGGCGGACCGAGTGGTGGTGCCGGATTGTTGTGCTCGCCCGCCACGGTGAGGTCGTTGAGCAGGTAGGCCTCGAACAACTGCGCGAGTTGCGGCTGCTCGATGACGACGTGCCAGTCGCGGTCCCGGTGCCTGGCCTCGGTCGCGTCGGCCTTTTTTCCGACCGGATCGATGTCGGGCTGATTCGAGTTGTTCCAGTTGCCGCTGGACAGCCAGACCGTCGACCTGTCCCGCACGGCGACCTTGATGTGGTACGCCGTCGGGTAGATCCACGCGTTGGCGATCGAGTCCATTCTGGTCAGTGCCCATGCCTGGGTGAAGTCGGCGCCCAACGCCTGGGTGAGCTCGGCGACGGTGGCCTGGTCGGTCTGGTCGGCCGTCGGGTTCTGCGGTGGATGGTCCAGCACCAGCTTCAACTGCTTGCCGGCGATCGCCGTCTCGACCGTCGTCGCGATGTGGCCGGCGGTGAAGTCGTAGAGGCCGACGGTCAGCGACTCGGTCGTCCCGGCGAGGAACGCGGCCAGCACCGGCCACCCGGAGTCCGGGCTCGCGCTGAGTTGAATCGTTGCCGCTGCGTCGATCGGCCGGAGCGCCAGGTCCAGGGGAGCGCTGTAGGGCAGCGGGGTCTTGGCAACCTTGGCGAGCATGGCGTGCGCGGAAGCGCGGGCAGCCGGATGATCGCCGTCCACTGTGCGCTCGTCGGCGAAGTGTGGGACCGAGCCGGTGTCCGGCGTCAGATGTAACTGTGCCGCATAGGCTTCCGGGTCCTCGATCTCGGTCCGCTTGAGCGGCGAGGCCTGCCGTACGTCGACCGGTACACCGTCGATCTCGGTGGGTAACCGGTCGCTGGCGGGCAGTTGCGCGACCTTGGCGCCGACAGTGACCACAATGGCCCGTTGGCCGGTCAGCCAGTCGTTCTTGATCTTGAAGCCGGGCCGGATGGAGAGCACGCCCGGTTTGTCGAACTCGGGTAGATGCTGATCGATCAGCGTGCTCAGCGCGGCGTCGTCGGGAGCCATCAGTGTCTCCTCGCCCGAATCCGGATGTGGTGCTGTGGAGTTCGCGTGCGCGGGCGGGATAGTTACGTCGAGCGCGAACGGATCGCCCATTCGGCCTAAGAAAGACAGCAAGCACGCCGTGGGATGTGCCACGTTCGCTGTCATGAGCCTGGGATTTCGGGGTGACGTCGTCGGCTACTACCACCGCTGGCGGCGCGGCTACCCGGCAGCGGTGATCGACTCGCTGGCCGCCACGTTCGGCCTGACCACGGCCGATGTCGTGCTGGACATCGGCTGCGGCACCGGCCAACTCGCCGTGCCGGTCGCAGCACGCGTGCGGGCCGTCGTCGGCGTCGACCCCGAGCCGGACATGCTGAGCCGTGCCCGCAGCGCTGCCGTCGAACTCGGCGTGCCGAACGTGAGTTGGCTGCTCGGCGCCGACACCGACGTCCCGGCGCTGCGCGGCCTGCTCGGCGACGGGTCCGTCGGCGCGGTGACGATCGGGCAGGCCCTGCACTGGATGGACCACGACACGCTGTTCCGCACTCTGGTACCACTGCTCCGGCCGGGCGGCGGGATCGCCGTGCTCACCAACGGCGCGCCCATGTGGCTGCAGGACAGCCCGTGGTCCCGTGCCCTGCTGGAGCTCCTCGAGGAGTGGTTCGGCCATCCGATCACCGGCACCTACGGCATCGAGGACGACCGCAGGCGGCGCTACCGGGAGAGCCTGACCGCAGCCGGGTTCCACCTCGGCGAGCAGACCGTCGGCTACACCGACGCCGTGGACCTGGAGCGGATCGTCGGCAGCGTGTTCTCCGCGCTCACCGACGACGTGCTGCCGGCACCGGATCGGCGGGACGAGTTCACCGAGCGGGCGGGCCGGGCCCTGGCGCCCTGTGCGCCGTTCGTCGAGCGCATCGACGTCGAGATCCTGACCGGCCGGTTGGGGTAGTCGGCGAGCGCCTCGGCACGCGTGCCGAGGATGTCCGGCCGGCCCATGGAGTTCGCGGCGAACGGCCAGCCGTCGCGATTCTGGGCGGTCCGCTTTCCCGATTTCACCCGCCAGGACTTTGTAACGTGCCAACCGGCCGGACGATCAATAAGCCAACGACCCGCACGCACGCCAGGTACCGGCATGTCGACGGCGGAAATGTCGATTCGCATGTTCGGAAGGGACTCGTCGCGTGTCTGTCTTGTTGATCCTGGTTGGTTTGGCCGTAATGGTCATAGCTCTTGTGGCGCTGATCCGTGGAAAAGTGCGTTGGGCCGCCATCGCCAGCCGGAAAATAGCCTCGGGGGTAATGGTCGGCGGGTTTGTGCTGCTGATCGTCGGGGCGTCGATAGCTCCGGCGTCCAGTGAGCAACGGGGTGCCGTGGCCGTGCCGGCACCGTCCGCGACCACAAATGCCATTGCTGTGACCACGATCGCGCAGCCGACAACCACGGTCGCCCCGCCGCCGACGACCACAACTGTCGTGCCGACGACAACCGTCGTGCCGACCACCACTCACACCAGAACGACGACCGTGGCGCCGGTCACCCACAAACGGACGACGACCACCGAGCCGCCGCATACCGTACATACCGTCGCGCCGCCCGCGAACCCGTTGACGTGCAGTGCGTCGATGAGCGATTCGACGCCCTCGCACAACGAGACCACCGATGTGATTGTGAGCACTAAGGTGGCCGGCGCGAGCGTCACGGCGACAGCGCGCTACAAGACGACGACGCATCCGAAGAGCGGCGTGGCCTCATCGAGCGGCAAGGCCGACATCCCGTTCGACATCAGCGATGCCACCTACGGCTATACCGTGACGGTCGATGTCGTGGTCAGCTCGCACGGCGCTTCGAAATCTTGTTCGACCTCGTTCACACCGACGAAGTAGTGACGGCTGGGCCATCCGGAGAGGAGCCTGCGGCGGTGCGTACCGCCCGCAGGATCTCCGCCGTGTCAGACCCTTTGAACACCCAGCCGACCGCACCGGCGGCTATGGCATCCCGCAGGTCAATGCCGTAACCGGCGGCTGTCAGGATGATCACCTTGGCCCGCGGTAGTTGTACCAGCAACTGGCGAGTTGCCTCGACCCCACCGAGTCGAGGCATGGACAGGTCCATCACCACGACGTCGGGCTGGGCCTCGATCGCCTTGTCCAGACAGTCCTGGCCGTCCACGCAGGTGGCGACCACATCGATGTCCTCGGCTGCCGCGAGGGCTGCACCAACAGTGGTGCGGATTATCTCGTGGTCGTCGACAACGAGGACGCGGATCATAGGGGACGCACCAATCGTGGAGCAGGAGACCTCAAGCATTGCGGTCCCCTTTGCCCGATAGACATCCCCAAACTCGGGGGTACGCAGGAGGCCGTTCGCATGAACGGCGCGGGAACGTGTGACGCCGGATGTCCGCCGGCCGATATCCGATAGGGACGGGCCCGCGCACAGGTGGGTTCGACAGGGAGCTGAATCGGACACCGCCCATGATCAGCAGCGACCAGGATATCGTCGGTGAGCAAGACGCCATCCGCGTGTTGATAGTCGACGACCACAACATGTTCGCCGAACTCCTCGGTGTGGCGCTGGGCAACAGCAGCGAATTCCGGTGCGTCGGCACCGCGCAGACCGGGGCTCAGGCGCTGGCTCTCGCGGTCCACCACCAGCCCGATCTCGTTCTGATGGATATCCAACTACGCAGAGAGAGCGGGTTGGACGCCACCAGGAAGATTCGGGACGCCCTGCCCGATGCGGTGGTCGTGGTGCTCTCCGCGCATCAGGACCCGCAATGGGTCGTCCGCGCCGCTCACGCCGGGGCGAGTGCTTTCGCTCCCAAAAGCGGGTCCTTCTCCGAAATTCTCACAGTGTTGCGTACTGCGCACAACGGACACATGTTCATCGCTCCGTCGGTGTACTCCAGGCCGGCGGGTGCGCCGAAGGACGGATCGGGTCCCGCCGTGCGGAGCCTGACGGCTCGAGAACGTGAAGTGCTCGTCCTGATGGGAAAGGGCATGGTTCCTGCCACCATGGCCGTGCTGCTCGGGATCAGCCTCAACACCTGTCGTGGTTACGTGAAGTCGATTCATTCGAAGCTGAGTGTTCAGTCCCAGTTGGAGGCAGTGGTGACGGCACAACGTCTTGGCATCATCGATGCGTCCGATGAGTCGTAACGGTCCGCCAGCGCGGCGGCCTGTGCTGCGCAGAGCCATCACCGGTCTGGTGCTCACCGCCGTGCTCGCGTTCCTGGTCGTCGGACTGGCCGCCGTGCTGGTCGCCCACTCGATCGCGCAGAGCAACGCGCTGGACGAGGCGGAACGATCCGCCCGCACGATCGGCAGCGACATCTTCCTGCCCGCCCTGCCGGCCGCCCTCGCAGGCGACACCACTGCCATCGTGCGGCTCAACGCCGAGGTGGGCAACAACAACAGCATCGTGCGGGTGAAGGTGTGGGCCAGGGACGGCACCATCGTCTACTCGAACGACGCCGAGGCGATCGGCAACCACTTCCCGCTGGACGACAAGGTGCGCGCGGCGATCGACGAGCAGAAGAGTTTCGTGGACCTCTCGAACCTGGACGACCCGGAGAACGACACCGAGCGGGCGGCCGCCAAGGGTCCGCTGGTCGAGGTGTACGAGCCGCTGACCCTGGCGGACGGCAGGCGGCTGGCGTTCGAGATGTACAGCACGGACGCCAGGGTGGTCGCGGCGGAGGTCGAGCTGACCAGGCAACTCGTGCCGTTCGCCCTGGGCGGCCTGTTGGTGATGGTGCTCGCCCAACTCCCGGTCGCGGTGTCGCTGCTGCGCAGGGTGGGGCGGGCGCAGGAGGAGCGCGGCAGGCTGCTGCGTAGCGCGCTGACGGCGTCGGACCGGGAGCGCAGGTCGATCGCCAGCGACCTGCACGACGGGATCGTGCAGGACCTCGCGGCGGTCGGCTACACGCTGGGCGCCGTGTCGGCGGCGCTGCCCGAGGACACGGCACCGCAGATCACCGCGATGACCGACAGCGCCACGAAGGTGGTGCGCAACTCGGTGCACGACCTGCGCACGCTGGTGATCGACATCTATCCGCCGGACCTGACCGCGGTCGGCCTGGCGGGCGCCATCAAGGGACTGGCCACGTCGTTGCGGGACACCGGGGTCGAGGTGACCGTGGAGGCGGCGCTGCTGGACGAGCCGTCACCGGAGATCGCGGCCACGCTCTACCGCTGTGCGCGGGAGTTCCTGGCGAACGCGACCAAGCACGCGCGGGCCGGCAAGGCGAGGGTCATCCTGGAGAGCGACAAGGTGGCCGCGAGCCTGCTGGTGGAGGACGACGGCGTCGGGTTGCCGGAGATGGGATTGGACCGCAGAACCGAAGGCCATTTCGGGCTGGCCCTGCTACGCGACAACGTGCTCGACCTCGGCGGTACGTTACAGGTCACCAATCGAACGGGCGGGGGAGTGAGCGCGCGGGTGCGATTGCCACGCGTCGCGACGCACTGATCCCATACGGTGAACGAATGGGGACGAAGCCACCAAGAGCTCATAACACGATAACTGTCCGGCTCGCGACGTCCAGGCACACGCTGTGTTGCCTGGGACACCCTGGACCCAGGGCAGGCGTTGTCGTCGCCACCGGTACAACTGAGGTACCGGCGGCTCCTCCGCCTTGCAGCTGGCGCACCTGGACCCCGCTCCCTGATCGGACGCCATCGTGTTAGGAGCTCTAATCCGGTCGTTCGACGTACATCGGGCCAGCCGGAACGAACTTGAGGAGTTCTATCGGATCTCGGTGGCCAGTGCTGCCGATGCGGGCGACGAACTGCCTGCCGCCTTTGCCGCGCAGCTGACTGTGCTGCGAAATCCGGGGCCCGAGTTGGGGCCCGTGCTCCGGTGGGCGGCATATCTGGATGAACGCATGGTCGGATACAGCGGCCTCAGACTGCCGGATGGCGAGAATGCGCACGTCGGCATAGCCAAGGTCACTGTTCATCCCGATTTCCGTGGTCGTGGGCTTGGTATCGAATTGCTGCGCGAGATGCTGCCCGCACTGCGTGCCGCCGATCGGACCGATGTGGAGGCCTGGTCGGTCCTGCGGGGCAGTGCCGGCGAGCGGTGGGCCGTCCGGCTGGGCTGTCGGCAGGTCCAGGCCGCGGTCCGGCAGTGGCTGGAGTTCGACTCCGTGGACGCGTCGCTGTGGGAGGTGCCCGCGCCCGCCGGCTATCGCGCGGTGTCCTGGATCGGCTCGGCGCCGGATGAGCTGGTGGAGTCCTATGCGATGGCGCGCCGGGCGATCGACGACGCGCCACACGGACCGACCGCGTACCGGGCGCCGCCGTGGACGGTCGAGCGGGTCCGGGAGGCCGAGGCCGCCGCGCTGGCCCGCCGCGCGGAGGGCCGGGTGGTCGCCGCAGTGTGCGAGGCGGACGGTGAGGTCGCCGGTTTCACCGAGTTGTGGGTGCGTCCGGACAACGACGTGGCCTTGCAGCGGGACACCGCCGTACTGGAGCGGCACCGGGGCCATGGGCTCGGCCGGTACATCAAATCGCGGATGGCGCTGTCGCTGCGGTCCGACCACCCCGAGCTCAGGTCCGTCCTGACCTTGTCCGAGGCGTCCAACTCCCACATGATCCGCGTCAACCGACAGATCGGGTTCACCGTCTCCAGGACCGACGTGGTGCTGAACAGCCAGGTCACGGCCCTGAAGGAGCGGCTCGACGCCAGCTGACGCCATGTTGGCACCATGTTGGCACCATTGTGGCTTGCGCTGGCGCCACTGTGGTGCCATAGTGGCGTCATGGACCTGACGCCTTTTGTCGACTCGCTCCGCGACCAGCTCGCGGTGGCCGCCGAAGCCGGCGGCGAGCAAGCCCGCGAGTTGGCCGAGCGGCTCTCCGTGCCGCTGGAATCGGCGATTCGGCTGGCCCTGTTGGACGCGTTGTCGACCGCCGCCGACGAGATCACGCGGGACCTCGCACCCGGCTCGGTGCAGGTCCGCCTACGGCAGCGGGAGCCCGTCTTCGTCGTGACGCCGCCATCGGTCGACCGCTCGTTCGACGAACCCGTGATGCCCGCCGCACCGCCGTCGGTCCCTTCGGACGGTGAGGACGGCGCGATGGCTCGGATCAACTTCCGCCTCACCGAGAGCCTCAAGACCAGGGTCGAGGAGGCGGCGGGTCAGGCGGGCCTGTCGGTCAACGCATGGCTCGTCCGGGCGGCGTCATCGGCACTCGGGTCCGACGGCCAACAGCGCTCCGACCGCCGGGGCACATCGCAGAGCAAGCAACGCTACAACGGCTGGGTGCGCTGAGGCCCTGGCGACCGCCGAATCCCCGAATACGGCCAAATACCGAACATAACCAAATACCAATCAACCAGGACATCAATCCCGGAGGTACAGTCATGCCCACTTTCGCCACCCCAGAGCCGATTTCGCTGGTTCTCGACGTCGCCGTCGGTGACATCCAGCTCACCGCGACCGACCGCGACGACACCGTCGTCGACGTGAGCCCGAGCAACCCGGCCAACGAGACGGACGTGCGGGTCGCCGAGCAGACGACGGTCGAGCGGACAGCGGACGGCGTTCTGGTCAGGGGGCCGAAGCAGCGGAATTTCAGCCTGTTCGGCAAGACCGGTGCCGTCGACGTGACCATCGAACTACCGACCAACTCGCGCGTGCAGGTCAAGATCGGGGCAGGCGGCTTCCGCTGCCTCGGCCAGATCGGCGAATGTCGCGTCAAGGCAGGCGTCGGTGACGTCCAACTGGAACACACGGGCACCCTCGACGTGGACACCGGCGCCGGCAGCGTGGACGTGCAGCAGGTCTCGGGCGACGCCGAGGTGAACACCGGATCCGGCAAGATCCGCGTGCACCGGATCGACGGGAAGGCCGTGCTGAAGAACAGCAACGGGGACAACTGGATCGACGCGGTCACCGGCGCAATACGGGCGACGACGGCCAACGGCGATGTCACCGTGAACCACGCGGGCGCCGACGTCAGCGCGAAGTCCGCCAACGGCGACGTCCGGGTCGGCGACATCATCCGCGGTACGGCATCGCTGAACACCGCCATCGGTCAGATCGAGATCGGCATCCACGCCGGCACGGCCGCCCGGCTGGACGTGTCGACGGCGTTCGGCAAGGTGCGCAACCAGATGGACACCGTTGACGGTCCCGCCTCGACGGACGAGACGGCGGACGTACACGCCAACACCAGCTTCGGCGACATCGTGATCCGCCGAGCGTGAACTCATGACCACGAAAGGAAACGAAGCGGTAATGACGACGACTGTCTCGACCCGGCAGGCGATCTCGGTCACCGGGCTGCGGAAGTCCTTCGGCGACAGGGTGGTCCTGGACGACATCGACCTGGCCGTAGCGCCGGGCACGATCTTCTCGCTGCTGGGCCCCAACGGTGCCGGCAAGACCACAGTGGTGCGAATCCTGTCCACCCTGATCTCCGCCGACCGGGGCGACCTGCGGGTGGCCGGCCACGACCTGGCGGCCGAGCCGGACGCCGTGCGGGCCGCGATCGGCGTCACCGGTCAGTTCTCGGCGGTGGACAATCTGCTCACCGGCGAGGAGAACCTGCTCCTGATGGCCGACCTGCACCACCTCGGTCGCGCTGCCGGCCGGCAGCGGGTCGCCGTGCTGCTGGAGCAGTTCGACCTGGTCGAGGCCGCGAAGCAGGCGGCGGCCACCTACTCCGGCGGTATGCGGCGCAGGCTGGACCTGGCGATGACCCTGGTCGGCAGGCCTCGGCTGATCTTCCTCGACGAGCCGACGACCGGGCTGGACCCGCGCAGCCGGCACTCCATGTGGCAGATCATCCGCGACCTCGCCACCGACGGGGTGACGATCTTCCTCACCACGCAGTACCTGGACGAGGCCGACGAACTGGCCGACCGGGTCGCGGTGCTCGACCAGGGCCGCATCGTCATCGAGGGCACGCCGGCCGAACTCAAGGGGCGCATCCCGGGTGGCCACATCAGCCTGCGGTTCACCGACCCGGAGGCACTCGCGTCGGCGGCGCTGCTCGTCAACCCGATGTCCCGGGACGACGAGGCACTGACCCTGCAGGTGCCCAGCGACGGCAACGTCAAGTCGCTGCGGGCGTTGCTCGGCCAGTTGGACGAGGCGTCCATCGAGGTGGACAACCTGTCGATCCACACCCCCGATCTCGACGACGTCTTCTTCGCATTCACCGGCCACCCCAGCGAACGTGAGGTCGACCAGCCATGACGACCATGACCACCAGCACCCGGTCCTACATCCTCACCGACTCGGCGACCATGTTGCGCCGCAACCTGAAACACATGCTGCGCTACCCGTCGATGACGGTGCTGCTGCTCGGCATGCCCATCATCTTCTTACTGCTGTTCGTCTACGTCTTCGGTGGCACGCTCGGTTCCGGGCTCGGTGGCCTGTCCGGCGGCCGGTCCGCCTACGTCGGCTACGTCGCGCCGGGCATCCTGCTGCTCGCCGTGGCCGCGGTCGCCCAGGGCACCGCGATCTCGGTTGCCATGGACATGACCGAGGGCATCATCGCCCGGTTCCGCACGATGGCCATCGCCCGGGCATCGGTGCTCACCGGGCACGTCCTGGGTGCCGTCATCCAGACGGTCCTCTGCAGTGCTGTCGTCACGGGTGTCGCCGTGCTGATCGGATTCCGGCCGACGGCCGGCCCGCTGGAGTGGCTCGGCGTACTCGGTGTCGTTGTGCTGATCGGCTTCGCGCTCACCTGGCTGTCGGTCGCGCTCGGCCTGGTCAGCAAGACCGTCGAGACAGCGAGCAACCTGCCGATGTTCCTGACGTTGCTGCCGTTCCTGGGCAGCGGTTTCGTCCCGACATCCTCGATGCCGACGGGACTGCGCTGGTTCGCCGAGTACCAGCCGTTCACGCCGGTCACCGAGACACTGCGCGGTCTGCTGGTGGGCACGCCGATCGGCAACAGCGCGATCATCTCGGTGGCCTGGTGCGCCGGTATCTCGTTGCTGTCCTACGCGTGGGCACGCAAGCTGTTCAACCGCCCGCAGCAGTGAGTCGTCACGGCCGTTCGCCACGCATCCTGGCGATGTAGCGATCAGCGGAGCGGCGGATCGCCCCAGCGCCGTCCCGCACGACGGTGCGGCCCCACCACCCGCCGTACACCCGGTCGAACGTGAACCGCTCCACCCTGGTGGCGATGTCCTGCACCGTCGCCTCGTCCAGCGGGATGAGATTCGGGTAACTCCACATGAAACTCACCCAGTCCCGGTCCGGGACAACGGTGATGGTGTCCCCGGTCAGCAGCGCACCCCGGCCATCCGAACCGGCGGCCCAGTGCAGTACGGCGGCACCGTCGAAATGGCCGCCGATGCGGGCCAGCGTGACACCTGGCACGGGCTCGGCCTCGTCGTCGAACAACTCGATCCTCGGCGACGGGCGCTGGATCCACTGTTCGTCGGCCCTGGGAATCAGCACCCGGGCGTCGAACGCGTCGGCGAACTCGATGTGCGCCGCGTAGAAATGCGGATGGGACATGCAGATCGCCGCGATGCCACCGAGTTCGTAGATCCGCTCGCGGGCCGCGTAGTCCAGCAGCGGTATGCAGTCCCACAGCACGTTGCCGTTCGGCGTCCGCACCAGCAGCGCCCGCTGGCCGATCGCCACCGCCGGTTCGACCCCGATCCCGACCAGGTCCGGCTCCTCGTCGCGGAGTACCACGGTGTGGTCGGCCGCCAGGTCGGGCATGGTGGTCCACTTCTGCCCACCCCAACCGACGTACTGCCGCTCGTCCTCGCAGATCGGGCAGGACGGTGGCGGTGCGTCTGTGTCGGGGTACTGCACGGCGCAGGTGGCGCAGAGCCAAGCCGGCATCGGTGGGCCTCCTTCAGGTCGTTGCCAACGCTAGTTGTTCGGCGATGGCGGCGAACTCGGCGATCAGCGGGTTGCGGCGACTGCTGTCCCAGGCGAGGCAGACCTGGCTGGGACCGATGTCGGCGACGGGGACGTGCACGATGTCCTTGCGGGTGTAGAAGGTGGCCGTGGACAGGGGAAACACCGCGATGCCCCGGCCGGCGGCCACGCGTTCCAGCTTCTCCTCGACGATGGTGACCACAGGCTCGTCCCTACGGCGACCGGTACGCAGTTCCTCGGCGATGTCCCGCCACTCCGGGACCGCGTCCGGGTCCTGCAACAGGTGCTCGGCCGCCAGGTCGGCGATCTCGATGCTGTCCTTGCCGGCCAGTCGGTGATCCGCGGGCAGCACCACCACTCGCGGTTCGGTCAGCAGCGGCCGGATCCGCAGGCCACGCTGGTCGATCGGCAGCCGGACGTAGCTGACGTCGGCCCGCCCGTCGCGCAGCACGTCGGTCTGGTCGGCGAAACTCGTCCTGAGCGTGTCGACGTCCAGGTCCGGATGCCGGGTGAGCAGAGCGCGGATCGCCGACGTGACGATCAGGCCAGGCATGAACCCGACGGTGAACGTGTCGGCACCCCGCGCCGCGCGGCCCACCCTGCGGCGCAGCGCGTCGGCACCGGCCAGCAGCGGCCGTGCGTCGGCGAGCAGTTGCCGGCCAGCCGGGGTCAGTTCGGTGGTCCGCTTGTCGCGCACGAACAACTGGGCCTTCAGTTCCTGCTCCAGTGCCCTGATCTGCCGGGACAGCACCGGCTGGGCGATGTGCAGCGCCTCGGCGGCCCGCCCGAAGTGCAGCCGCTCGGCCACCTCGACGAAGTAGCGGACCTTGCGCAGATCAACGTCCACCAGCGCCTCCTCACTCGCCCGATACCTCCAGGGTATGACAGCCGACAAATCAGGTCTTGGCGCCGGGACGCCTCCCGGGCACATCGTGGACGTATGGAACTGACGAATCAACGAGTGGTCGTGCTGGGTGGCACGTCCGGCATCGGGCTGGCCACCGCTGCCGCCGCGGCGGCAGCGGGCGCCACGGTGACGGTCGTGTCCAGCAGGCAGACCAGCGTGGACAGGGCGCTGGCCGTGCTCCCGGCCGGCAGCACAGGGTGGGCTGTAGACCTGGCCCGGCCGGGCGACGTGACAGCCCTGTTCGACGACCTCGGCGAGATCGATCATCTCGTCTACACAGCCGGTGAGCCCCTGGCATTGCAGCCGATGGCGAGCCTGGACCTGGCCGTGGCGCGGGACTTCTTCACGCTGCGCTACTTCGGCGTGCTGTCCGCGGTGCGCGCTGCCCATGTGCTGCGGTCGATCACGCTGACCACCGGCGTCGCGAAGGACCGGCCAGGCCCCGGCTGGGCGGTCGCGGCCAGCATTTGCGGCGCGGTGGACGCGCTGACCAGGGCGTTGGCCGTCGAGCTGACGCCGGTCAGGGTGAACGCCGTCTCGCCGGGCGTGGTCCGGTCGCCGCTGTGGTCGACGATGGGCGAGGACGACCGTGAGCAGATGTACAGCCAAGTGGGCGCTCAGTTGCCGGTCGGTCGGGTCGGTGAGGTCGATGACGTCGTCGGTGCGTATCTGTACTGCATGACCCAGTCGTTCGTCACCGGCACGGTGCTCACGGTCGACGGCGGGACGGTCCTCGTCTAGCACCGTCCCGCTCGGTTTCGCGTGTTTGGGCTTGGCCGGCCCGCTCCCTCGCCTTGAGTGTTCAACGTCGGAGCGGGCAGGACTGCATCGTGCCGATGCCCAGGCCCGCACCCGGACTCAGCGATGCACCTCGATATCGAAACGGGCACCACCCGCCCAGCCCATCAGCCGCAACCAGAGCAGCAGATAACCCTCCGTCGCGCGGGCGCCGGCGATGTCGCCGATGTCGATCACTCGTTCGGCAGGCCAGCCGAACCAGCCCAACAGCTCGACGGTCCGCGCCTTGGCGGCCGCGTCGTTCCCACACACGAACACCACGTGCTCGCCGGACACCAGTCCTGGGTCGACCATCACGTCGCAGTTCACCGTGTTCAACGCCTTGACCACCGACGTCTCCGGCAGTGCGCGCTGCACCTGTTCGCCGATGCTGTCGGTGATCCCGACCGAGAGCGACGGCCCACCACAGGAGAAGTCCAGCGGGTTGCACACGTCGATCAGCAGCTTGCCGGACAACTCGGCCGATGCCGCCGTCACCGCGGCCACGGCGCCGTTTCCGTTGGTGCAGTTGAGAACGAGCTCACCGAACCCGGCCGCGTCGGCGAACGTGCCCTCGCTGGCCCGGTCGCCCACCGCCGAGCACCACGCGGTCGCGGCCTGGTTGCCCGCCGTGCGGGAACCCAGCCGTACGTCGTGGCCGAGTTCGACCAGTTTCGTCGCGATCGTCCTGCCCACCTCGCCGGTGCCCAGCACACCGATACGCATTGCCTCACTCCTCGATCGCGGTGTCGCGGGCGGTCTTCTCCCACGCGGCAAGTTCCACGCGGGCGTTGTCCAGTGCGCCGATGACGGCGTCCACGGCGTCGTCGCCCAGCGGCAGGCGCAGTGGGGTCCGGTCGGCTGCCAGCGCGGCGAGGATCGCGGCCGCCGCCTTCGCCGGGTCGCCTGGCTGCTTGCCGTCGCCGTCCTCGATCATCTGGCGGGTCGGGCCGACCGTGTCCGTGTAGCCGTCGATCGCGGTGCTCTGGCTCATGCCACCGCCGAACAGGCTGGTCCGGAACGAGCCGGGCTCCACGACCAGCACCCGGATCCCGAACGGCGCGACCTCGTCGGCCAGCGCCTCGGACAGGCCTTCCAGGGCGAACTTCGTGGCGCTGTACGCGGAGAACCCGGCGAACGACAGCCGGCCACCCATGCTGGACAACTGCACGATCGCGCCGCGCCGCCGCGCCCGCATGTGCGGCAGTGCGGCTCGGATCAGCGCGGCAGGGCCGAACACGTGCACGTCGAACAGCGACCGCAGTTCCGCGTCGGTCGTCTCCTCGACCGCGCCGACGTGCGTGCGGCCTGCGTTGTTGACCAGCACGTCGATCCGGCCGTGCGTGGCCACCACGTCGGCCACCGTCGCCTCGACCATGGCGGTGTCGGTGACGTCCAGTTGGACGGCCTGCACCTGGTCCGGGTGTGCGGCGACGAGATCGTCCAGCGTCGCGGTGCGGCGGGCGGCGGCTACGACGACATCGCCCGTTGCGACCGCCGCTTCTGCGATCGCCCGCCCGAAACCGCCGTTCGCACCTGTCACTAGCCATACCTTGCTCATAGGGCGACTGTGCCGGGCGACGAGGTGCGCGTCCAAGATCCGATGTGATTACCATTGGTTATGGACGTGCACGGTCGAGACCTCCGGTACTTCGTCGCCGTCGCCGAGGAACTGCACTTCACCCGTGCCGCCGAGCGGCTGTTCGTGTCGCAACCCGCGCTCAGCAAACAGATCCGCATGCTGGAGCGCCAACTCGGCGCCCCGCTGTTCGACCGCGACAACCGCGACGTCCGGCTCACGCCGGCCGGCACGGCGCTGCTGCCGCACGCCAGGAAGGTGCTGGCCGCGTGGGACACGGCGTCGGACGCGGTGGAACAGGCGAAGACCAGCCAGCGCGCCACCATCGTGGTCGGTATGAGCACCAGTCCCGGCCGGGGCGGCATGCTGCCGGCGATCAGGTCCCGGTTCACCGAAGAACAACCCGACGCGATCCTGACGCTGCACCACGTCGGCTGGCACGACGCCACCGCTGGACTGGCCGACGAGTCCAGCGACGTCGCCTTCGTGTGGCTGCCGCTGCCGGATGAGGACCGGTATGCCTGGCTGGTGGTCGCCGAGGAGCAACGCCTTGTCGCGCTGCCAGTCACGCATCCGTTGGCGGCCAAGGATGTTGTCGACTTCGCCGACCTGCTCGGCGAACCGTTCCTCGCGTTGCCGGAGAGCGCGGGCCTGCTGCGTGATCACTGGCTCGCGACGGACGAACGGCACGGCCTCGCCCCGGTGATCGGCGCCGAGATCAACAGCGCCGACGAGACCTACGAGGCGCTGGTGGACGGCCGGGGAGTCTGCCTGCTGGCAGCCGGGAACGCGCCACTGCTCACCAGGGGAGACGTGGTGACCCGCGCGGTGCGCGATCTCGGGCCGAGCAGGCTCGCCCTGGCGTGGCGCAGGGACGACCGCAGGCCGCTCGTCACGGCCTACGCCCGCGCCTGCCAGGCAGCAGCCGGTACTCCTATGGCACCAAAATGAGCCGGATCGGGTCGCCCTTCTTCTCGGCCAGTTGCCGCACCGCGTCCTGCGCGTCCGCCAGCGGAATGTGCCCGCTGATCGACTTCGACAGGTCCAGCCTCCGGTAGCCGGTGAGGGCGACCAGTTCCTCGACATGTTGCGGCGCCGAACCGTAGTGCCCGAGCAGTCGGTGCCTGCGCACGCTGAACGCGGTGCCGTTGGTGATGGTCAGCGGCGCGGCCGTCAGGCCGACCAGGACGAGCGCGCCACCGGGGGAGAGCGTCGCGTCGGCCTGCTCGCGCACCGCCTCCACGCCCGCGAAGTCGAACGCGAAGTCGAGGCCACGTCCGCCGGTCGCCGCGTACACCTGGCTCACCAGGTCGTCGGCCAGCGGATCGAGGGCGATGTCGGCACCGAAGGCCAGCGCCCGCTCCCTGGCGCCGGGCAGCGGATCGACCGCGATGATGGGTGCCGCGCCTGCCAACCGCAGCAACTGCACGCCGTGCGCGCCCAGCCCGCCGACACCCCACACGCCGACGGCCTGCGCTGTCCGCACCTGGGCCGTCGCCACGATCGCCGCGTACGGGGTGGACACCGCGTCCGGGATGATCGCCGCCTGGTCGAACGGCAGGTCGTCCGGGATCGGGACCAGCGTGTCGTGCCGGGCCAGCGCGAACTCCGCCCAGCCGCCGTCGTACTGCACACCCCGGGTCAGCGGAGCGAGGCAGAACGGCCGCCGCCGCACGCAGTAGGCGCAGCGGCCACACGACTGACCGGCCTGCAACGCCACGCGTTGGCCGACGACCACATCGGCAGGCACATTGGCGCCGACCGATTCGATCGTGCCGGCCACCTCGTGGCCGAGGGTCACCGTGTAGTCGTCGCCGATCGCCAGGGTGCCGTCGATCAGGTGCAGATCCGACAAGCACACGCCTGCCGCTGCCACCGCGATGCGGACCTCGTCGTCCGCCGGTTGGGGGATCGGTACCTCCTCGACCTCGAAGTGGTGCGTTGCGAAGTTCAGACGTCCCGCGAGCATGGTGTCGACCATGACTTCGAGTATCCGGTACGGGCGTCCCGGTGCCCATCCGTAATTCGGTTGCCGCGCCGCGCGTCCTGCCGCAGACTCCCGGCATGCGCATTCTCTAGAACCCCCCGGCTGGCATCGCGCGGTCTCGCGCGCCCCGACTCA
The DNA here is from genome assembly GCA_036502345.1 of Pseudonocardiaceae bacterium. Taxonomy (GTDB): domain Bacteria; phylum Actinomycetota; class Actinomycetes; order Mycobacteriales; family Pseudonocardiaceae; genus DATEPR01. The sequence continues at coordinate 7,989 of DASXYT010000077.1, read as the reverse complement.
GGTTCTGGAGTGCGCTCTTGTCCACTGCCATGTCCACCGCTGTGCTCAAGGCCGACCAGGTGTCGGCCACCCACGGCGACGCACCACTGTTCAGCGACGTCAGCATCACCATCAGCCCCGGTGACCGGCTCGGCCTGGTCGGACCGAACGGCGTCGGCAAGTCGACCCTGCTGCGGGTGCTGACCGGCGAACTGCGGCCGGAGCACGGCCACGTGCATGTCCCGCCAGGCGGCACGATCGGTTATCTGCGGCAGCAGATCCCCGATCCCGGCACGCCGGTCGCGGACTGCCTACGGGCCGGTCTCGGCGAAGTTTTCGTTGTCCGGCAACGGCTCCGCGAGTTGGAGCGGACGCTGGAGCACGACTCGTCGGACGCCGTGCTGCACGCCTACGGCGAGGCGCTGGAGCGCTGGGAACGGCTGGACGGCTGGCTCGCCGAGACCAGGCTCGCCGAGGTGAGCGACCGACTCGGTATCGCCGAGATCACCGGCGAGACCGTGCTCGGCGAGGTCAGCGGCGGCCAGCAGGCCAGGATCATGCTGGCCAGGCTGCTGCTGGAGGCGCCGTCGCTGTTGCTGCTGGACGAGCCGACCAACCACCTGGACGCCGACGGCATCGCGTGGCTCGGCGACTTTCTCAACCGGTATCCGGGCGGGGCGATCATCGTCAGCCACGACCGCGCGTTCCTTGACCGGACGGTGCAGGGCATCGTCGAGCTGGACGGTATCCATCCGGAACCTCAGTGGTACACCGGTGGTTACACCGACTACCGCGCCGAACGGCAGCACCGCTGGCTCAACCTGCTGTCCGACTACGAGGCGCAGGAGAAGGCCCGCGCGCGACTGGCCGAGGACATCGAGCGCACCAGGGGTCAGGCGCAGAGCGTCGAGCAGTCGACACACAACGACAAACTACGCCGCTACGCCAAGAAGGTGGCCAAGAAGGCCAAGGCGAGGGAACGCAGGCTGGAGCGGCAGATGCGCTCGAGGGCCTGGATCGAGCGGCCGACCGAGCGGCCCAAGCTGGTGCTGCCGCTGGCCGCCGAGTCGGATCCCGGCCAGGTGCTGGCGACCGTGTCCGGTGCCCGGCTGGCACTGGCAGGCCGGACCGTGCTGGACGGTGTCGACCTGACGCTGCGCGGCCGGGACCGGGTGGTGGTCAGCGGACTGAACGGCGGCGGCAAGAGCACGCTGCTGCGCGCACTGCGGGGCGACCTGGCGCCGGTGCGCGGTGAGGTCGACGTGCTGGCCGGGATCGGTTACCTGCCGCAGGTGCACGACGGGCTGCCGATGACCGCGACGCCGCTGAGCTTCGTGCGCGACAGGCTGCCGCTCTACGAGGAGGACGCCGAGGAACTGCTCGACGCGTTCCTGTTCGACGCCGACGCGGTGCGCCGCCCGCTGCACCGGTTCTCGCCGGGGGAGATCCGGCGACTGCTGCTCGCGTGCCTGGTCAACTCGGGTGCGGAGTTGCTGCTGCTGGACGAGCCGACGAACCATCTCGACTTCGACTCGCTGGACGTGATCGAGGAGGCGCTGCTCGCGTTCGAGGGCACGGTCGTCGTGGTGACGCACGACCAGTACCTGGCGCGCCGGCTCGGCCCGACGCACCACTGGCAGGTCGGCGACGGCCGGGTGGCCGCGTTGGCAGCGTGAATATCCGCCGCATCGCGAACGTTGTAGTAGGTGTTGGGACGACGACACGAGGATGGCGCGAGATGACGGCGGACGTCACGGTTCGGCACAACACCGAGGCCAGCAGGTACGAGGCGTTGCTCGGCGACCAGGTCGTCGGGGTGGTCATGTACCAGCGTCAAGGTGACCGGATGATCTTCGAGCACACCATCGTGCAGCCCGAGTTCCGTGGTCGTGGGGTGGCCGGGCAGTTGGTGAAGGCCGCGCTGGACGACGTTGCCGCGAACGGCTGGACGATGACCAACTACTGCGGGTACATCACCGACTTCATCGCGCACAACCCGGGCTACGCGAGCCTCGCCGACGTCCGGTCGGCGCGGGGGAGCGGATAGTCGCGCAGCGCTCCGGTGTTGGCGGTTCGTTTGGCCAGCCAGCCGAACGGGCCGGCCAGTGCGCGCGCCGACAGGAACCGGAACATCAGGTTGCGGTTCCGGATCTTTCGCTCGGTGGCAGGCGTGAGGAAGTTGCCCGCGCCGGCCGCCGTCTTCTGTGATTTCGTGACCACGGGCCGCATGAGCTGCTCGTAGCGCTGGTAGGCGACGCGGTGGTCGCCGTCGGCCAGCGCCAGTTCGCCTGCCAGGGTGTACGCGCCGAGCATCGCGTGGCCGGTCCCGTTGCCGCCGGGGCCGGTGCACCAGGCGGCATCGCCGAGCAGCGCTACCCGCCCGCTGGACCACCGGTCCAGCCGGATCTGGCCGATCGTGTCGAAGTACAGCTCCTGGGTGTGGCGCAGTGCGTCCAGTACGGCAGGCATCTGCCAGCCGAGATCGGTGAAGTGCTCCGCCAGGACGCGTTTTTGACCGTCGACGTCGCGCCGGTCGTGGTCCGGCACCGTGGTGGCGAACAGCAGGCCGACGGAGGCCAGCGCGCTGTTCCGTCCGCTGCTCACCATCACCATCCGACCCGGCTCGTTGTAGATCAGTCCACCGTGGTCGATGCCGAAGCCGTTCGGCATGGTGAATCCGGCGATGCAGAGCCCGAGGTCGTGCCGGAACAGCCGCTCGTCGCCGAATGTCAGCCCGCGCACGGCGGAGTGCAGCCCGTCGGCGCCGACCACCAGGTCGAAGTCGCGGGTCGGCCCGTTGGCGAACGTCACGGTGACCGCGTCCGCCGTCTCGGTCATCGCGGTGACGTGGTCGCCGAAGACGTACTCGGCGACGTCGGCGCTGTGCTGGTGCAGGATCCGGGCCAGGTCGGGCCGCTCGATCTCCACGTCGCCGCTGAACAGCGCCGACGGGAATGTCGCCAGCCTGCGCCCGTCGCTGTCGACCACCACCTGGTCACCCATGCCGGTCTGGTGCGCCTCGATGTCGCCGAGCACGCCCATCCGCGCGAGCAGGGCCAGTTGGTCGCCCCGGAAGTCGACAGGCCCCGCACCGCCGGTGCGCAGCGCCGGTGCCCGCTCCACGACGGTGACCGCGTAGCCGGTCCTGCCGAGCCAGTACGCCAGCGACGGGCCTGCGACACCCGCGCCGGAGATGAGTACCGATCTGTTCATCGGGCAACCATACGGCCCGTTTATCCACTTGGTCAATCCGATTGGATAAACCACTTGGTTGGCCACGAGACTAGGATCGCCATCATGGGCAACCGGGAAGACCTGCTGGCCGGCGCGTTGGAGTGCCTGAAGACGAAGGGCTGGATGCGCACCTCCGTCCGGGACATCGCGGCCGCGGCCGGGGTCAACCACGCCGCGATCGGCTACCACTTCGGCTCCCGTGAGGCACTGCTGATCGAGGCGTTCACGCAGGCGATGGACACCTGGGGTGGCGAAGCCGAGAGCGCGGTCCGGGCAGCCGTCACGGCCGACGCGGGCCCGAGTGAGCAGTACGAGGCGTTCTGGCGCCAGGTGATCGCGTCCTACGCGGCCAACCGATGGCTGTGGCTGGCCACGGTCGAGGCCGCTGTCCAGGCCGAGCACTCACCGAAACTGCGCGCGCTGATGGCCGGCAGCATGCGGCAGGGCCGCAGCGGGCTGGCCGCCGGACTGCTCGGCGTCGCGGAACACACGCTGCCCGGGCCGGTGGAGCGGACCGTCGGCTCGGTGCAGTTGGCGCTGATGTCCGGCGTGCTCGTGCAGTGGCTGATCGACCCGGACAACGCGCCGACCGAGCAGGAGATCGTGGCAGGCGTGCTCGGTCTTGCCGACCACGTCAACGGATCAGGACGGGACTGACCACACAGCCCGGGCGAGCAGGCCGCCGAACCAGCCGAAGAAGCAGCCCAGAATGCCGATCAGGCCGATCAACAACGCGCCGGCCACCGCCCAGAACACCGCGTCCGGCCACGGATCGCGCAGCGCCGTGTACAGCACAGCCGCCGAGAAGACGACGACATGGCCGGTCATCACGGTCGCCGACCCGGCCAGCATCCCGGCGTCGACACCGTGCCGGCGTGCTGTCATCAGGCCGGACACGATCCCGTAGGGCAGGAACAGGAAGATCGCGATCAACGGCGCGGGGACGTCCCAGTTCCGCGCCCAGAATGCCCATACCGCCATGAGGAATCCGCACACGGCGCCGTGCGGGTAGATGCCACGAGACCAGGCTGCCCACGTCAGGTCCATACCTCAGTGTCGGCTCCCGAAACCGACCTGTTACCTCGTGCGCCGGGATAACGCTTTAACAGAATGAATTGCGGCCGGGAAGCAGAACAATGACACGAATCCGCGCATTCGGCTGTTATGTCGAGCCAGGGGTGAGCAGCCCTCGGTTGAACCCCTCTGCGACGGCGGCCGCCCGGTCGCTGACACCGAGTTTGGCGTAGATGTTCAGCAGGTGGCTCTTGACGGTGGCCTCGCTGATGAACAACTTCACTGCGGCCTCCCGGTTGGTGGTGCCGGCAGCCACCAGTTCCAGTACCTCGATCTCTCGCTGGGACAGCGGTTCCACGGCGGGCGTCCTGACCCGGTTGATCAGCGTGGTCGCCACCGAGGGCGACAGCACCGACTGGCCGGCGGCGGCCGCCCTCACGGCGCGCAGCAGTTCGTCGCGCGGTGCGTCCTTGAGCAGGTAGCCGGTGGCGCCCGCCTCGATCGCCGGCACGACGTAGCTGTCGGTGTCGTAGGTGGTCAGCACCAGCACGCGGGCCGGGATGCCGCGCCTGGCCAGTTCGGTGATCGCGGTGAGGCCGTCCATGCCGGGCATCCGCAGGTCCATCAGGATCACGTCCGGCCGCAGCGTCCTGGCGAGCCGGACGGCTTCGGCACCGTCGGCTGCCTCACCGAGCACCTCGAACTCCGGGTCGGGCGCGAACATGCCGCTCAGCCCGTCGCGGACCACCGGGTGGTCGTCCACGATCAGCAGCCGGATCGGCCCGCTCACCCGGCAACCCCGGCCAGCGCCGCCGGGATGCGGGCCGAGATCGCCGTGCCCACGTCCGGTTCCGACTCCACCTGCAAAGTGCCGGAGAGGCCCTCGATCCGCTGCCGCATGGCGACCAGACCGAAGCCGCCGTCCTGGGCCGGTACCTCGACCACGCCGTCGGGATCGAAACCCCGGCCGTCGTCCCGCACGTCCAGCGCGATCTCGTGCTCCATGTAGGACAGTGTCACCCCTACCCGGCTGGCCCGTGCGTGTTTCGCCACGTTGGCCAGTGCTTCCTGTGCGGTACGCAGCAGCGCGGCCTCGGCTTCCGGTCGCATCGGCCGGGCCGTACCGGTGGTCGTGACCTGGACCGCGATCTCGTGCAGCGTCGACCAGCGTTCCGCGACGTCGGCCAGTGCCTCGCTGAGCCGTGCCGTCTCCAGTGGCTCGGGACGCAGCGCGTGCACCGACCGCCGTGCCTCGGACAGGCTCTCCCTGGCCAGCCTCGTCGCCGCGGTCACGTGCCTGCGCCATTCGGCGGGGTCCTCGCCGGCCTGCTCGACGGCCTGCAACTGGGTGATGATCCCGGTCAGCCCCTGGGCCAGGGTGTCGTGGATCTCCCTGGCCATCCGGGCCCGCTCGTCCAGTACGCCTGTCTCGCGTGCCTGGGTCAGCAGGCGCTGCTGCAGGGTGGCGTTCTCGGCCAGCGTCGCGGCCAGCTTGCGGTTGGCCTCGCTCACCTCGCGCAGGGCCTGCTCACGCTCGTCGTTCCGGGTGGCACCGCGCCACGCGTACCAGGCATAGCCGCACATCGGCAGCACGTTCACGGCCAGCACGGCGACGTAGCCCACGATGCCGGAGGTCGTCGACCTGTCCAGGTTGTAGGCCTGCGCGGTGCCGGCGACCGCCGCAACGACGGCGACCCCGGGCAGCAGCCACGGCCAGCGCAGCAGGCGGAACGCGTAGAAGTAGCAAGCGGGTGTGAAGAAGCCGAACCAGGGATCGCGGAACACCAGGACCGCGACGATCGCGATCAGCACGGTGAAGAACAGCACCATCACCGGCGGCCGGTCCCGCCAGGCCGGCCGTACGGTGAATACCCCCAGCATCCACAGCCCGGCCAGCCCACACAGGACCAGGTCGACGACCAGCGACGTCCCCGCCGACCACTTGACGATCACCGTGAGGAGGGTCAGGGCCGCCAGCAACACGTACGGCACCACGGTGATCACCGGACTTCGCCGCTGCTCGCGCCTGTCCAGCCAGGGACTGCTCATCTGCACCCTCCCCGCCTCCAGTAGGTCAAATCTAGCCGCGACCAGCGGCGAACAGCGATCGCACGCGCCTGCTGTTGACCTGCACCACGACGCCGACCAGCACGAGGCCGCAGACGCCCTGCTCGATCTTCATCCACAGCGGGAACGTGCCGGGGATCGCGATGATCACCGCGATGGCCACCACCATGACCGCCGACACGATCCGCAACCGGAGGAACGCCCGCTGGTGGCCCCTGGCCGCTCGCGCGGCGAACAAGGTGGTCAACAGGGCGCTGGCGACGACGATGATGCCTCTGGTCCACACGGCGGAGTTGACCATCGACGGGTGGTCGCGCAGCAGGACGATGGCCACCAGGGTGAGCACGCTGATGGTGAGGTAGGTGCCGACGAGCAGCCGGACGCTGCCGAACGCCGTGTGGTCGGTGGACCGGTCTGCGCTGAGGCTCGTTGTGTTCATGCTGTTCAGCGTCGTGCCTGGGCCCTGCCGCGCGCATCGACCGCCCGGCCACTTCGGCCGACCAACCGGATGGTCAGCCGATCCACCGATCGGCTGACCGCGGTCTTGTGCGGCCTTGTCCGGCGTGTTGAGCTTGGTGGGTGAAGCCACTCGCGGTCCATCACGTCTCGATAGCCGTTTCCGACGTCGACGCGGCACTCGACTTCTACACCGGGGTCCTGGGCATGACGCAGCGCAGGGACCGCCCGGAGAGCCTCGGTGACGGTGCGTGGCTCGACGTCGGCGGCCAACAGCTGCACCTGATCCGGTCGACGACGCCCGACCCGCGTGGCCAGCACTTCGCGGTGCTCGTCGCCGACCTGGACGCCACGACGGCCGAGTTGCGGGCGGCCGGTGTCACGGTCAGCGACGCGGTGCCGATCGGGGCGTCCCGCCAGGCGTTCCTGTCCGACCCGTCCGGCAACTCCATCGAACTGCACGAAGCAGCAAGGTGAGGATCGCCGTCGTCACCGGTGCCGGCTCGGGCATCGGCCGCGCGGTGTCGACCGTGCTGCTGCGGGACGGGTTCACCGTCGTCCTCGCCGGGCGTGACCGGACCACGCTCCGGGAAACGGCGGCCGGCTCGGACGCCGCTGTGCCCGTGGTGACCGACGTGCGGTCGGGCGAGTCGGTCGCGGCGTTGTTCGCCATGGTCGAGGAGCGGTTCGGGCGGCTGGACCTGTTGTTCAACAACGCAGGCGTGTTCGGCCGGGGAGCCCCGGTGGACGAGGTGTCCGACGAGGACTGGGAGAACGTCGTCGAGACGAACGTCAACGGCGCGTTCCGCTGCGCGCGGGCGGCGTTCGGGCTGATGCGGCGGCAGGATCCACAGGGCGGCCGGATCATCAACAACGGCTCGATCTCCGCGCACGCGCCGCGCCCGAACGCGGTCGCCTACACGACGACCAAGCACGCGATGACCGGGCTGACCAAGGCGCTGGCCCTGGAGGGGCGGGCGCACCACATCGCGTGCGGCCAGATCGACATCGGCAACGCGGCCACGGCGATGACGGAGCACATGGCCACCGGCGCGCTCCAGGCGAACGGCACCATGGCCGCCGAGCCGACCATCGACGTGACGGCGGTGGCCGAGATGGTGGTGCACATGGCCAACCTGCCGACGGACGTGAACGTCCCGTTCGTGACGGTGATGGCGAACGGGATGCCCTACATCGGCCGAGGCTGAGCGACCACGAGCGACGCCTCCGCGAGCCCGG
>DASXYT010000076.1:0-1729 GCA_036502345.1 Pseudonocardiaceae bacterium | reverse complement strand
CGCCATGGAGGTCATGGCCGACGTGTGTGCCGCGCTGGACTTCAGCCACCGGCACGGCATCGTGCACCGGGACGTGAAGCCGGCCAACATCATGATCACCAAGACCGGTGCCGTGAAGGTGATGGACTTCGGCATCGCGCGGGCGGTGTCCGACGGCCAGGCCGCCGTCACGCAGACCGACGCGGTGATCGGCACGGCCCAGTACCTCTCGCCGGAGCAGGCCCGCGGCGAGGCGGTGGACGCCCGCAGTGACGTGTACGCGGCAGGCTGCGTGCTGTTCGAACTGCTCACCGCGGAACCGCCGTTCACCGGCGACTCCCCGGTCGCGGTCGCCTACCAGCACGTGCGGGAGGACCCGAGGGCGCCGTCGGCGGTGAACTCGCGGGTGCCCCCGTCGCTGGACGCGATCGTGCTGAAGGCGATGGCCAAGGGACCGGCCAACCGCTACCAGAGCTCCGCCGAGATGCGCGGTGACCTGGTGCGCGTGCTGTCCGGCCAACGGCCCGCCGCGCCGATGGTGATGACCGACGCCGACCGCACGTCCATCATGGGCGCCGGGCGGACCGAGGTGATGACCGGCGGCCGGCACCGGCCCAGCGCCATCGCCGGGGACTACGACGATTACGACGACTACGACCCGGACGCCGAGCGCAGCCGCAGGCAGCGCAAGGGCTGGATCATCGCCGCGTCGGTGGTCGGCGCGATCGTGGTGATCCTGCTGGCCGTGCTGCTGATCCCGAAGCTGTTCTCCAGCAACAACGATCCGAACGCGGGCCTGATCCCGGTGCCCAACGTCGTGGACCAGTTGCAGGCACAGGCGATCCAGGCGATCAACGGTGCCAACCTGGTGCCGGTCACCAAGGACGTGACCTGCCAGCCTGCCGGCACCCCGGGTGCCGCGTGCACCGCCGACCAGATCGGCCACGTGATCAGGACCGACCCGGCGGCCGGCGCCCAACTGGCCACCGGCAAGACGGTGACGCTGTTCATCGGCCAGCAGGCGGCGGCCGTGAAGGTGCCCGACCTCAGCGGCATGACCCAGCAGCAGGCCCAGCAGGCGCTGGTCGCCGCACACCTGACGCTGGCACCGAACCCGGGCACCCAGCCGGTCACCGACTCGGGCCAGATCGGCAAGGTCGTGTCGCAGAACCCGGCGGCCAACGGCTCCGCCCAGCCGGGCAGCGCGGTCAGCATCACGCTGGGCGCCGAACCGCAGAACGTGTCGGTGCCCGACGAGCGCGGCAAGCAGTACGACGACGCGAAGTCGGACCTGGAGAGCAAGAACTTCACGGTGTCGAAGACGACGACGTCCAGTGACAAGCCGGCAGGCCAGGTGTTGGACATGAACCCAGAGGCCGGTACCCAGGTGGCGCCGGGCACCAAGGTCACGCTGACCGTGTCCGACGGCACCCAGCAGCAGATCAGCATGCCGAACCTGCAGGGCCAGACCCAGCAGCAGGCGCAGCAGGCACTGTCGGCGCTGGGCTGGACCGGTTCGTTCAGCGTCCAGACGCAGACCACGTTCGATCCGACGCAGGACGGGCTGATCAAGAACCAGAACCCGAACCAGGGCACGAAGATCGACAAGGACCAGCAGGTCCAGATCACGGTGCAGCAACTGGTCGGCGGCGGTCAGACCACCACGACCGGCAACGGTGGCGGACCTGGTGGGGGCGGCGGCGGGCTGTAACAGCAACGACAACAGGCCCCCGCGGAACTTTCCGCGGGG
>DASXYT010000075.1:0-9097 GCA_036502345.1 Pseudonocardiaceae bacterium | reverse complement strand
CGTAGCGGAATCATTCGTCCGCTTGGACGCTAGCGAAAGCGGACGAATGATTCCGCTACGGGACGGGCTTATGCGACGGTCGTCACGCGTCGCGGTTGATCGCCCCGGCGACGACCGGCGGATCGACCGACCAGGGGAAGTTGATCCAGTCGTCGGTGTAGCGCCACACGTACTCGCAGTGCACCGACGATCGCGGCTTCTCGTAGATCACCGCGCAGCGCACGTCGGCAACGTGCGCCGCGCAGAAGTCCTTGACCAGTCGTAGCGTCGCCCCGGTGTCGGCGACGTCATCGGCGACGAGCACCCGCGCGCCGGACAGGTCGACGGCATTGGGGACGGGCGGCAGCATGACCGGCAGCTCGAGGCGGGCATCGACGCCGGTATAGAACTCGACGTTGGTCACGTGCAGGTTCTTCACGTTCAGCGCGTAGCCGAGCGAGGCGGCCGCGAACAGACCACCCCGGGCAATGCCGAGAATGATGTCGGGCACGAAGTCGTCGTCGGCGATGCGCTGGGCGAGATCGCGGCAGGCCTGGTGGTAGAGCTCCCAGGTGAGGTTCTCGCGCGCGGGGTTCGGGAGGGCCATGGCCTAACTTTGCCAGAGGGGCCGGTAACGTGCCGGTGTGCGTCTGGTAATCGCCCGTTGCAGCGTGGACTATGTCGGCCGGCTGACCGCTCATCTGCCGATGGCGCAGCGGCTGCTGTTGGTCAAGGCCGACGGGTCGGTGTCGGTGCATTCCGACGACCGGGCCTACAAGCCGCTGAACTGGATGAGCCCGCCGTGCTGGCTGATCGACGACGGCGACGTGTGGACCGTGCAGAACAAGGCCGGCGAGAAGCTGGTGATCACGATGGAGAAGGTGCTGCACGACTCGGCACACGAGTTGGGCGCCGAGCCGGGCCTGGTCAAGGACGGGGTCGAGGCGCACCTGCAGGCACTGCTCGCCGAGCACATCTCCACCCTGGGCGACGGCTGGACCCTGGTGCGCCGCGAGTACCCGACGGCGATCGGCCCGGTGGACATCCTGTGCCGCGACAACGCGGGCGCCACGGTCGCCGTGGAGATCAAGCGACGCGGCGAGATCGACGGCGTCGAGCAGCTGACCCGGTACCTCGAACTGCTGAACCGGGACCCGCTGCTGTCCCCGGTCCGCGGCATCTACGCGGCCCAGCTGATCAAGCCGCAGGCCCGCACGCTGGCCGAGGACCGAGGCATCCGCTGCGTGACCCTGGACTACGACACCCTGCGTGGCATCGAGAGCGACGAGTTCCGGTTGTTCTGACAAGACCGCCGCACCTATCAGCTCCGGACGTGCTCGCGTCGGCCACCACGTCCGATGACAACATCATGCGCGCGGTCAACCGCGAATCGCGACTGGGGTCATATGCGTTCTATTCCCGAGAAGACGCTCGAGCATTGGACCAGCATCTACTTGTCCAACCGGTTCCCCAACGGCGCGTTGTGGTGGCCAGCCTCCGGCGAGGACGTCTTGACCGAACTGCCCAGACTGGCCGCGTCCGGATCGGGCAAGACCCTGGCGCTGGAGCTGAAGACGACCGAGGCACGTGGTGCCGATCACGTCCTGGAGATCGATACCCACCAGCTGAACCGCTACCTCAACCCGTCATCTGGGCCACAGTTGCCCGTCTACTACGTCTTCCCAACCCCACATTGGATCGGGCCACTGACCTCCCGCTCCGGTACCGCGCCACTCGCCCCGCGTGGGTCGGCCTCGGCACCACCGGAATGGTGGCGGCGGCGCGTTGGCCGAGCTTGGTTCGGCGACTGGCTCCACGTCATGTCTGCGCGATCCGTGGCTGCCGCGTTGCCGCGCCACTGGAACGCGCCGCATCGGACGAGCGCGACGCTATTCACCCTGAATAGTTCTCACTTGCTCGGCGGGGTACCGGACTGGGCGAGCATGTTCAGTCAGCCACTCTCCACGCGGCCCATGGGCTGGACGCGATTCTGGCAGGTCGTGACCCGCTGCGGACCGAAGGACGGTGTTCGATGGCGTACGTTTGCCGATGCGGACGACCGGCCTGAGCGGGTGCTGGTGCTTGACGGTGTCCAGCAGAGCGAGTGGCCCGTCGGTGAACTGCTGGATCAACCGCAGCGGAATCGCGAGCCAGGACGCCCCAGCCATCCGGAGGCGGAGGATGGCGAGGGCATCGGTGGCAATGAGCGTCTGCTGCTGCACATCTCAGAATCCGCGCTCCGTTGATCCACCGTCACACGGCGCGGCGGTCGTTCCAGTCGGCGACATAGGGCGGCTTGAGCACGGCGATAAAGCGGGTGGGTTCGCTCGATCCAGCAGGGGCCTGGAATCTGCCATTCTGGATTGGTCCCCATGACACCCTTGAGCGGCGTCAGGCCCAACGACTCGCCAGTTCTGGGCCAGGCCGGAGGCTGCATTGGATATTGAAATCGGCGATGCCGCGGAATCGTTCAGCATCGACCTCGCCGACCTGGCTGACGAGTAGCGCAGGTCAGCGGCGGCGGAAGCGGTCGGCCATCTGCGGGTCGTCCTCCCACCACAGACGGGGCTTGGCCGCTTCACCGGTTTCCGGGTCCGGCGGCAGGGCCGCGTCCACCGCTTCCTGCTCGTCCAACCGCTTGTCGATCTCGGCGGCTTCCTCGGCGTCGTCGTGCGCCATGCGCTTCATCAGGGCGCCGAGGAACGGCAGGCCCGCCAGGTCGCCGACCAGCCACAGCACGCCCGCGCCGAAGATCTGGTCGTTGCGCAGCGTCGGACCCCAGCCTCGGCCGACACCCTGGTAGTACGCCTCCGCCACGATGTGTGGGTTGAGCCACAGCACCAGGCCCAGCGCCGCGTCGAAGATCACTTCGACGAACGTGATGACCACCGAGATCATGTGCGGGTACTTGTGCGGCACCGGATCCAGCTGCAGCCGGCTGTAGAAGTACAGGAAGCCGACCAGCAGCAGCACGAGCCTGGTCAGGTGATCGACGACGCTGTTGGTGAGCACCGTCGGGTACCAGCCGGTGAAGTACAGCGCCCACGGTGCCGCGACCAGCAGCAGTGACGCCGTCGCCGGGAACGTGAGCACCCTGGCGAATGTGCTGGCCTGCGCGCGCCGCAGCCGTTCCTGGCCGGACGGCGGCAGCGTCGCCAGCGCCAGGGCCACCGGTGAACTCAGCGCGAGGCACAGCGGCACGACCATGAGCAGCGTGATCACCTCGGCCGCGCGCACCCAGAACAGCGTGTCCGCGTAGGTGCCGAAGAACGACACCCCCATCAGCGTGATCAGCCCGAGCCCGGCGCCGAACGCCACGTTGCGGGAGCGGGGCCACGGGGAGCCGGTGCGCAGGGCGTACCGGTGCACCGCTGCCACGTAGCCGAAGCCGAGCAGCACACAGAACACGATGGTCGGCAGGTCCGCGCTCCACCCGGTGAACACCGTGGTCAGGTCCAGCGGCGGCAGGTGCGGATAGCCGGCGAGGGTCGCTGTCACGTCCCCAGTCTCGCCCCGCCCCGGTTGCGTCGATGTGCAGGGGGCCGTCAGAGCCTGTCCGAATGGCGGATTGCATGCCGTGATGATCGGATGTTGACGATTTGTGAGTGATGACGTAGATGGGGGGCCCATGCACGCGACCGAGGTGCTCGCTGACGCGAATCTCCGGCTGAACGCCGGACCGATCGACTACATCCTGATCGCCGTCTACTTCGTGCTCGTGCTGGGCATCGGCGCGATGGCCCGCCGTTCGGTGTCCACCAGCCTGGACTTCTTCCTGTCCGGCCGGTCCATGCCGGCCTGGGTGACGGGCCTGGCGTTCATCTCGGCGAACCTCGGCGCGGTCGAGATCTTCGGCATGACGGCCAACGGCGCCCAGTTCGGCGTGCCGACGGTGCACTACTACTGGATCGGCGCCGTGCCGGCCATGGTGTTCCTCGGCCTGGTGATGATGCCGTTCTACTACGGCTCCAAGGTGCGCAGCGTGCCGGAGTTCCTGTTGCGCCGCTTCGGTCCGGCCACCCACCTGGTCAACGGGATCAGCTTCGCGGTCGCCCAGGTGCTGATCGCGGGCATCAACCTGTACGCACTGGCCACCATGGTCAACCTGCTGCTGGGCTGGCCACTGTGGCTGTCCATCGTGGTCGCTGCCGCGATCGTGCTCGCCTACACGACGCTGGGCGGGCTGTCCGCGGCGATCTACAACGAGGTGATGCAGTTCTTCGTCATCCTGGCGCTGCTGATCCCGCTGACCATCGTCGGCCTCTACAAGGTCGGCGGCTGGCACGGCCTCGAGGACAAGATCAGGGCCACCGGGCTGGACGCGAACTCGCAGCTGTCGTCCTGGCCGGGCACCAACCTCACCGGCATCCACAACCCGGTGTTCGCCGTGCTGGGCATCGTGTTCGGCCTGGGTTTCGTGCTGTCCTTCGGCTACTGGACGACGAACTTCGCCGAGGTGCAGCGGGCACTGTCGGCGAAGAACATGTCGGCGGCCAGGCGGACACCGTTGATCGGCGCGTTCCCGAAGACGTTCATCGTGCTGGTGATCTTCATCCCCGGCATGCTGTCCGCCGTGCTCTCGCCGGAGTTGGCGAAGTTCAAGCTGGCGCAGGCGGCGAACCCGAAACTCCAGTCGCTCAACGGGGTCAACTACAACAACGCCACCGAACTGCTCATGCGCGATCTGCTGCCCAACGGCATGCTCGGCGTCGCCATCGCCGGTCTGCTGGCCGCGTTCATGGCCGGCATGGCGGCCAACATCAGCTCGTTCAACACCGTGTTCACGTACGACATCTGGCAGGCGTACGTGCGCAAGGACCGGCCGGACGACTACTACCTGCGGGTCGGTCGGCTGATCACGGTGGTCGGCTGCGTCGTCGCCATCGCTGCCGCGTTCATCGCCAGCGGCTACGGCAACATCATGAACTACCTGCAGACCCTGTTCAGCTTCTTCAACGCGCCGCTGTTCGCCACGTTCATCCTCGCGCTGTTCTGGAAGCGGATGTCGAAGGCGGCGGGCTGGTCCGGCCTGGTCGCAGGCACGCTGTCGGCCATCGTCGTGTTCGCGCTGGCCAGTTCCGGTGCGCTGACGATCTTCGGCAGCACCGACACCCAGGGTCCGAGTTTCGTCGGCGCGCTGGTGGCGTTCGTGGTGGACATCGTGGTCAGCGTCGTCGTGTCGCTGGCCACGCAGCCCAAGCCGGAGGCCGAACTGCGCGGCCTGGTCTGGTCGCTCACGCCGCGCGGTTCGCTGCGCGGCGAGGAGGCACCCGGTGACCGCGCCTGGTACCGCAGGCCGATGGTGCTGGGTATCGGCGCGCTGGCGATCACGCTGGCGCTGAACATCATCTTCTGGTGAGAGGAGAAACGCTGTGACCGAGTCACCGGCCGCCCGGCCCGCTCGCGGCAGGGCCTCGCTGTTCGACCTGCGGTGGATCCTCGCGGTCCTGTTCGGGATCTACGGGATCGTCGTGACCCTGATGGGTCTGTTGACCCACGCGAGGACCGTCACCGCGAGCGGGCAGGACGTGCACATCAACGTCAACCTGTGGACAGGTGTGCCGATGTTGCTGGTCGCGATCTTCTTCGCCCTGTGGGCAGCTCTGCGACCCGTGGTGGCTCCGGTCAGTCCTGAGGGGTCTGCTGCCGGAACGCGACCCCCGGATTGAAGGCCAGCAGGGTGTGGTTGTCGATCCACCTGATGAACCGGCGTACTGGGTTCCGCATGAGAGACTGCTCCCATCAATATGGTGGTCAGCCACGTCATCGTGGTCCGTACACCTAGTACGACGTGACGGGCTTCTGGATCGTTCCCGAAGCGGAGCGTGACCTGCCACACCGTGATCTGCTCCACCGTGATCTGCTCCACCAGGAGGTACCGATGGCACAGCCAGCCGTTGAGAACGCCTCGACCGGGAACGACGAGCCGCCCCGCCGGTTCAACTCGATCGATCCTCGGACCGGTGAACTCGTCGGCAGCCATCCGGTGCACGGTCCGGACGTGGTGCGACAGCGGGTGACCGACGCGCGCACCGCCGCCACTTGGTGGGCGGAACTCGGGTTCGACGGCCGCAAGCAGCGGCTGGACGCGTGGCGCAAGCTGATCGCCCGCCGGGTCGAGGAACTGGTCGCGCTGATGTCCAGCGAGACGGGCAAACCGGCCGACGACGCACGGCTGGAACTCGTCCTGGTGATCGAGCACCTGCACTGGGCCGCCAACAACGCCGAGCGGGTGTTGCGCAGGCGCAGGGTGCGGGCCGGTCTGCTGATGTCCAACCAGGTGGCCACGATCGAGTACCAGCCGCTGGGCGTTGTCGGCGTGATCGGGCCGTGGAACTACCCGGTGTTCACCCCGATGGGTTCGATCGCGTACGCCCTGGCCGCCGGCAACACCGTGGTGTTCAAGCCCAGCGAGTACAGCCCGGGCGTTGGCGAATGGCTGGCCGACACGTTCGCCGAGGTGGTGCCCGAGCAGCCGGTGCTGACCGTGGTCACCGGTGCCGGCGAGACCGGCGCGGCGCTGTGCCGGGCGGGCGTAGCCAAGATCGCGTTCACCGGTTCGGCGGCCACCGGCCGGAAGGTGATGGCCACCTGCGCGGAAACCCTCACCCCCGTGTTGATGGAGTGCGGTGGCAAGGACGCGCTGATCGTTGCCGACGACGCCGATCTCAACCAGGCCGCCGACGCCACCGTGTGGGGCGCCATGGCCAACGCGGGCCAGACCTGCGCCGGCGTGGAGCGGGTCTACGTCGTGGACTCGCTGGCCGACGACTTCGTCGCGAAGGTGGCCACGAAGGTCCGCCCGCTGCGCACCGGCTCGCATGCCGGCGCGGACATCGGCCCGATGACCATGCCGTCCCAGGTCGATGTCGTGCGCGGGCACATCGCCGACGCGCTGGAGCGGGGCGGCAAGGCCGTGGTCGGCGGCGTCGACTCGGTGCGCGCTCCCTACGTGAGCCCTGTGGTGCTGGTCGACGTGCCCGAGGACTCGATGGCCGTCACCGACGAGACGTTCGGTCCGATCGTGGTGATCAACCGCGTGCCCGACGCGGACGAGGCCGTGCGGCTGGCCAACGACAGCCGCTACGCGCTGGGTGCCGCCGTCTTCTCCAAGGGTCACGGTCCGGAATTGGCCGCCAGGTTGCGGGCAGGCATGGTGTCGGTGAACTCCGTGCTGTCCTTCGCCGCGGTGCCCGCGCTGCCGTTCGGCGGATCCGGCGACTCCGGTTTCGGACGTATCCACGGTGAGGACGGGTTGCGTGAGTTCACCAGGCCGCAGTCGGTGACCCGCCAGCGGTTCCGCCCGTTGCTGCGCCCGATGACCTTCGCGAGGGGCAACGGCACGGTCCGTCGACTCGTACGGCTGGTGCGCCTGCGCTACGGGCGTTGAGCAGGCCGTAGTCGGGTGTACAAAGGTGGGGAGAAACCGGATCGGTGTGGATTCGGGGCCACGGAAGGCGCTGAGATGAAGAAGATCATCAATGATCCGTCGACCGTGGTGGTCGACTCCCTGCATGGCATGGCTGTCGCTCACCCGGATCTGCTACGCATCACCACCGACCCCGCTGTGGTCGCCAGGGCCGACGGCCCGGTCGCCGGCAAGGTCGGCATCGTGTCCGGCGGTGGCTCCGGCCACGAGCCGATGCACGGTGGCTTCGTCGGCCTCGGCATGCTGGACGCCGCGGTGCCCGGCGCCGTGTTCACGTCGCCCACCCCGGACGGCATCCTGGCCGCCGTCAAGGAGGCCAACGGCGGTGCCGGCGTCCTGCTGATCGTCAAGAACTACACCGGTGACGTGCTGAACTTCGAGACGGCGGCGGAACTGGCCGAGGCCGAGGGCATCCCGGTGCGCTCCGTCGTGATCGACGACGACGTCGCCGTCAAGGACTCCACCTACACCGCGGGCCGACGTGGTGTCGGTGGCACCGTGCTGCTGGAGAAGATCGTCGGCGCGGCCGCCCAGCGTGGTGACGACCTGGACGCCGTGGAGAACCTGGCCAAGCGTGTCATCGCCACCGTCCGCTCGATGGGGCTCGCGCTGACCGCGCCCACAGTGCCGCAC
The DNA here is from genome assembly GCA_036502345.1 of Pseudonocardiaceae bacterium. Classification (GTDB taxonomy): domain Bacteria; phylum Actinomycetota; class Actinomycetes; order Mycobacteriales; family Pseudonocardiaceae; genus DATEPR01. The sequence goes on along the minus strand of DASXYT010000075.1, from coordinate 1,056 downwards.
GTCGGCAAGCCGAGCTTCGACCTGGCCGACGACGAGATCGAGGTCGGCATCGGCATCCACGGCGAGCCGGGCCGCGAACGGGTGAAAATGGAGCCTGCCGACTCGCTCGTCGCCAGGCTGACCGAGCCGATCCTGTCCGACCTGCCCTTCGCCGACGGTGACAAGGCGCTGCTGTTCACCAACTCGATGGGCGGCACCCCGCTGCTGGAGCTGTACCTGGCGCACGGCATCGCGGAGCGGCTGTTCGCCGAACACGGTGTGACGGTGGTGCGCAGGCTGGTCGGCCCGTTCATCACCAGCCTGGAGATGCAGGGCATGAGCCTCACCGCGCTCAAGATGGACGACGAACTGATCGAGCTCTGGGACGCGCCGGTGAAGACCGCCGCGCTCCGCTGGGGGGTGTGATGGGCTGCGGGACCAAGGGCGTCGTCTCGGCACTGACCGCCGCCGCCGATGTGGTGGTGGCGCATCGGGACGAACTGGTCGAGCTGGACCGGGTGATCGGCGACGGCGACCACGGCGAGAACCTGCAGCGCGGCTTCCAGACCTTTGTGGTCGCGATGACCCGCGCGACGCCCGACTCACCGGGCGGCGTGGTGAAACTGCTCGCCACCACGCTGATCTCCACGGTCGGCGGCGCGGCGGGGCCGCTCTACGGCACGGCCTGCCTGCGGGCGGCCACCGCGATCGGTGACGCCAACGAGCTGACCCCGGAGGTCATGGTGGCGGCGCTGAAGGCGGCGCTGGGTGGCGTGGTGGCCAGGGGCAAGGCGGAGATCGGCGACAAGACCATGGTGGACGCGCTCACACCCGCCGTGGACGCGGCGACGCAGGCACTGGACAGCGGCGCCGGCGTCGCAGGCGTGCTGGCGGCTGCCGCGGACGCGGCGGCCAAGGGCGCCGAGTCGACCGTGCCGCTGGTGGCCCGCAAGGGCCGGGCCTCCTACCTGGGCGAACGCAGTGCCGGTCACCTCGATCCGGGCGCGAGGTCGACGTCGTTGTTGTTGCGGGCCTTCGCGGACTCGGCTGCCAAGGATCGGTCGGCGGCCGAGTCGG
>DASXYT010000074.1:0-20397 GCA_036502345.1 Pseudonocardiaceae bacterium | reverse complement strand
TCTCGACTTCGAGCAGGGTCATCGCGCAACCCCTTCGCGCAGGCGAGGATTGGACAGCGCGTCCACCCCGAAGTTGATCAGCGACAGGGACGCGGCCAGCAGGGCGATGGCCAGGCCGGGCGCGAGGATCTGCGGCCACTGGCCGACGAGCAGCGCGTTGTCGTTCTGCGCCCAGAACAGCATCGTGCCCCAACTGATCGTGTTCGGGTTGCCCAGGCCGAGGAACTCCAGCCCGGCCTCGCCGAGCACGGCGGCCGTTGCCGCGCCGAGGAAACTCGCCGCGACCAGCGATGTCATGTTCGGCAGGATCTCGCGGAACACGATCCGGTGCGGCCGCTCGCCGCTGAACTCGGCGGCGGCCACGAAGTCCCGGCCACGCAGCGTCGCGGTCTGCGCTCGCAGCACCCGCGCGCCCCACGCCCACCCGGTGAGCACCACGACCAGCACGATCACCCCGACGCCCCGGCTCGGCGAGTACGTGGCGATCACGATCATCAGCGGCAGCGCCGGGATGACCAGGAACAGGTTGACGACGAAGTTGATCGTCTCCTCGGCGAACCCGGACAGGTAGCCGGCGAACAGGCCGACCGCGACCGCGACGACGGTGGACAGGATGCCGGCCGCGAACGCGACGAGCAGCGACACCCGGGCCCCGTACAGCAGCCGGGACAGCACGTCCTGGCCGGAGCCCGTGGTGCCCAGCCAGTGCGCCGCGTCGGGCGAGACCGACCTGCCGAAGTCGGTGTCGGTCGGCGAGTACGGAGCGATCAGCGGCGCGAAGATCGCCAGCAGCACGAGAACGGCCAGGATGACGATCCCGACCCGCGCCAGCCGGTTCGCCCACACCGTCGCCACAGCACGCCACGGCACCCACAGCGCGCGGGGCACCCGGGACCGCCGAGGCACGGCGGCCACGGCGACCGGCGTGACCGGCGCCTGCTGGATCTGCGGTGCGCTCATCAGGACCTCCTCGCTCTCGGGTCGAGCAACCCGTAGAGCAGGTCGACGACGAGGTTCGCCACCAGCACACTGATCGTGATCACCAGGAACAGTGCCTGCATCAGCGGGAAGTCCTCGTTGACGACCGCGTTGTAGAGCAGGTAGCCGATGCCCGGGTAGGCGAACACCACCTCGGTGAGCAGCGAACCGCCGACCACCAGCCCGAGCGCCATGCCGAACGCCGTCATGTTGGGCAACAGGGCGTTGCGGGCCGCGTAGCGCAGCGCGATGGTCCTGCTGCGCAGCCCGTTGGCCTCGGCGAACAGCACGTAGTCCTCGCCGAGCGTGTTGACCATGTTGTTGCGCATGCCCAGCAGCCAGCCGCCCAACCCGCTGACCAGGATGGTCAACGCAGGCAGCACGCTGTGGAACGCGGCGTCGGCGACGAACCCGGCCGACCAGTTCGGTGACACGTCGGCCTGGTAACCGCCCTTGATCGGGAACCAGTTGAGCTTGAACGCGAACACGAACAGCAGCAGCAGGGCGGTCCAGAAGTACGGGAACGCCGACGTGAACGTGCTGCCCACGGTCGCCACGGCGTCGGTCACCCTGCCGCGCCGCCACGCTGCCAGCACGCCGGCCAGCGTGCCGATCACGAACGCGAGCACCGTGGCCGAGCCGACCAGGACCAGGGTCCACGGCAGGGCCGTGCGGATCAGTGACGCCACCGGCTCCGGGAAGTACGTGTAGGAGGTCCCGAACCGGCCGTGCACCGCGTCGCTCAGGTAGTGCCCGTACTGCGAGATGATGCTGCCCCTGGGCACGCCGAGGGTGTCCTCGATGGCCTGTTTCTCCGCCGGGCTGACCGGCCCGTTGCCGGCCAGCTTCGCCAGCGCCGCGTCCGCAGGGGTGCCCGGCATCAGCCGTGGGATGAAGAAGTTCACCGTCACGGCGGCCCACAGCGTGGCCACGAAAATGATCAGCTTGCGGACGATGGGATGCATCGCGGCCGCCCTACGAGACTGCCTTGAGATGCGTGACGATCATCAGCGGCGGTGCCAGGTACGGCGCGGGCGGGGCGTACGGGTTGCTGGCGTCCGGCCACCCGGTGAACCCCTTCGTGCTGTACTCCGCCCACGTCGCGCCGTAGAACAGCGTGATGATCGGCACCTGCTGGTACATCACCTGTTCCAGCTGGTGCACGGTGGCCTGCTGTTGCGGCAGCTTGGTCTCGCCCTGCATCTGCCGCAGCAGTCCGTCCAGCGACGGGTCGGCGAAGCGGGAGAAGTTCGACGCGGCCGTCTTGCCCACCGGCGCGGTCTGTGCGCTGGCCAGCGTGTTGAAGAAGTCCAGGTACGGGCTGCCGGTGCCGCCGAACGAGGCGAGCGACGCGTCGAACGAGCCCTTCTGCAGGGCCTCGTTGTAGGCGGCGTACTCCGGGGTGTGGATGTTCACCGTGATACCGACGGCCTTGAGCTGCTGCTGGATGGTCTGCGCCGCCTGCAGCCAGTCGGTGAAGCCGTTCGGTGTCTGCAGGGTCATCGTCACCTGCTTGCCGTCCCGCCCGACCAGCGCGCCGCCCTTCATCGTGTAGCCGGCCTGGGTGAACAACCGCGTGGCCTTCGACGTGTCCTGGCCGACCACGCCCGCGTTGGGCAACGACGGGTCGAGCCAGCTGTTCAGGTTGGGCAGCAGCAGGCCGCTCTGCGACGCCGGCTGGACGTAGCCGTCCTCGGCCTTGGTGGCGATGTCCTTGCGGTCCAGGGCAGCCGACAGCGCCTGGCGGAACGTGGTGTTGTCGTAGGGCGCCTTGCTCAGGTTCAGGAACAGCGAGATCGTGCCACCCGGCGGGAACCAGTAGTGGTTGTTCTTGGCGTCCTTTTTCACCCACGTCTGGCCGACGTTCGGGATGAACAGCGTCGCCCAGTCGTAGTCGCCACGGGACAGTTCGAGCTGCGACTGCTGGTTGCCGGTGAGCGCGGGGAACACCAGTTTCGCGGCGGCCACGTTCTGCGCCTGCCAGTACTTGGTGTTCCTGGTCAGCGTGTACTGGTTCGGGTTGAACGTGCCGAGCACGTACGGCCCGGTGACCACCGGCGAGGTGTTGGTGTAGGTGGTCGGGTCGGTGATGGCCGACCAGATGTGCTGCGGCACGATCACCTGCTGCTCGACCTGTTGCACGAACGGCACATCCGGCTTGGTGAACCGGACGGCGACGGTGTCACCGGCCGCGGTCACCGAGCTGACCTGCTGCCAGATGCCCATGCCGTCCAGGGCCGGGTACTTCTTCAGGTAGTTGAACGTGAACGCCACGTCGGCCGCGCTGAACGGCTTGCCGTCGCTCCACGACACGCCCTTGCGGATGGTGAAGTCGACCTCGGTCGCGTTCTTCAACGTGTGGCCGGTCGCCAGGAACGGCGTCTCGTGGCCGTTGACCGCGTTGACATACTCCAGCGGCTCGTACATGTACGTGGTGCCGGAGCGCTTGTTCGCCGAGAACGGGTTGAAGTTCTCCTGCAGGGTCGGCGAGCCGTTGTCGGTGCCGATGACCAGGGTGCCGGAGCCGGTGGCAGAACCCACGTTGTTCGCGTTGCCCGAGCAGGCGGCCAGACCGCCGCCCACCAGCGCGACCACGGCCGCGCCCAACAGGGCCGACCGGGTGCCGGATACGAGTGTCATTGGACGTTCTCCTCCTTCGTGCTGGAGGCCACTGCCAGACGGATGCGCGCCACGCCCGGCATCGGCAGATCGAGATCGAATCGGGCGACGCCGTGCTCCGGCGTCACGTCGGGCAACGGCTCCTCATGCAGGCGGTCGCGCTCCCACAGATGCGACCACAGCGCGGCGTCCGGCCAGTCGACGTCGGTGGGGCACTCCGCCACGATGTTGGAGTGCCGCTCGTCCACCCTGGCCAGCGCCACCTGGTACTGCTGCTGGTCGAGACCGGCGACGGCGAGCCGCACGTGCCGGTCCAGCCGGGGGTCACCGGCCATCAGTTCGCCGTTGATGGTGCCGTTCCACAGCAGGACGTCGACCGTGCCGTCGTCGTGCCGGGTGGCCCACGCGTGCACCAGTACGTCGGCGCCGTCGCCGGTCACGTGGCTGGCCAGCACCTGGTCACCCTGGTGCGCCGCCAGGTGCGCTGCCCAGTACCTCGGCTTGCGCAGGTTGCCGACGCTCAGCAGGCCGAAACCGTTGTGGAACAGTCGCGGCGGGCGGCCCAGTTCCTCGAAGTGGTCGCTGACCACCCAGTACGCGACCGCGTCCACACTGCCCTGGGCGGCCTGGAAGCCGCTGAGCACGAACGCGGCGCCGAGCACGCCGTCGTGGATCGGGCCGAAGTGCGTCGAGCCGACACCCCACTCCGTCCACCACACGGGCACACCGTCGAACCCGTGCCTGCGCAGCGATGCCCGCGTGTCCAGCGGCAGGTTGCCGTACGTGTGGGTGGTCAGGAAGTCAAGCGGCACACCGGTTTTCTCGGCGTGCGCGGTCAGTGCCTCGACCCACTCACCTGCCGCGGTGGACGGCCCGCCGACCCGCAGCCGGGGGTCGACACCCTTCACGGCGTGCGCTGTCTCGTCGTAGAGCCGCAGGTACTCGTCGCGGGTGCCGGACCAGAAAACGACGAGATTCGGCTCGTTCCAGACCTCGAAGCCCCACTCGGCGACCTCGTCGATGCCGTACCGGTCGACCAGGTGCTCGGCCAGCGCGGCGACCACCTCCCGCCACTGGGCCCAGTCACGCGGGGGCGAGATGATGCCCCGGTAGCCGAACACGGTCAGCTCAGGGTCCCTGGCCAGCAGGGCGGGCATGAAGGACAGCTCGACCACCGGCCGCACACCCAGTTCGAGGATCTGGTCGTACTGCGCGTCGATCTGCGCGAAGTCGAACTTCAGCGCGTCGGGATCGCCGGTGACCACGTCGTTGTCGTCGTGCAGCACCGCGTGCGCCCTGACGTGCGTCACGCCGAGATCCTGGTGGGCCAGCCGCAGTGCCTCGGCGAACTCGGCGCCGATGTCGTTGCCGTGGCCGTCGTCGCCGAACCGCAGTTGGGTCAGGCGTTCCGAGCCGACCATCCGCCAGACCCGGTCCAGTTGCCCTGTGACGACCGACGCGTCGACACCGGCATCGACCGTGACGGCGCTCAGCGGGCTGGTGTGCGAATACACCGGTTCCGACCAGGCCCACGCCGGGTGTTCCGCACCGGCCACGGCGCCGATCCGGTAGCGGTACTCGACGCCGTCGCGCAGGCCGGTGTCCGCGAACGGCGCTCCGACCACGGCGGCCACGTCGCTGCCGCCGTGCCGCACCAGCCTCGGCTGTCCTTCGTCGCCGTCGGTCCGCTCGATCAGGTAGCCGGCTGCGCCGGGCACGGCGTCCCAGCTCAGCCGGACGTGCCCGACGGCGGGCTCGGCGCGGACGCCGGTCGGCGCGGGCAGGGCCAGTGCTTCGTCGGCACCCTCGGTGTCGGTCAGCCGCAGGTAGATCCGCCGTTCCCAGTCGTCCTTCGCCGCTGCTTCCGTTGCCTCCTGGGTCATGTCGCAGTCCTTCCACGGTGGGAGGTCGGTTTCGGCCGGCAGCCACAGCTGCGGCGGAGCACGACCTCGGTCGGCAGGATGACCGAACGTCGCTGCGCGTCCGGCTGGTTGAGCCGGTCGAGCAGCATGCGCACCGACCGTTCGCCGAGCTCGCGCATCGGCTGGCGGACGGTGGTCAGCGACGGCCGCACGTGCCTGGCCGCCGCGATGTCGTCGAACCCGGTGAGCGCCACGTCGGCGGCCACCCGAAGGCGAGCCGAACGCAGTGTCGTCAGCGCGCCGATCGCCATCTCGTCGTTGCCGAAGACGACCGCCCTCGGCCGGTGTTGCCGCTCCAGCAGTTCGGCCATCGCCCGCTCACCGCCGCCTTCGGTGAACCCGCCTGCCGCGTCCGGCGTCTCGGGTGTCGGCAGCCCGGCCGCTGCCAGCGCGTCCCGGAAGCCGGCGAACCGCTCCACCGAGTCCGGTGAGCGGGGCGGGCCGCCGACGAACGCGATGTCGGCATGGCCGTGTACTTCGATCAGGTGGGTGGTGATCTCCCTTGTGCCACCACGGTTGTCGGCACCGACGACATCCAGCCGGTGCCGGGTGGACGGGTTGCCCAGCAGCACGATCGGCACGCTGCGGGAGATCGTCGCGATGTCCTGATTGGACAGGCTGCGGGCCATCACGACGAGGCCGTCCACCTTGCCGGCAACGGAGAACGCCAACTGCCGGCCGGACGAGGTCTGGGTCGCCGCGATGAGCACGGCGTCGCCGACCGAGGTCGCCGACCGCTCCGCGCCCCGGATGACCTCGTCGACGTAGAGCGGCGACTCCTGTTCGGCCTCACCGGATCGGTCCAGGTCGGGAAACAGCAGGCCGACGATGCCGGATCGGCGGGAGGCAAGGCCTCGCGCCGAACCGCTGGGCACCCAGCCGAGTTCGGCCGCCGCGGCGAGTACACGCTTCCGTGTCGCGATGGAGAAGCCGGCACCGTCCCGCATCACCCGTGACACGGTGGCCGTGGACACGCCACTTCGTTGCGCCACTTGGTAAATCGTGGATCGGTCTGCCACTGCGAAGACCTCGTCCATGTCGTTGCAGGTTAAGCGGTTACGTTGGTTAAGCGCTTACGTAACCATCGCGTTTGATTGATGTCAAACGGATCACGCATTCACAGTTGACGACGCCTGCCATACTTCCGCCATGGACGGCGCCTCCCCGTATCGGATCGTCAAGGCCACCGGCTCCGCCGAATTGGCGGACATCACTGATCGACTGCTCGGCCTGCTCCCCTCGTGGTTCGGTATCCCGGAGGCCAATGCGGAATACGTGGCGTCGGCGACCGAACTGCCCGGGTTCGTGGCGCGCACCGACACCGAGGCCATCGGCGTACTGCTGTGTCGACGCCACTTCGCGTCCGCCGCCGAGATCCACCTGATCGCCGTCGACCCGGCCTGGCATCGCCGGGGCGTGGGCAGAGCGCTCGTCGCGGCCGCCGAGTCGGAGATCACCGAAGAGGGCGCACGGTTGCTCCAGGTGAAGACGCTGGGGCCGGCCCGACCGGACGAGGGTTATGCCAGGACGCGGGAGTTCTACCGGTCCGTCGGGTTCCTGCCGCTGGAGGAGATGCACGAGCTGTGGCCGGAGAACCCGTGCCTGATCATGGTCAAGGCGCTCGGTCGCTGACTTGACATGCAGCCAGCTGGCTGCCTATTGTCACATGCAGCCGGATGGCTGCATGTTGGGCATGGTGAGTTGATGGACGAGGTGTTCAAGGCGCTGGCCGATGCCAGTCGCCGTCGGCTGCTGGACAGCCTGAACGCCCGGAACGGGCAGAGCCTGCGGGAACTGTGTGCCGGGCTGGACATGGCGCGGCAGTCGGTCAGCAAGCACCTAGCCGTACTCGAGGCAGCCAATCTGGTGACCACGCGGTGGCAGGGCAGGGAGAAGTTGCACCACCTCAATGCCGTGCCGATCAACGCCATCGCGGAACGCTGGCTGAACCAGTACGACCGCGCGCGGGCGGGTGCGCTCGCCGACCTGAAAACAGCATTGGAGCAGGCCCCGATGAGCGACGACAAGTTCGTCTACACGACCTACATCAACACCACGGCCGAACGGCTCTGGCAGGCGTTGACCGACCCGGCGTTCACCCGGCGCTACTGGGGTACGACGTTCGCGTCGGACTGGCAGACCGGCTCGACCATGGTCTGGAAACAGGAGGGCGTGACGATCACCGATCCGGCCCAGGTCGTGCTGGAAGCGCAGCCGTACCGCAAGCTGGCGTACTCCTGGCACACGTTCACGCCGGAGTTCGCGCAGCACTTCGGTTTCAGCGACGAGGTGTTCGAGAAGATCTCCAACGAGCGCAGGTCGAAGGTGACGTTCGAGATCGAGGAACTCGGGCCGATGGTCAAACTCACCGTGGTACACGACGATTTCGACCCGGGCAGCATGATGCTGGAAGGCATCAGCGGCGGGTGGCCCGCCATCCTGTCCAGCCTCAAGACCCTGCTGGAAACCGGTGAGCCCATGCCATCCCCGATGGCCGAAGCGTGACCTGAGGCGTCGAAGACTGATACAGGTTGCCCTTACCAGCGCGTTTCCGGTGCTAGCTTGGCTGGTGAGTCGGTTCATGGATTGAACATCGACGTCGTGGGGAACCCCGTCGGGAGCACGAGGAGGTGGCCCGACATGGATGATCAGTTGAACCTGCGTCCGCAGCCGGGTTCGCCGCTGCCGGACAGGTTCGACCTGGGTGAGTTACTCGGCCGTGGCGCGATGGCTGACGTGTACGCCGCGCACGACAGGACGCTGGATCGCCCTGTTGCCGTGAAGTTGTTCCGCATCGACCCGGATGGTGTTACGCGCCACCGGTTCCACGACGAGGCACGCGCGCTGGCGCGGTTGTCCGACCCCGGCCTGGTGTCGGTCTTCGACGTCGGTGAGCACGACGGCAGGCCTTTCCTGGTGATGCAACTGGTGGCCGGGCAGAGCCTGTTGGACCGCCTGCTCACCGGCCCGCTGCCGGACACCCAGACCAGGAAACTCGGGGTCGTACTGGCCGAGGCGCTGGCCCACGTGCACGAACGCGGTGTGGTGCACAGGGACGTGAAGCCGTCCAACATCCTGCTCGACCAGGACGGCGCCCCGCATCTCGGTGACTTCGGCATCGCGCTGATGGCCGGCTCGGCCCGCCTGACCAAGACGAACGAGATCATCGGTACCCCGGCCTATCTCGCTCCCGAGCAGGTCCTCGGCACAGAGATCGGGCCGCCGGTCGACGTCTACGCCCTTGGCCTTGTGCTGTTGGAGTGCCTGACCGGCGAGATCGAGTACATCGGCGGCAGCGAGGTGGAGACCGCGGTGGCGCGGCTGCACCGGTCGCCGAACATCCCGCCCGACCTGCCGCACGACCTGGTCGGCCTGCTGGCCGCGATGACGGCGAACGACCCCGCCCAGCGGCCGACGGCGCAGCAGTGCGCGCGACACCTGGACCCGACCGGTCTGAGCACCACCCGACTGCCTCCGCTGGGCGTCATAGCGCCCGAATTGGCCATGGCAGCACCGGAGCGGTCCGCGCTGGGGCGGGTGTGGCGACCGCTGGCGGCCGCCACGGCCGGGATCGCGACGCTGGCCGCCGGCCTGGTGCTGACCCTGGACAGCCCGGCACCCGTTGCCGGCGGGCAGTCACCGCCCATCGCCGACCAACCCGGCACGCAGCAGCCGACGACAACGCCGACCACGACGACTCCCCCGCCGACCACCGTGCAGGAAGCACCGGTCGTCGATCACCGAGGCCGGGGCAACGGCGGTGGTCAGGGCAACGGCGGTCAGGGCAGTGGCGGTCAGGGCAGTGGCCGTGGCCGAGGCGGTGGCCACGGCAGTAGTGGCGGCTCCAGCGGCGGCGGTTCCAGCGGTGGTTCGAGCGACGGCGGCGGCTCAAGTGGCGACGGCGGTTCCAGCAACGGCGGCGGTGGCGGTTCGAGCGGTGGCTCGGGCGGCGACTGACCGCCCTGACCTCAGCTCACACCTTGCGGCCGACTCCCGCGATGATCCGCGACTGCGAACCCTGCTTGAACAGCGCATTGCCGTCCGGATGCCAGTCCGGCGCCCACACCAGGCCCGGCTCGACGAGTTCGAAGTCGCCGAAGAACCGGCCGAACTCGGAACGGGTGCGCAACTGGCCGGGGTTCGTCGTCTTCTCGTAGAACTCCTCCAACTGGCGTAGCGCAGCGGCTTCGCCCTCGTCGGCCGGGTTCTCGTCGGACATCTGGCTCAGCACCAGGAGGCTCCCGGTGGGCAGCATGCGGCGGTAGAACTCCAGCGCGTCGTCCGGGTTGGCCTCGTCCTTGATGAAGTGCAGGACGGCGGACACCAGCAGCACCACCGGCTGGGTCGGATCGATCACGCCGGTGTCGCCGACCTGTTGCCACAGGTTGAGCGGGTCGAGCATGTCGGCGTAGACGGCACGGTGCCGGTTGGCATCGGCGAGGTCGTCGAGCAGCAGTTCGGCGTGCGCGAACGCGATCGGCTCGTTGTCGATGTAGACGACGTGGCTGTCCCGCGCGGGCCGGACCTCGTCGGCGATCTCGTGCACGCTGCCCGCGGTGGGCAGGCCGGAGCCCACATCGACGAACTGGGTGTAGCCGTGCCGGGCGGCGTAGTTCACCGCACGGCCCATGAACAGCCGGCACTCCCTGGCGTACTCGCCGATCTTCGGGATGCGCGACCGCAGGCCCTCCGCGAACTGGCGGTCGATGGCGAAGTTGTGCTCGCCGCCGATGAAGTAGTCGTAGATCCGGGCCGCCGACGGCTTGTCGACGCTGTCGGCCAGTTTGGCCTTGCGGGCGGCCAGATCGCTCGGGTCGAACACGACCGGCTCGTTCCGACCCGGCCCAGATACGTCAGTGCTCACCGGTGCTCCCGCCATTTGCCACTTCCACCGTGCAGGGTCAGGGTAAGGGGTGGGTAATGGCATCCGACAGCGCCCATCGGGTCTAGCTCACGCGAGTGTCAGCCAGAGCAGGCTGCCGGTCCCGGCCAGCACGCAGTAGATGGCGAACGGGGTCAGCGTCCTGGTGTGGAAGTAGCGGGTCAGGAACCGCACAGCCAGGTAGGCGCCGATGAAGGAAACGACGCTACCGGCGAGTATCTGACCGTGGATGCCGGCGCCGAGCGGGCCGAACAGATCCGGGATCTTCAGCACGCCGGCAGCCAGGATCACCGGTGTGGCCAGCAGGAACGAGAACCGGGCAGCGTCCTCATGGGACAGTCCGCGGAGCAGGCCGGCCACCATCGTCACACCGGAGCGGCTGATTCCGGCCAGCAGCGCCAGGATCTGCGCCGACCCGATCAGCGTGCCCCTGACCATCGACAGTTCGGCCAGCCGGGCGTCCGAATCGGCATCGGATGTCGCTTCCGTCTCGTCCTCGGTCGGTTTGGTGCGGCGGCGCAGCCGTTCGCCGACGTAGAGCACGACGCCGTTGGCGATCAGGAACGAGGCCGCCGGGATCGGTCGGCCCAGTGTGTCGCGGAAGACGTGCTCCAGCAGCAGTCCCGCGATGCCGACCGGGATCGTGGCGAAGATGATCAGCCAGGCGAGCCGTTCGGCCGGGGTGCGCATCCTGCGGTACCGCACCGACGTGACCAGCCCGCCGAGGATGCGCACCCAGTCCCGCCAGAAGAACAGCAGCAAGGCGGCCGCGGTGGCCACGTGCAGGCCGACGATGAACGCCAGGTACGGCGACTCCGGCGTCGACACGTCGAGATCCCGTTCCCACTCCCCGCCGATCAGCGCGGGGATGAGCACCGAGTGGCCGAGGCTGGACACCGGGAACAGTTCGGACACGCCCTGGACGGCGCCGATCACGATCGCTTCGAGATAGGTCAGCTGACTCACGTGGTCGGTACCCCTTCGCCTTCTACAAGGTTGTAGAAACTACAGTACCGGTAGTCGCTGGTCAGGCCCAGGTAGGCTGGCCAGCGGCATCCATATAACACGAAAGTAGTATAATATGAGTTCCGTATCATCGGATGGCGGCACCCGCCAGCGCCGGCGGCTGACCAGGGCGGTCAAGGAGTCGCTGCGTGAGCTCAACAACCAGTTGTCGCTGCTCAACCACCAGGTCGGCGCCCAGGTCGACCTCAGGGACATCGACCTGGACTGCCTCGACCTGATCGCCAGGCACGGGCCGCTCAGCCCCAGCGCGCTGGCCCGCCGGGCCGGTCTGCACCCCGCCACGATGACCGGCATCCTGGACCGGCTGCAACGCGGCGGCTGGATCAGCAGGGACCGCGACCCGGACGCCACGGACCGCCGCGCGGTTGCCGTGCGGGCGCTGTCGGGTCGCAACGCCGACCTGTTCCGCATCTACTCCGGGATGAACTCGTCGATGGACCAGATCTGCGCCGGCTACACGGAGGCCGAACTCGAACTGGTCGCCGGCTTCCTGCGCCGCACCACCACGGCAGGCCACACGGCGACCGACGAACTGGCAGGAGACTGACCCGGCGATGGGCACAACGCGGCTGATCCTGATCGAGGGCATGATCGGCGCCGGCAAGTCGACGACAGCGCAGCACATCGGCGCGTGGCTGACCGAGCGTGGTGCCAACGCGATGGCGTTCGCCGAGTTCGCGATGAACCATCCGGTCCGGACCAAGGCCGTGGACCGGTTGCGTGCCGCCTATCCCGAGCCGGTCTGGACACAGCACGACATCGGGCCGGACGGTCTGGCGGTGGACCGGACCGTGTACTCGGCCGACCAGTGGGGTCGACTCGCCGAACTATGCGTCCGCGAGCAGCAGACGGTCGTGCTGGAGAGCACTTTCCTGCAGAACTCCGTGCTGCCGGCGTTCGTCAACGGCGCCCCGCTGACGAAGGTGCGGGAGATCATCGGCGGGATCGAACGCGCGATAGCCCCGGCCGATCCGCTGCTGGTCTACCTCCGGCCGACGGACATCTCGGCCGCGATCTCCCACGTACACGCCACCAGGGACCCGACGTGGACGGCGTGGAACATCGCGTCAGCACAGGGCTATCCCTTCGCGGTGGCACGGAATCTGCATGGCAGGGACGCCGTCGTCGGGCTGTACGAGGAGTGGGAACGGGTCGTCGACGACGTGCTGGAGCGGTGGCCCTACCGTTCGCTGCTGGTGCTCGATCCGCAGCAGGACTGGCCGACGGCGCTACGGAACATCAAGGCGGCGATCGACGCTTAGCTTTTTCTGCAGCGAAGCCCACAACAGCGCTGCCGCGTACGACCGATACGGCGCCCACGCCAGGCCGGTCTGTCGCACGTCCTCGATCGTGGGCAGGTCGGCAGGCGAGCGCATCGCCTGCACCGCGCGCCGGATGCCCATGTCACCGGCCGGCAGCACATCCGGCCGCCGCAACTGGTGCAGCAGGAACATCTCCGCCGACCACAGGCCGATTCCGCGCACCGCTGTCAGCCTCGCGATCACGTCGGCGTCGGCCAGCGCGTCGAGGTGTTCGATGTCCAGGCCGCCGTTCAGTTCAGCGTCGGCCAGCGCGAGCAGATAGCCCGCCTTCGCCCTGGACAGGCCGAGTGAGCGCATCCGATCCGGGCTGAGGGCCCTGATGTTGTGCGGATCAGGCAGGCCGCCCGCTGCGTCGCGCAACCGGTCGAACAGCACGAACGCTACCGTCGTCGAGATCTGCTGACCGATGATGTGCAGCACCATCGCCGCGAAGTTGCCGGAGCCGGTGCGGCCGCCGTCCACCCAGACGAACGGGTCGGGTGTGCCGGCGGTGGCGGCGAGTTCGCGCAGCGTCGGGTCGCGGGCCAGCAGGGTGTCGTACGCGGAGTCCACGGTGCTCCTAGCTCAGGCGGGGGTTGCGCGGGTACGGATTGGTGTCGCTGACGTGGATCGACAGTGGGTCGACGGGTTGGACGATCCGCTCCGGCGTGAAGCGGACCCGGCGCCCGGTGCCGCCGTCGTCCCCCGGTGAGCCCGGCGTGATCCACTCGAGTCCCGCCGTGCCGGACAGGTGCAGCGTGGTACCGGTGCCGTAGTTCACGAACAGCATGCTCGCCGACGGGTCGACGGCCAGGTTGCCGAAGCTGTTGAACATGTTGTTGCCCGGGTAGTCCGGCCACCACAGCGTGCCGCCGTCGACGCGGACGAAGCCAGCAGCGCCGCCCTTGTGCGACGAGTCGGTGCCCCGCTCAGGATGGTTGGTGCCGAGAAAGAACGTGTCCGCGGCACGGATGATCCGTTCCTGCGCCGGGGTCAGTTCGGTGCCGACGAGCGAACCGTGCTCACCCGCGCCGGCACCGGTCTCCGGTTCGATCAGCCGCTGCTGGATGTACTGCGGGCAGTTGCCGAAGGCCTGATCGACGTCGATCAGCAGCCCGTCACCACTGCCGAGCAGCGTTCCGTTCACCCGGAACCGCCTGCGGATGGCGAACTCGATGGCGATCAGGCCGACCGACTGGCCGACCGGGAGCCCGGCGAGCGGATCACCCTGCCGGGGCGCGGTGTGTACGTCCAGGGTGGTGCCGTAGCCGTCCAGGAAGCCGGCCGGACCGGTCAGCGGACTCGACCACAGGCGCCCCTGCCCGTCCCGAGCGGCCAGCACCGCGAAGGTCCTGCTGGCCAGGAACAGGTGGGCGCCGCCGTCCAGGTCGGGCTCGCTGAGCATGGTGACCAGCCGGGCTGCCTCGGCCGAGACACCGGCCCTGCGCTGCACCGCCAGTTCACCCTCGTGGAATCCCATGACGCCCACCTAACGGCTGATGATCCCGCTTCTCATTAGGAACTGTACCCAACCTGTCAAATGGTTGAGATGGCATCCAGCCATTAGGTTCGAGTACGCTCGCCGGCATGGCTGCATTGCTTGGCGAACCTCTGCCGGTCGAGTTGATGAACACGATCTGGGCCGACCGGGACGGTGTGCACGACACGCTGGCCGATGCCGACGGCCTGGCAGCCTGGCTGGTCGCGATCGGCGAGTCCGGCGATGCCGTCCTCGGCGACTTCCGCGCGTTGCGCGACGCCCTGCGGACGCTCGCGGCCGAGGTGACCGACGACACCCGGTCGGTCGCCGACCCGAACCGGGACGTGCACCGAGCCGTGGCCACGCTGAACAAGGCGTGCGCCTCGGCACCGTCGTGGTCCCGGCTGGACTGGTCGGAACAGCGGGTGGAGCGCGTCACCTCGGGCAACGCGGTCCTGTCCGTGGTCGCCGAAGCGGCGGTGACACTGTTCGGCTCGGATCAGCGCGACGAACTACGGGCCTGCTACGCGCCCGGCTGCGTGCTCTACTTCGTGCGCGACCACCCACGCCGACAGTGGTGCTCAGCGGGCTGCGGCAACCGGGCCCGGGTGGCCAGGCACTACGCGAGGCACCACACCTCGTAACCGCTCAGGAAGGCTGCCGCACGGCGTCGTTCACGGCCCGCTCACTGGTCCAACTGGCCAACAGCCGCAACGCCTGCTCGGACGGTGATCCGGGTTCGGCGGTGTACAGGCCGATGTTCTGCTCGGGGTCGCCTACCGGGTTCAGCGCCTCGTAGCCCAGTGTCATGTCGCCGACGACGGGATGGTGGTAGCGCTTGTTGCCATAGGTTCGCTGGAGCACGTCGTGATCGGCCCACCATCGGCGGAAATCCTTGTCCTGCAAGGACAGTTCACCGATCAGTTCGGCGAGCTGAGGGTCGTGCGGGTAGCTGCCGGCATACAGGTGCAGTGTGCCGACGATGCCGCGGGCTGCGGAGGGCCAGTCCACGTACAGCTCACGGACGCCCTCGTCGAGGAAGACGTAGCGGGCCATGTTGCGCTCGCGGTGCGGCAGCGCGTCGAAGTCGGTGTACAGCGCGCGGGCCATGCGGTTGGTCGCCAGGACGTCCAACCGGCGCCCCAGCACCATGGCCGGCAGGTCGATCAACGACTCCAGCACCAGGCGCAGGCCTGGCCGTACCCGCTGCGGCGGCAACGGCCGACGCCGAGCCCGGCAGGGCCTGGCCACCGTGAACAGGTGGGTCCGCTCGGTCTCGTTGAGCCGCAGAGCGCGCGCGATGGCGTCCAGCACCGTGTCGGACACGTTGACGTTGCGGCCACGTTCGAGGCGGATGTAGTAGTCCACGCTGACACCGGCCAGCATGGCGACCTCCTCCCGGCGCAGGCCCTGCACCCGCCGGGTGCCCGGCCCCGGCGGCAGGCCGACGTCGGCCGGGCTGATCCTGGCCCGCCGGGTGCGCAGGAACTCCCGGAACTCCGTGTTGCCGCCTGCCTCGACCGAGTGCTGACTCATACCATCAGGCTAAGCCCGCCACACGGAACGTGAGGGGTACTGCTGGACCCCCGGTAACAGCGGACCTGGCTCACCGCGCACGACGGCCGATTCCCGTGCTTGGCTTGGCTCATGGAACGCAGAATTCTCGGTGGTACCGGCATCTCGGTCAGCGACTACGCACTGGGCACGATGATGCTCGGCGCCATGGGCAACACCGACCACGACGAGTCGGTGCGCATGATCCACACAGCGTTGGACGCCGGCATCAACTTCGTGGACACGGCCGACGTCTACTCCCTCGGCGAGTCGGAGGAGATCGTCGGCAAAGCGATCAAGGACAGGCGTGCGGACGTCGTCCTCGCGACGAAGTTCAGCCTGCCGATGGGCACCGACCCGAACCACAGGGGCGGCTCGCCGCGCTGGGTGAAGCAGGCGGTGGAGAACAGCCTGCGGCGACTGGACACCGACTACATCGACCTCTACCAGATGCACCGGCCCGACCCGGACACCGACATCGACGAGACGCTGGCCGCGCTGTCCGACCTGGTGCGCGATGGCAAGGTGCGCTCGATCGGCTCGTCGCTGTTCCCGCCGGCACAGGTCGTCGAGGCGCAGTGGACCGCCGACCGGCGCGGCCACCACCGGTTCCGCACCGAGCAGCCGCCGTACTCGATCTTCCTGCGCGGCATCGAGGCATCGATGCTGCCGACCGCGCAGCGCTACGGCATGGGCGTGCTGACCTTCGGCCCGCTGAGTTCCGGCTGGCTGTCCGGCCGGGCGAACCCGACCACAGGCCACCGCAGCCAGGGTCGGGGAGCCCGGCTGTTCGACATGTCGGTACCGGCCAACCAGGTGAAGATGACCGCCGTCGACCAGTTGACGAAGCTGGCGGCCGAGGCAGGCATGCCGCTCACCCACCTGGCCATCGCGTTCGTCAGGGCGCACCCTGCGGTGACGTCCGTCCTCATCGGACCTCGCACGCCCGAGCAGCTGCTGGACCTGCTGGCCGGCCAGGACGTCGTGCTGAGCGGCGACGTCCTGGACCGCATCGACGAGATCGTGCCGCCGGGCACCGACCTCAACCCGGACGACATCTTCTACACGTGGCCGCCGCTGGTGGACAAGCGGCTGCGCCGCCGCTGAGGTGCTACAGCTGGGCCAGCGGCCGATCCTGGTCGGCCAGCGCGCCCGGGTCGACGGTGCGGCCCGAGCGGATCAGCTCCTTGACCGCGTCGCCGACGTCCCACACGTTGACGTTCATGGCGGCCAGCACCTTGTTGTCCCGCAGCCAGAACGCGACGAACTCGCGGCCGGCGAGATCGCCACGGCACACCACGTTGTCGTAGCCGCCGGGCTCGACGTAGCCGGTGTACTCCATGCCGAGGTCGTACTGGTCGGTGTAGAAGTAGGGCAGTTCGTCGTAGCTCGCGTCGTTGCCGAGCATCGCGGCCGCGGCGGCAGCGGGCTGGTTGAGCGCGTTGGCCCAGTGCTCGACCCGGATGTGCCTGCCCAGCAGCGGGTGGTGGGCGTTGGCCACGTCACCGACGGCGAAGACGTCGGGGTCGCTGGTGTGCCGGCCCGCGTCCACCACGATCCCGTTGTCCACCGCCAGTCCGGCCTCCTGGGCGAGTCCGACGTTCGGCACAGCGCCGACGCCGATCAGGACGGTGTCGGCGGCGATCTCGGTGCCGTCGCCCAGCCGCACGCCGGTGACCTGGCCGTCCACCTCGATGATCTCGCTGACCGTCACGCCGAGGCGCAGGTCGACGCCGTGTGCGCGGTGCAGATCGGCGAAGACGACGGCGATCTCCGGGCCGAGTACCCGCAGCAGCGGAAGTTCGGCGGTCTCCAGAACGGTGACGTCGACGTTGTGCTGCCGCGCCGCCGCGGTGACCTCCAGGCCGATCCAGCCGGCGCCGATCACCACGATGCGGCCGCCGGTGTCGATGGCGTCCTTGATGTGCTCGCAGTCCTCGATCCGGCGCAGGTAGCGGACTCCGCGCGCGGTGGCACCGGGGATCGACAGTGTCCTGGGGCTGGCGCCGGTGGCCAGCAGCAGCTTGTCGTAGCCGATGGTGCTGCCGTCGGCCAGTCGCACCCGGTGCTCGCCGCCGTCGTCGATGGCGGTCACGGCGACGCCGAGCCGGAGGTCGACGTCGTGCTCGGCGTACCAGGCCGCCTCGTGCACGAAGACGGTGTCCCGGTCGGCCTTGCCGGTCAGGTACTCCTTGGACAGCGGCGGCCGCTCGTACGGCCGATTCCGCTCGTCGCCGACCAACGTCAGCCGACCGTCGAAACCCTGGTCCCGCAACGCTTCCGCTGCCTTGGCACCGGCGAGACCGGCTCCTACGATGACGAAACTCCGCTGTGCCACGGTGAACTCCTATGCGTGATGGCCGGTGAGGGCGAAGAACTCCTGGCGGGAGCGTGCGTCCTCGCGCAGGCTGCCGAGCAGGGTGGACGTGATGGTGGTGGAACCGGTGGCGTGCACACCGCGCAACGTCATGCAGGTGTGCTCGGCCTCGATCACCACGCCGACCCCCTTGGGGTGCAGGTGCTCGCACACCCAGTCCGCGACCTGCTTGGTGAGGCGTTCCTGCACCTGAGGGCGGCAGGCGAAGTGCTCGACGATCCTGGCCAGCTTGGACAGCCCGAGGATGCGGTCACCCGGCAGGTAGCCGACGTGCGCGACGCCGACGAACGGCAGCAGGTGGTGCTCACACACCGAGCGCACGGGGATGTCGCGGGCCAGCACGAGTTCGTCGTAGCCCTCGTCGTTGGGGAACGTGGTCAGGTCGAACGGGCGCGGGGTGAACAACTCGGCGTAGGCACGGGCCATCCGGGCGGGGGTGCCCGCCAGACTCTCGGTGTCCAGTGAGATGCCGAGCGCGCGCAGGAAGTCGGCGGCGGCCAGTTCGGCCGCGGCCAGGTCGACGCCGGTCTCTGTCTCCTTGACGACGTGCAGCGCCGAACTGGTCACAACGGCCTCCGGGTCCTCGGTAATTTCACCAACTCAGCTTGGTCTTATTCCTGAGGCGCGTCAAGGACCGGTTTTACGCACACTGCCATGGGCGATACAGTGAGTCATGACCCCCGACCCGGCGATCAAGGCCGTCGCCGCCCTGTCTGACGACACGCGGCGCGGGATGTACGTCTTCATCCGGGCGGCGAGGCAGCCGGTGACCCGCGACGAGGCAGCGGCCTCGGTGGGGATCTCGCGCAAGCTGGCAGCGTTCCACCTGGACAAACTCGTCGACGCAGGGCTGTTGCGGGCGCACTTCGAGTCGGTCGGCAAGGTGGGCCGCGCCCCGAAGGTGTACGAACCGGCCGGCACCGACATCGCCGTGACCATCCCGCAGCGCCAGTACGACGTGCTGGCCGAGATCCTGATGGACGCGGTGCTCACCGAGGGCGCAGACGAGACCGCCCGCGAAGCGGCGATGCGGGTGGCGGGCGAGCGCGGCGAGGACGTCGGTGCGCAGGAACGGGCGCAGACCAACCCTGGCCGGCTCGGTGTGGAGCGCGCACTCACGCTCACCCAGGCGCTGCTGGCCAGGCACGGCTTCGAGCCGACGCGCGAGACGCCGACGTGTGTGCGGCTGCGTAACTGCCCGTTTCACCCGCTGACCGCGAAGGCACCTGATCTGGTGTGCGGCATGAACAAGACGTTCCTGGCCGGCGTGCTCACCGGCCTGGACGCGACCGGCGTGCAAGCGGTGCTGGCGCCCAGGCCAGGCGAATGCTGTGTCGAACTGCGCTCAGCGGCCGAGCAGTCGGTGCCGCCCGACGGCGAGTAGGCGACGAGCGACCGCAGCGTCGAGTCGACCACCAGAGCGGCCGAGTCGCCCACGCCGGCGGACGAGTCGCCCCCTCGGACGGGCGACTCGCCCACGCGGACGGACGGGTCGCCCACGCGGACGGGCAAGTCGCCCACGCGGGTGGGCGGGTCGACGGCCCAAGCGGGCGAGCCGACCATCGGCGAACAACACAACCCGGCGCGCGAGTCGCCCCTCCGGGTACGCATGTCGACCACCCGGGCAGCCGAGTCGACCTCCCGAACGCGCGAATCGGCCCCCTGCGCGGACGATTCGACTTCCCAGGCGCGCGACCCGACCTCTCCGGTGGCCGAGCCGACTCCCCTGCCGCGCGAACCGACATCCCAGACGGACGAGCCGACCCCTCACGCGGGCGAACCGACCGCCCAGGCACGCGAGTCGACCTCCGGGGCGGGCAACACAACCCCGGCGAGTTGACCATCCAGGCGCGCGAGTCGACCTCTCCGGCGGGTGAGTCGTCCCCACACGCGGGCGAACCGACGACCCGGGCGCGCGAGTCGACCTCCGGGGCGGGCGAGTCGACCATCCAGGCAGACAACACAACCTCGGGCGAGTCGACCATCGAGGCGCGCGAGTCGACCTCTTGGGTGGGCGGCCCGACCCCTCCGGCGGGCGAGTCGCCCCCTTGCGCGGGCGAACCGACCACCCGAGCGCGGGAGCCGAACTCCCTGGCGCGCGAGTCGACCCTCTCGGAGGGCGACTGGCAGCAGCTCACGCGACGCGGCTCGGCTGACCCGGCGCCGTCTAGTTGGCGGTGAAGTACAGGCCGCCTCGGTCGTCCCTGTGGTGTACGTCCGGGTCGTCGAACCACAGGCCGCCGTCACCCAGGTAGCGG
>DASXYT010000073.1:0-2585 GCA_036502345.1 Pseudonocardiaceae bacterium | reverse complement strand
ACGCGGTCGCCAGTGTTGCCGTGGCCAGAACCCCGAGCCAGGCGCCGACGCCGACCGTGACTCCGCCGATCGAGCCGGCACCCGCCACACTCGCGGACTTCCTCAAGGCGGACGGCTTCGAGCGCCGAGGCCGGCCGGAGTCGGCCGCGCCGCTGTACCGGCGGGTGGCAGGCGCGGGCCTTGGCGACTGGAGCACGCTGGCGGCCCTCCGCCTGGCCAAGATCTCGATCAACTCCGAACATTACGACGAGTCCGCTGCCGCAAGCCGACAGGTCATCGCGAGCCAACACCCCGAGTGGTCCGTCGAGGCCGCGTGGCGGCTCGGCAATGCTTTGGCCAGTAGGGGCGACGACGCTGAAGCCGATCAGGCCTATTCGTCCGTGGTTGAATTCGACCACCCGATGTGGTCACCGGTTGCTGCGGTCGACCTGGCCGACTGGATCATCGCGCATGCCAAACCCTCTGACGCGCTCAGGACGGCTGGGCCGCTACTGGAGTACGCACTCGGTGCGCGGGAGCACGAGTTGGCGGCTCGGGCGGCCTTCCGCCTGGGCGGGCTCTACGAACTGGTCAACGACAGCATGGCGGCCAGGGCAGTCTTCCGCAGAGCAGTGCTGTTGTCCGCCCCCGTGTGGTCCGCGCAGGCGGCCTCGGCGCTCGACCGCCTGCGGACCTGACCGTCAGTGGACCTGGCGGTCGTGGCCTGCCCAGAACGGTTCGCGCAGCTTGAACTTCTGCAGTTTCCCGGTCGCCGTGCGCGGCAACTCGTCCACGAAGTCGATCCGCTTGGGACACTTGTAGCCCGCCAGGCGCGTGCGGCAGTGCGTGATCAGGTCCTCGGCGGTGAGTTCCGAGCCGTCCGTGACGACCATGCCGGTGACCAGTTCGCCCCATTTCTCATCCGGGATGCCGATCACCGCCGCTTCGCGCACTGCTGGGTGCGACGTCAGGGCGTCCTCCACCTCGATCGAGGACACGTTCTCGCCGCCGGAGATGATCACGTCCTTCTTCCGGTCGGAGATCACCAGGAAGCCGTCCCCGTCGATGTATCCGCCGTCGCCGGTGTGGAACTGGCCGCCCTGCTGCGCCGCTGCCGTCTCGTCCGGCTGTTCCCAGTAGCCGTCCAGGTTGTTGTTGGTCGCCGTGAGCACCTCGCCGTCGGTGTCGATCGACACTCGCACGCCCAGTGCCGGTGCGCCGGCCCGCATCAGCTTGCGGGCCTGGTCGGCGGGCTCCAGGTCGTCCCATTCGGCGCGCATCCGGTTCACCGTGACCAGTGGCGACGTCTCGGTCAGGCCGTAGATCTGGATGAACTCCCAGCCCAGTTCGGCCCGCACCCGCTCGATGGTGCGGGACGGCGGCGGCGCACCGGCGGCCACGATGCGGACCTGGTCCCGGCCGGGGATCTCGCCCTCCCACGAGCCTGCCGCGTCCAGCACTGCGTTGATCACGGCGGGCGCCGCGCACATCAGCGTGACGCCGTGGCGGCGCACCCTGCGCAGGATCTCGGTGCCGTCGACCTGGCGCAGCACGATGTGCCGGCCGCCGACGCCGGTCACGCCGTAGGGCATGCCCCAGCCGTTGACGTGGAACATCGGCAGGGTGTGCAGCAGCACGTCGCGGTCGCTGATCGTGGTGTGCAGCCCGAAGACGGTGGCGTTGAGCCAGAGGCTGCGGTGCGTCAACTGGACGCCCTTGGGGCGGGCCGTCGTGCCGGACGTGTAATTGATCGTGGCCGTCGCGGCCTCGTCCGGTTCGGTCCACGGCCGCGGCTCGACGTCCCGCAGGTAGAGCGCGTCGTCGTCACCGAGCACGAACTTGTGCGGCACGTCGAGCGCGTCCAGCACGTTCTTCACCGCCGGGTCGGCGAACACGACCTGCGCGCCGCTGTGCCGGACGATGTAGTCGATCTCCGGCTCTGCCAGCCGGAAGTTGACCGGCACCAGCACCCGTCCCCAGGCGGACACACCGAAGAACGAGGTGAGCAGCCGCGCCGAGTTCTGCGAGATGACCGCGACCCGGCCGCCGACCGGCACGCCGAGTTGGTCCAGCCGGGCCGCCTGGGCCCTGGCCAGCGTCGCCACCTCGCGGTAGCTGATCTCGCCGAGGCCGGGTGCCGGCTGGTCCGGCTCGTCGACGACCGCGACCCGGTCGGGATAGACCTGCTCGGCCCGGTCGATGAAGTCGCGAACCGTCAGCGGGTAGAACACGTGGCACCTCCAGGCCGGGCGGCGAGACCATCATCACTCTAGGACGTGCCAGGCCGCGCGGTCAGGAACTGATCGCAGGCCCGGTGTAGATCGCTCGCGGACGCAGCGGTTTGTGCCGTTCGTACTCCTCCACCGCGTGCGCCAGCCAACCCGCCGTTCGGGCGACCGCGAACATCGCCTCGCCCGCTCCGTCGACCATGCCGGCGACGGCACCGAGCGTGGCCAGTGCCAGGTCGATGTTCATCTCGGGCAGACCCCTGGCCCGCAACTCGGCGAGCACGGCCTCGGCGACGACGAGCCGTTCGTCGTCCGGTGCCGCCTGCCTGACCAGGTCGAACAGGTACCGGCCACGCCCGTCACCGGACCGGTAGACGG